>CAZNYK010000030.1:0-30211 GCA_964577215.1 uncultured Saprospiraceae bacterium
AGGAACGCCTTTTCGCGATGTATTCTATTTTCAGTTAAAACCAATTGTCATGGAAACTCCGCCGCTCTTCAAAGAAGTGCAATATTTCAGGCAAATCTGGATATGGGCCATCGTGCTGGGCATAGATGCGCTTTTAATTTATGGACTGATCCAACAGCTTATCTATAAGCAATCCTTCGGCGACAACCCGATGAGCGATACGGGCCTGATTTTCACTACCGCATTTACTATTTTGATGACCTTGTTCTTTTGGGTCTGGCGCCTGGAAACGGAAATTCGCCGGGATGGGATTTACGTGCGGTTTTTTCCCATACACCTAAACTTCAGATATTATTCCTGGGAAAAGATACAACGTTGCTACCTGAGAACTTATAATCCCATCCTGGAATACGGCGGATGGGGGCTGCGGGGCTTCGGAAAAAACAGGGCGCTGAATGTTGCAGGCAATGATGGCATACAACTCGAATTGGAAAACGGCGCCAAACTCCTCATTGGTACCCAACAGCCCGACGAAGCAGAGGTCGCTTTGAGAAAAACCGGCCATTTACACCAATAGCCGGTCGCAAGCCGGGCTTACTTCCGGGCCCTTTCGCGAAGAACTTCTTCTACTTCCTCCAACGGGGTGTTCTTGACCTTCAATAATATGAGCAGGTGATATAATAAATCTGCGGCTTCGTTCTTGAACAACTGCTCGTTGTCGTCTTTGGCCTCTATAACCAACTCTACTGCTTCCTCTCCTACCTTTTGCGCTACCTTGTTGATGCCGCGCCTTACCAGGCGGGCCGTATAAGACTCCTCTCCGCCTTCGGCAATGCGCCGGGCGATGGTCTGTTCCAACTGATAGAGAAAGCCCTTGGGACTTTCTTCCCGGAAGCAGGAATTAGCGCCGGTATGGCACACCGGGCCCTGGGGCAGCACTTTGATGAGCAGCGCATCGCTGTCGCAATCTTCCCGGATTTCCTTAACCCACAGGAAGTTGCCGGATGTTTCTCCCTTTGTCCACAAGCGGTTTTTGCTACGGCTGAAAAAAGTGACTCTTCCCTCGTGGCGGGTTTTTTCCAGCGCCTCCTCGTTCATGTAGCCCAGCATGAGCACATGCAAGGTCTCGCAGTGCTGAATGACTACAGGGACGAGCCCCTCGCCTTTGGCAAAATCAAGGTTCATCTTACGGGGATATTTTGGTTTCTTAAATATCGCTTCACTTCCGGTATGGAAATTTCGCCGAAGTGAAAAATGCCGGCAGCCAGCGCGGCGCTTGCTTCGGTGCGTTCGAATACTTCTTTGAAGTGCTCCGCCGCCCCCGCGCCGCCAGAGGCAATGACGGGGATGTTGACAGCCTGCGAAACGGCCTGGGTAATGTCGATTGCGAAGCCAGTTTTGGCGCCGTCGTGGTTCATGCTTGTGAGTAGTATCTCACCGGCGCCGAGTCGCTCGGCTTCCAGCGCCCAATCTAAGGCAAAGCGCGGCGTGGGCGTTCTGCCACCGTGAACATATACCTTCCAGCCATCGGTTTCATGGCGCGTATCTATGGCCAATACCACGCACTGGCTGCCGAATTCGCCGGACATTTGCCGGATGAGGGCCGGGTTTTTCACGGCCGCCGAGTTGATGCTGATCTTGTCTGCGCCGGCACGGATAAGTGCGGATACGTCTGCAATGGAGTTGATGCCGCCGCCTACGGTGAAGGGGATGTTGATCTCAGCCGCCACTTTTTCCACTAAGGAGATCAGGGTTTTGCGGTTTTCAACAGTGGCAGTGATGTCTAAAAAAACCAATTCATCAGCGCCCTCCTGTGCATAGCGCTGAGCGAGTTCCACAGCATCGCCGGCATCGCGGATATTTACGAATTGGACGCCCTTGACGGTGCGCCCGTCGCGGATATCCAAACAGGGGATGATCCTTTTTTTCAGCATAGAGCGGCTAATTGTTTGAGTGGAATTTTTCCTTCGTAAATGGCCTTGCCCACAATGGCGCCCTCGCAGCCAATGTTTTGCAGGGCTTCCAGGTCTTGCAGGGAAGCCACGCCGCCGCTGGCGATGAGTTGCACTTTGCTGTGCTCCATGATTTCTTTATATAAATCCAGCGAAGGGCCCTGAAGCATGCCGTCCAAGGCGATATCAGTGCTGATGACGCTTTGTACGCCCTCCGCTTCGTACTTCTGTATAAAGTCCAGGACATCCTGATCGGAGCTTTCTATCCAGCCCTGAGCTGCAATTTTCCGGTTTTTGCAATCTGCGCCGAGGATGATCTTTTCCGGGCCGTGGGTTTTCAGCCAATGCAGGAAAAGCTCCCGGTTTTTTACGGCTATGCTTCCCGCCGTTATCTGTTGAGCGCCGTTTTCGAAGGCGATGCGCAGGTCCTCGTCCGATTTCAGGCCCCCGCCGAAGTCGATGTGCAGGCCGGTTTTAGCAGCGATCTGGTACAGCACCTTGTGATTGATGATCCGGCTTGATCTGGCGCCGTCCAGATCTACGAGATGCAGGTAGCGCAAGCCTGCATCCTCAAAGGCTTTGGCTACTTCGAGAGGGTTTTCGTTGTACACTACCTCTGTGTTGTAATCGCCTTTGCTGAGGCGCACGCATTTGCCGCCGATGATGTCAATGGCCGGGATGATCCTCATAGCGCAAGAAAGTTTTGCAACAGTTTTTCACCGGCAGCAGCAGATTTCTCCGGGTGGAACTGCACGGCGTAGAAATTGTCTTTTTCCAAAGCGGCGCTGAACGGCAGGATGTAATCGCACACGGCGGTGGTGTGCGGACAGGGTTCGGCATAGTAGCCGTGAACGAAATAGAAATCGCTGTGCGGCTCGATGTCTTTGAACAGGCGCCCGCCCACCCTGGTGAAATCGTTCCAGCCCATATGCGGCGCCTTTCCGCCCGGCGGAAATTGCCGCACGCCTGCCTCAAAAACGCCGAGGCAGCGGGTGTCGCCCTCTTCTGAATGCGCGCACAGCAGTTGCAAGCCCAGACAAATGCCGAGTACAGGCTGCTGCAGCGAGCGGATCACCTCGTCCAGGCCCTTGTCGTGCAGGTATTTCATGGCGGAACTCGCCTCTCCCACGCCTGGAAAAATTACTTTATCGGCCTTTGCGATCTGCTCCGGCACATCCGTGAGTATGCTCTCGCAGCCGAGGCGGTGCAAGGCATTTTCCACGGAGCGGATATTACCTGCATTGTATTGGATAATGGCGATCATTGTTTCAGTCTTACCGTCACGGCGTTCTTGTGCGCGAGTAATTCCTCCGCTTCAGCCATCAGTTCAATAGCCGGTCCGATGCGGCGGATGCCTTCCCGGCTGATCTCCTGGAAGGTAATTTTCTTGACAAAGCTGTCCAGTGACACCCCGCTGTAGTTGCGGGCATAGCCGTTGGTGGGGAGGGTGTGGTTTGTGCCGGATGCGTAGTCGCCTGCGCTTTCGCAACTGTAATGCCCCAGGAAAACGGAGCCGGCATTCATAACCCTGGAGGCCCACTGTGCTGCATCATCCGTGGCGATGATGAGATGTTCCGGCGCATAGATATTGCTGAATGCAATACAGCTGTCCATATCGTTCAGCAACACGGCGCGGCTGTGCTCGAGGGCCTGCCGGGCTATGTCGCGGCGGGGCAGGTTTTTAAGCTGCTCTTCCAGCGCAGCGATGGTTTCTTCAATTATCCTGGTGCTGTCGGAAAGCAGGATCACCTGGCTGTCGGGGCCGTGTTCGGCCTGGGAGAGCAGGTCGGCGGCTACGAATTCCGGGTTGGCGGTATCATCCGCGATCACGAGTACTTCGCTTGGCCCGGCAGGCATGTCAATGGCTACGCCGTAGCGCTGCGCGAATTGCTTGGCCGCCGTGACGTACTGGTTGCCCGGCCCGAAGATTTTGTCCACTCGCGGAATGCTCTCTGTTCCCAGCGTCATGGCCGCAATTGCCTGGATGCCGCCTGCGCGGAATACGGAGGTGACACCCACGAGAGATGCGGCATACAGAATGGCTGGATGAATATGGCCATCAGGACCGGGGGGCGAGCACAACACCACTTCCCGGCATCCTGCAATGCGCGCCGGTATGCCCAGCATGAGCACTGTGGAAAATAGGGGCGCCGATCCGCCGGGGATGTAAATGCCTACCCGCTCGATAGGGCGGCTTTCCCGCCGGCAGGTCACGCCGGGCATTGTTTCTACATTTAAAGGCGGTTCTTGCTGCGCGGCATGAAAGGCTTCGATGTTTTGTGCTGCTATAGCTATGGCCTCGCGTAATTCGGGAGGTACCCGGCCGGCGCTGCGGCGCAGGGCGGTTTCGTCCACTGCGAGGCTGTCTAACTCGGCCTTGTCAAAACGGGCGGTGTATTGTTTCACTGCCGCGTCGCCATGGCGGCGGATATCGTCAAACACCTGGCGTACAATGCCGTCCAGCTCTTCCGCATTTTTTACCGGGCGCTCCGCTATGGCGGGCCATCCGGAGATCGCGGGATAGTGGATTGTTTTCATTAAAGATATATCGCTGATCATGCCATTCAGCAACGCGGAAGGGGAGTGAAAGTTCAAAAATGACCATGGCAATACCTTTTCTCGGATAAAGTCTGGTAATTTGCCTGAAAAATTCCACCATGTCAATCGCACAGGTATCCTTATCCGCTCAAGGCCCCTTCGTATCGCCCATTGTGCTGGGGGTGATGAAATGGGGCGCATGGGGCCGCCAACTGAACGCCGGGCAGGTGCTCAGCCTTATAGAACAAAGCATCGGAATGGGCGTCACTACCTTCGACCATGCCGATATATACGGGCACTATACCGCCGAGGCAGAGTTCGGCGCCGCATGGAAAGGCTTACCCCACCTCAGGCAAAAGGCCCAATTGGTCACCAAATGCGGCATTTGCTTGGTGACGCCCAATCGCCCGCAGTACCGGCTCAAATCCTACGATACCAGTGCCGGGCACATTCGCAGCTCGGTGGAACAGTCGCTGCGCAACCTGCATACGGATTATATAGACCTGCTGCTCATACACCGCCCCGACCCCCTGCTGCATCCCGACGAGGTAGCTGCCGTATTCCATGACTTGCGCCGGGAAGGAAAAGTGCTGCATTTCGGCGTATCCAATTTCACGCCCTCGCAATTTGAACTGCTGAATGCACGCATCCCCTTGGTCACCAACCAGGTGAAAGCCAACGCCATGTACTTACCCCCCTTCCATGACGGTACCTTCGACCAATGCCTGCTGTACCGCATCCGGCCCATGGCCTGGTCGCCGCTGGGAGGCGAGCGCTTTTTTACCGAGCCGGACGACCTTCAGGTGAGCCGCGTGAAAGCAGCTTGTGCCCGTATTGCCGCCTTGCGCGAGGGCGCAAGCATTGACCAGGTCATGCTCGCTTTCCTGTTGCGCCACCCGGCAGGTATCGTACCCGTGATCGGCACCGGCAATATAGACAGGGTGAAAACATCTCTCGGCGCACTCCGCATTGAACTGAGCCGCGAGGAATGGTTTGAGATATGGACGGCCTCCGCGGGGGAGGAGGTGGCGTGAAGTACCGGCGACTTTAGTCGCCGATAGCCCGGCGACGACTGAAGTCGCCGATAGCCCGATATGGACGGCCTCCGCGGGGGAGGAGGTGGCGTGAAGTACCGGCGACTTTAGTCGCCGATAGCCCGGCGGCGACTTTAGTCGCCGGTACTGCCGCCGGTACAGCTTACTTATTCAATTACTCCCTTGAAAAAGATTGCTATGACACATTCCGAATTTCGCGCCCATGCGCATCAATTGGCCGACTGGATGGCCGACTACTTCGAGCAGATCGCTGCATACCCGGTGAAACCCGACCTTTCACCCGGCGACATCAAAGCCCAACTGCCCGCATCCCCGCCGCAGCAGGGCGAACCCTTCGAGGCCATGATGAGCGACTTCGAGCGCATCATCCTGCCCGGCATGACCCACTGGCAGCACCCGCAGTTCTTTGCCTACTTCCCTGCAAGCCGCAGCGCGCCCTCTGTGCTGGCCGAAATGCTCACTGCCGCCATGGGCGCTCAGTGTATGATATGGCAAACCTCGCCCGCTGCCGAGGAACTGGAAGAGCGCGTGATGGAATGGCTGCGCGAGATGCTGGGCCTGCCCGCCGGCTGGGTAGGCGTCATACAGGATACGGCCTCTACAGCAACATTGGCGGCCCTGCTCACGGCCCGCGAGCAGGCTACCGGCTGGAACGTCAACAAGGAAGGCCTCTACGCGGCGGCGCCCCTGCGGGTATATGCCTCCGGGCAAGCCCACTCCTCCATACTCAAAGACGTGCGCATTGCCGGTTTCGGGGAGGACAACCTGGTTTTTATCCCCACCGATGAAAACTTCGCCATGATACCGGAAGCACTGGAAAAAGCCATACAAGACGATCTGGCCAAGGGATTCAAGCCGGCCTGCGTAGTAGCTGCGCTGGGCACTACCAGTTCCACTGCGATTGATCCGCTGCGGCCCATCGGCGAAATATGCCGCCGCCACGGCGTGTTCCTGCACGTGGACGCCGCCTATGCCGGCGCCGCCCTGCTGCTGCCTGAAATGCGCTGGATGAGCGAGGGCATGGAGTTGGCCGACAGCTTAGTGTTCAACCCGCACAAGTGGATGTTTGTCAACTTCGATTGCACGGCCTACTACGTGCGCAATAAGGCGGCCCTGCTGCGCACCTTCAGCATCCTGCCTGAATATCTCAAAACTCCTGAGGACCACTTGGTGAACAACTACCGGGACTGGGGCATACCGCTGGGCCGCCGCTTCCGGGCGCTCAAGTTGTGGTTCGTCGTCCGAAGCTATGGGGTGGAAGGCCTGCGGGCGCTCATCCGCGAGCACGTACGCATCGGGCAATGGCTGGCGCAAGCCGTTGACGAGGCGCCGGATTTTGAGCGCATGGCGCCAGCGCCGCTCAATCTCGTGTGCTTCCGCTACCGGCCGCCGGGAGATCACACAGAAGAGGCACTCGACCGCATGAACGAGAACCTCGTGCGCCACCTCAACGCGAGCGGTCGTATTCTTTTAACTCAAACCAAGCTCAACGGGCGCTACGTCATCCGCATGGTGGCGGGCAATACAGAGGCGAGCCTGGAGGAGGTGCAGAAAGGATGGGAACTGGTGAAGCAGGTAGCGAGGGATGGAAACCGAAAAATGTAAACCGGTTTATCCTGCGCCTCACTTTTGCTCTACCCAAAAAGCGTAGAAAATTCCTTTTAATTCCGCATACAGCTTGCGAAAGCTCTCCATGCGCTCACGCAGGTGGGTGTGATCCTCCACTTTGTGATCGGGGGTGCTGAAGCCGGCTTTGAGCAGGCCGCTGAGGGTTTGCTCGTGTACCTTGATGTCATGGGCCATCTCTTCCAATACGGATTTTTGGCGGATGAATTTATTCTGAAACTGCTCCAGGCGCGCTAAAACCTCGGTGGGCAATTCGGCTTTGACCATTTCTTCGAGCCGGTGTTCAAAGATGGCGATCTCGTCGGTAAAGAATTTGAGTTCGTTTTCCCACAATTTGTGCTCGAAGTGCAGGGTTTGCACGTCTGTTTTTTCTGCAACCATGGCGTATTGTATTTAATAAGGTGAACGCGATAAACGCAGAACGGCATCCCGGCCTGACGCCTGGCGCCGCCCGCCGTCTGTATGGTCAAAAATGCCGGGATTAAACCGTCTTTTCGATGAGGCTTGTCAACCCCCCTGAATGACATTTATCACCCTGTTGCAGCAGGCCTGAATAAAAACATAGAACTGACAAAAGTCACTTTTCTGGTTGACACACATCATTTCGAAAGGACTCCATATGCGCGTATTTTTACCATGACAAAAGCAGTAAGAGCCTCACTAATAAAAATACTCAAGCTGCCGATTTTTTTTCAACTTAAACACCTGAGGTATGAACACCGCGTTTTCTTTCACCAACCAGGAATTTCTTCTGCTGACGGGCGGGGTGGTTGCCGCCATTGGGCTGTTGATCTATTTGACCCGCAGGCATTTCGAGGCCAGGGCAAACAGCAATCTCACAGAGAAGCACAGCGCTCAACGCGGGCAGGGAGCTTGGGATGTCACTAAAAAATATCCCGAAGTGGATGTGTTCCGCTGGAGCGGAATGTTTTTCCGCATCGCTTTAGTAGCAGTGCTCGTCATTGTTATAGGCGCATTCAACCTGACCTCCTATGAGCGCAAGGCCAGAATACCGCAAGGCGCGCTGGACATGATACAGGCAGATATTGAGGTAGAACCGCCGCGGAGTGCAGAACCACCACCACCACCACCACCTCCTCCTCCTCCTGTAATCCAGGAAGTGCCCAACGAGACTATCCTTGAAGCCGAGAGCGTAGAGTTTTTGGACCAGTCTGTAGAAGCCACTTCTGCCATTGAAGGGCCGGTAGCCGTCACAGACAAGCCGGAAGTGAAACACGCTCCTCCTCCTCCTCCTCCTCCTCCTTCTGAGCCGGAAGCCGAAGAGATTTTCAAGGTGGTAGAAGAAATGCCCCGCTTCCCGGGCTGCGAGAACTTAGCCACTACAGACGAACGCAAAGCCTGCGCCGACAAGAAGATGCTGCAATTCATCTACGACAATATCCAATATCCGGCCATCGCTCGTGAAAACGGCATAGAAGGCACAGTGGTAGTGCGGTTTGTGGTAGAAACCGACGGCAGTATCAAACACACTGAAGTAGTGCGTGACATCGGCGGCAGGTGCGGCGAAGAAGCGCTCCGGGTTGTTACCCTGATGAATAATATGCCACAAAAGTGGACGCCCGGGCGGCAAAGAGGCAAACCTGTAAGAGTATGGTTCAACCTGCCGGTGAAGTTTATACTTGAATACAATTGATCATTGCAGTGTGAACTTTTGCCGGAGGGAAACCCCCTCCTGATTTGAAGAAGAAGAGCGGGTGTCGCCGGCGGCGGCGCCCGCTCTCGTTTTCCGGCTAATTTCCGGGGCCTGAAGGAGTACTCCGTTCATCCATGCGAATCACCCGCACTTCGGTACGCCGGTTCTGCTGGTGCTCTGCTTCGCTACAGGGCACGCCGTCTTTACAGCCATTGCGCAGCCGGTTTTCCCCGTAGCCTGTCGTGCGGATGCGCGAAGGCTCCACGCCACGCTGCACTAAGAAGTCCTTGGCTGATTCGGCACGCCTGATCGACAACTGCATATTGTAATCGGAAGCGCCCCGGCTGTCGGTATGGGCGGCCAGTTCTATCTGCATGCTGGGGAAGAGTTGCAACAAACGCAGTAATGCATCCAATTCGCGTGCCTCGCCGATGCGCACAGCCGATTTGTTGAAGTCATAGTACAGATTTTGCATCAGGATGATCGTACCTTCGCGAAGGGGTTCCCTGATATTGGACTCGGAGCCCGGCGTCATTTTCATGGAGAGCGCGTCCCGGTCGCCTGTTTGTATCTGGGCGGCTGTGATGCGCCGGCTTTGCGCGGCATAGCCTTCTTTTTCAAGGTGAATGGTATAGTCGCTCTCAGGGTCAAAACAATAGTTGAATTTGCCGTCAATGGTAGTGCGAATAAAGTCTTCGCGTTTGCTTCTTTCGTGAACGATCCGCAAGAGCGCGTTGGGCACTTGTGTATTATAATTGAGACTGAGGATATTTCCGCTCAGGTTGACGCAACTTTCCGGTTCGAGCAACACATCCACAGGCTTGAGCGATCCCGGCGATTTGGCCAGCAGCAGCAACTCCTGGGAGGCATAACCCTGGGCGTGTATGGCAAGGATGTAATCCTTTCCAGGCGGAAGCAATAGTTGAGCTTCCCCGTCGCGATTGGTAAGCGCTACCGGAGAACCGAGTTCGTCTTCTGGCTTGCGCACCAGGCGCAGGGTCATTTCATTGGCACTCCCCGGAATAGGCGCCAGTTCCACGTTGTAGAGCGCAGTATTGGCCATGAGGCCGTCGCTGCCCCGTTCAAAAAGGCGCAGGGCGGCGCGCGGCATGCGCCTGTTGTTGACGCCGTCGAATACCGCAACCAGCAAAGGGATATCTGCCGGGCGGGCCACGCCCTTTATGCCCAACGGCGCCTGAAATCCGTAAATGTCGTCCTTCCCTGTTCCTCCGGGCCGGTTGGAGGAAAAGAAGCCCGCTTTGCCGTCGGGATCGAGTACAAGCCCAAAGTCATCGTTTCGGGAGTTGAAAGGTTCGCCCAGGTTGGTGACCGCCCCCCAGGTTCGGGTGCTCAGGTCAACGGAAAAAACATCCATTCCGCCCAAGCCCTTGTGGCCGTCGGAGGAGAAGAAGAGCGTACCGGTTTCGTGGATGAAGGGGAAAACCTCGTTGCCGGAAGTATTTACGTCCGGGCCGAGGTTGATCATTTCCGACCAGGAATTGCCCCGGCGTTCTACCACGTAGAGGTCAAAGCCGCCGTAGCCTCCCGGCTTGTCGGAGGAGAAAAAAATCCGGTTTCCGTCAGGGCTGAGGGAAGGATGCATGCTGGAAAAATCGTCGCTGTTGAAAGGCAGTTCCCTGATATTCACCCAGTCGAATTCCCCGCGCTCGGCCTCGAAGATTTTCAGGCCTACCCGCCCCTTTGCATCCGAACGGGTCACGCCGTCGCGCAAATTGCTGCGGGTGAAGAAAATGCGGTTGCCCTCCCGGTTAAAAGATACGGGCCCCTGATGCAGGCGGGAATTCAACTCCATGGAAAAATTGATCGGCCGCATGGGAAAGCCTTCAGGGCCCAATTCCGCATAGAACAATTGGAAAAAAGTCTCGCCGATGCTCCGGTCAACCGGTCCGCTTTTTCGCCTGGAAGATACATACACAATGCCGTTTTGATAAAAAACGGGTGAAAAATCCAATGCAGGCGTATTGACCGTACGCACGTTGTAGTAGGCGATGTCGTTATGGGTCGACATCTGCAAAGGAGCCGCCGGAGCGTTTTTTGACTTGCGCTGAGCGAATGAAGCTACGGACAACAAAAAGAACAACACTACAAAGCCAAGGCGCATAATACTTGGGATTTTGACGGTCAGAAAAACCGCGGATTAACGAAAATCCGGCCTTGTGAGCGCCCGCCGATTGAATACCGCAAGGCCATCTCCATGGTTCCGCTGCTGTAGTTGCGCAGTTCTGTCAGTGTGGCATCATACGCCAGGCCCAGGAGGAATTTATCCGTTATCTGGGCAGCAAGGAGCAGGGAAATGGCTTCCCCGGTATTGTTGGACTTGGAACCGCCCAAGCGATAAGACAGGCCGGCCGTATATTTTTCAACGAAGATCAGGTTGAGATTCACATCCCCGTCAAAAGGGGTGCCTTTTACGTATTTCAGCAGTAGCTGGGGCTGTAACTGTACGTTATCGCCCATGGGCAGGAGCAGTCCGCCCATAAAAAAGAAATGCTGCCGTTCCCGGTTGATGAGAGCCTGCTCATCAGCTAAGTTGATGTTGTTTTGCAACAATCGCGGCGCCGACAGCCCCAGGTAGTAACGGTCAGTGCTGTAATAGGCGCCAAACCCGAAGTTGGGCATGTATTTGCTTTGCAGGGATGACGGCACCGCAGGGTCAAGGTCCACCGGCTGCGTGCCTTCCAATGCGGCGTAATCTACCCGGAGGAGCCGCACCGAAGCCTGGAGTCCCAGGCCGAGCACGCCACGGCCCAGAGGCAGCCTGTAGGCATACACGCCGTCGGCGGTGTAGAAGGAGGTCACGCCGATGGTGTGCCGCAATACGCTGCCGCCCACGCCGATGCGATCATTGAGCAAGGGCATGTTGAAGGTGATCAACTGGGTTTGCGGCGCTCCGTCCAGGCCCATCCACTGGTTGCGCACCAAGGCGGAAATCGTGGCGCCGTCCTGGCCGCCGGCATATCCGGGGTTGATGCCCAGCTTGTAGAACATGAACTGCGTGTAATGCTCTTCCTGTTGGGCCAACAAGCACAAGGGCAGTGCCAGCAATAAAAAAGGGATTATGCGCTTCGTTTTCATGTATGTTTTTTTTTGACGTAAAACGGAATGAGATAGATCGGGTATCCGGCCCGGTTTATCTCAAAATCATAAGGAATCCTCTACGCGGTACAGTGCCGTCGCCGAAGTTCAGGATGTAGAAATACGTCCCGGGCGGCAACTCTTGTCCATTATAAGTGCCTTCCCAGTTGTTGCGGTATGGTATCGATGAGCGGAATACCTCGTCGCCCCAACGGTTGAAAACAAGCACCTGGCTGTTGGAGTAGGCGCCGGTGTCAAACAGGCAGGGAATGACCAATGCATCGTTTATCTTATCGCCGTTGGGAGTAATGACGCTGGGCACATTGCACAGGTCGCCGGCAACCACATCGATGAAAACTGTAGCGACGGAACATTCGCATCCCTCGCTGCATATTTCATACATAAACTGGTCGGAACCGATGAAATTGAGACCCGGGGTGTAGATCGGCACGGTATCGTTTTCAATGACGACGGCGCCGGAACCTGGCCCTTCGATAATGCGAATAACGGTGCCTTCAGGCCTGAAATCATTAGCCAGCACATCCAAGTAGGTCGGTTGCCCGAAATCAACCTCGAACTCGTCGTCTTCAGCAGCCGGGTTGAGGGTGTATTCCACAATGACCGTGTCAACCGAGGCGCTGCCGCACAATGCATCGTCAATGCTCCAGACCAGGGTATTGAATCCTGGTTTCAGCCCCGATACCGTTGCCTCGGGGTCTTGCGGATCGCTGAACTGCAGGGTTGTGTCGGGGGAAGACCAGTTGCCGAAGCTCCCCAGGCCGGGCGTTTGCGCTCTCAATACGGCAAACTGCTCGTCGTTGCAGGCGCGGAAGTCGTCTCCTGCAAAGGGCTGAACGTCTGAAATGGAAATGAAAACCGAATCTGCACGGCTGCCGCATTCGCCGCTAACTGTCCATACGAAAACATAGAGGTTGCCCGAAGTCATACCGGTAACCGGCGAGGCCGGGTCGGCATTATCTCCGATCGATATGCCCAACAGCGCTTGTACATCGGGTTGCGACCAGCGGCCGGAGTCCAATTCCACCGGGGTGGCATAGAGCTGGAAGGAGGTTCCCGGGCAGATGATGGTGTCGCTTCCGGCAAAGGCCGGTTCAATTTCTCTTACGTTGAGGGTGACCTCGTCAAATGCGTAATTCACGCAGGCGCCATTGGACAGCGTCCAACGGAAGGTATAGGACTGCTCCATGAGCAGGCCGGTAACCTGGCTTGCCGGCATGCCCGGAGAAACGATGGACTCGTTGCCCGTGCCGCCCTGAACGAGCGTCCAAAGGCCGGTTCCGCGGGGCGGGGCAGTAGCGTTCAGGAAAATATCCAGGTTAGGACACACTTCGGCATCCTCGCCGGCAAAGGGCGGTTGCGCCGGTATGGTGTTAAAGGTCACAAAAACGGGTTCGGAGAGGCCCGATATGCAGCCGTCTTTCCTGGCGCGCACGAAGAAGGGGAAGGTGCCTTCCCCATATGGGGCAAAGTTATTGAACTGGAAAGTCAATCCCGCTGAAACGCCCACTTGCATGTTGTTCTGGTCAAACCAGTCATACGTGGCGCCCGGCGTAGCCGACCCCGGCGCCACTGAAAAGAGGGCTACCGCGCCCGGCGTGCTGATGCATACAGGCGCCACAGGCAGCGCTATGGGCCTCATGGGCCGGCGGCGAACCTCTACAAACACCGTGTCCGCATCCGACATACAACCGTTGCGCGTAGCCATTACTGTATAGGCGCCCGAGTGCAGAATGGAGTCGGCATTGTTGATTACCGGGTTGGGCACGGAGGATGTAAATGCATTGTTCAGCCCTATCCACTGGTAGGAGGCGCCGGGAATAAATGTGGACATGAACTGTATGGGTTGGCCTTCACAAACGGGGCTGTTGCTGGAACCCGCGATCACCGGCACGGGGTTCACCACTACGTTGATCAGCCCGGAAGTGCCTGATACACAGCCATCCACTTCAACAAAAACGGAGTAAGGACCGCTGTCGGCTATGGAAACGCTGCCTATAGCTAAGGATGCCGTGGCCGTGGGTATGGTGCCTGCGGGTGTTTGCCAGAAGTACGTTACCGAGTTTCCGGTAAAGGTGGTTGTAGTAAGCGTGAGCGGCTGCCCGGCACATACCGCCGAGGCATTGCCGGAGGTAATAACAGGCGTTCCCGGCGTGGAGGGTGCGTTGGCCATATTCACAAAAGTAACGGCAGGCAGAGATGGACAGCCTGAGGCGTTGCGCACGATCAGTTGATAGGCGCCGTTGCACGAAATGGTAGCTCCCGGGATGGTGGCATTAGAACCTGAAACCATTACCGGGCAGGGGCCGCTCCACTCGTAAGTGTAGGAGCCGTTGTCGGGAGGGCTCAAGGTAGCTGATAGTTGTATATCTATGGGGCCGGAAATACATTCGGGGCCGTTGTTGCTCAAGCCCGTAATGGCAGGCCGGTTTAATACTTCAACCTGCGCCGATGCCGTACCGGAACAGCCTTCTGCCGTGGTGACCGTCACGCCGTATGTGCCTGCCCGGGCGGGCGACATGTCGGCTATGACAGGGGTGCGCTGAGCGGAGCTGAACCCGGCAGGCCCGCTCCAGATATATTGCGCATTGATGAGAGCCGGTGAAGCAAATAGTTGTAAAGACTGGCCTTCGCATACCGCCTGGGTCGAAACTTCGACCATTACCTGCGGCACGGGGTTCACCACCACCTGTAAGGGCGCAGAAAGATCGGAATCGCAGCCGAACTGGGTGACGAAAACCCGCCAGGGCCCTGCTACCGAGGCATCCACATTCTGCAACAATAGCACACCCGCCGTGGTGACAATAGGCGTGCCGCCGCCTGGGGGAATCCACCGGTAAAGGCTTGCAGGCGTACTTGCGGTTAGGAGAATGGCGCCGCCTTCACATGCAGGCCCGCTGCTGCTGAGCAGAGGCGTAGCCGGTTTGGGCAACACCGTCACAATGGTGGTGTCCGGCGGAGATGTACATCCATTTTGGGTTATCCGGAGGGTGTAAATGCCGCCGCTTCCCGGCCCTGCGGAGTTGGTCACCACAGGAGATTGATTGGCAGACATGAAATTCGGGCCTACCCACTGGTACGTCACGCCCGGTCCGCTCACGCCCGTTCCCAGTTGGAGCGGCTGGCCCTGGCATATCGTGATCTGGTCGGTGTTGACAATGGCTACCGGTATGGGCGATACAGTGACCGCAACCGGTAAGGACGGTGATGTGATACACGGCCCTGATTCCAGGATGAGATAAAATTGTCTTTGCCCCACCGGATGCGGACCGGGCAGTATCAGTTGGGGCTCGCTGGTACTCGTCAGAAGGACGCCGTTGGGCGGGATGCCCTCGTACCAGTTATACACGGCGCCCGGCCCGGGAATGGTCACGCTTGAAGTGAGTACGATATCCTCGTTGATACAAATTCCTGTATCGGTGAGCAGGGTAGGCACCAAGGGTAGTGATTCGATGGCTACCTCTACCGAAGCGGAGGCCGTGCAGCCTGTAATGCCGGTAATGGCGACGCTGTATGATCCTGCCCGTGACGGGTCTATATTGGGAATGACCGGGTTTTCCAAAGTGGAGGTGAATCCCTGCGGCCCCGACCACAGGAAAGTATAGATCACCCCGCCCTGCGCCGCCGGCGGATTGGCAAATAAAAACAGGGTGTCGCCGCCGCAAATTCCTGAATTGGCCGTTGGTTGAGGGCTTTCAATTTCTATTCGAATGGTGGTGGAACAGGAGGCGGTGTTGCCCGCTGAGTCGGCCACGGTCATAGTGATTGGAAACGAGTTTCCGGCCTGGAGGCAATTGAAGGTAGCAGGCGACAGGGTGCGGGAGGCAATGCCGCAGTTGTCTGTACTGCCCGCATCGATGAGCGCCGGGGATATGACCTGGTCGGCCACGCCCGAGGGGTTGACAAACACGATTGTGGGTTGACAAAGCGCCACAGGCGCCTGCGTATCCTGCACCACTATATTGAAAGAGCAGGTATCGGCATTGCCGCTGCGATCACGGATCACGTAGTACACCTGGGTTTCGCCCACCTGGAATTCGTGTTCCGGCGCGGCGGCGGGGTCTGACATTACTGCGGGAGGAAGTACTGTTGCGCCTTGGCTGAAATAATTGACTTCCAGAGCGGAATATTCCAGCGTAGCGAAAATGTAGCTCACGCCGTCATTGTCGCCGTCGAAAGTGACCTCCGCAGGATTGCATGGATTTATTCCGTCTCCGGGCATACCCGGCGGAACCGCTACAGCGTTGGGAACGACCTGGATGCTGAGCAAACCATCGGCGGCCCAGGCATTGAAATCGGCGCGGGGGATGGTAAAACTCACTTGTGCGGCATCATTGCAATTGGTAAATCCCACCGTTGTGCTTCCGAGGACGGAGTTGTCTTCACCCAGTACATTCACGAAAGCGCCGTTGGTATTGAAATCCCCGCTTGCCACTATGGTGACCAGGGCATCGGCAGCCGCATTGGCCGCCACGCCGTTAAACGAGTAGGTCTTGGCTTGCGCTACATAGTCGTTGAGGTTGGGGTCGTACTCGAAAGTGATAAACGCATCGGCATTGACGGAAGGCCGCGTTTGGGAAAAAAGATTTCCGGCGGCGCAATTGTCGGAAACCTCAGTAGGGAAAGGAAGCGCGATCGTGGCGCTGCAAACCTCGGGGTCGGCAGCAGTCTGGATGTCGGCCGGGCAGGCTAGTACCGGCGGCTCCAGGTCTTCCACGGTGATGAAGTGTGCGCAGCTATCCTGGTTACCCGCGCAATCGGTGAGGTAATAGGTGACTAAATAGGTTCCTTGGTCAAGGCTCACCGGCACAGGGGCCGGCGGGTCCACCAAGGTCCGGGGGCCGTCGTCTATGCTGAACTCGTAGCGCAGGCCCTGCAGGTCGCGGGCCGTATAGGAGAGCCTGGCGCGGGCAGACCCCGGATTGACGCAAACGGCGTTTACGGCAAAAGCGCCTGACATATTCGCCGGGATATTCGGCGTCAGCAGGATGCCCACGGTGCCGTCGGCAGCCCATGCGTTGAGTTGCTCCACGGTAAGGGAGAAGGTCCTTTCAGAGTCGCCGCATTGCGCCGGGGTAGGCGCCGTGATGCCGAGGAAAGTACCGTCTTCGGCAAAAATATCGAAGTACTCGGTGGGGCCTTCCGCATCGGCGGAAAAAAGGTTGACGGTGAGGGTTGCCGGCCCGGAGGCGTTGATGGGCAGGGGAAGCCCTATGGGAATGTTGAGTTGTATCGGGTTGACGGGAGTAGTGCCTTCCTGGCCTGGAGCGGCATTGGTGGTGATGGGTTGTTCGTCCTGCGAGTTTTCAAACAGCAGGCCGAAACCGCAGCCCTCTTCAATGAGGGGCGGTTCGATGGCGACCAATGCATCGCAACTGCCCGAATCAGTAGATACTACCACATCGGGGGGGCAAAGAGAAAAAACCGGCGCCTGGTTGTCGATGACCCTGAACGTGGCAAAGGTGGAATCCCTGTTGCCGCACTCGTCCATCACTTCGAAGCGCACTATGTGGGTCAACAACACGCTGTCGCCCGTGGGGCACATCACGGCAGGCAGGGAGGCCGGGTCGTTGGTGCCGTTATCGTATGCCGTCCATACCAGGTCTTCTGAAAAAGTGCAATTATCGAATGCGGCAGCGCCGCCCCGGGTGGACAACCATTGGTTGAAAGCCGTGGAAAAATCAACCCCGCCCGAGCAAAAGACGGTGAGGTTTTGCGCCTGGCCTTCTATTGTCGGCGCTATTTCGTCTGATACGGTGATCATTTGCACCTGGGAAGAAGCATTGCCGCAGCTGTCCGTTGCAGTCCAGGTGCGGCGGATGGTATAACTATTGAGGCAGGCGCCCGGCAGTAACACGTCGTCGAAGGATACGGCGGCGGCGTCATGGCAGTTGTCGCTCACGCCGGTGGGTGATCCCGTTACGGAAGGGTTATCGAGCTGGTCGCAGCGAATGGTGGTATCGGCCGGTACGGTGAAGGTGGGCGGCACGGTATCCATGACGGTAATGGTCTGGATTTTGACGGTCATGTTGTTGCAGGCGTCCCTTACACTCCAGAAGCGCTGTATGGTGTATTCGCCTGGGCAATCGCCGGGGTTAACGGCATCCTGGTAGGAGGATGCGGCAAAAGCCGCCGAGCAGTTGTCGGTGACGTTGGAAATGTTGCCGGTGATATTGAGATCGTTTGGATCATCGGTACACAGAATGCTGATATTGGCGGGCCGGGTAAAATCGGGGGCGAAGCGATCAATTACGCGGATGATCTGGCTTGCCGTGCTGGAATTGCCGCAGGAATCTGTTGCCGTCCAGGTGCGTACCACCTCGTATTGATAGAATCCGCAGGAGGAAGGATCCACAGACCTGTTGTTGACCTCATTGAGGACGATGTCCACTTCGCCGCCGCAGTTGTCGGTAGCGGTGACCAAGGGAGGGAGGGGCAGCGACTGGCCGCAATCCACCGTGTCGGTAGGGGGAATTCCCATGAGTACGGGCGGGGTGTTATCGGTGGCGGTGAGCCGGGCCTGCCATTGCAGTTGGTTGTTGCAAAGGTCCTGGGCGGTGAATGTGACGGTGAGGGTATTGCAGTTCAACGGGCGGGTAGGGGGTGCGTCGTCGGTGATTGACAATCCCATGCCGATGGCGTAGCAGTTGTCGGTGGTATTGGACGCAAAAGCAAGCCGGATGCTGGATATCCAGGTATTGTAGTTGATAGCTTCGCAGGGCAGCGTGTCGTTTTCTATGGCTGCGGTGGTCACCGGCGCTGTGACGTCGGGAAGAACGATGATGATCTGAACGATCACCGTGGTATTGTTCTCCGAGTCGGTTGCCGTCCAGGTGCGCATGATCTGGCCGCCGGTGCATGGGTTGATGCTGTCGGCAGGGGGGCTGTCCACCGGTGCGATGAGCGTAGGGAAGTTGGGTGCGCCTTCGTCGTCGTCGAAATTGAGTTTTTGCCCCAGTGGTACGTCTTTAAGGCAAGCTACGGTAATGGTATCCGCAGGGGCCGGATCAAGCAGGAACGGAGGGTCGCTGGCGAGCGGTGCGCCGGCGAGGAGCTGGGCTTGAAAAAAGATGGCTAAAAAAGCCGTAAGAATAGGAGCAGTTGTATTGGTTTTCATATTGCTGCCTTTTTACTCATAGTAAGTTTATGGGATGGAAATGCTTGGATTACGCAGGAATAGCCCATGGGTATGCGTCATGGGAAGTTTTCTTTATGTTCAGATGAAATAAGCGGGTACAACGGTTTAGGAGGAACGCGCGAAACGGCGCGCCGGTCGGTGTCATATTCATGGGAAGATCGGTTTTTGAGAAAATCGGCGCAATTTAAGAATAACAAGGCAATTTGTCAAGGAAAGGGAGAAAAAGTCATTCAGGTTGCGGCTTGTTTTCTTCTTCGACATTGTCTTTTTGATCGCGCAATTTTTTATCATCTACATTTTCGTTGAGGAACGTATTGATTTTCTCTATCTCAAAAGTGGTTTCTATTTCGCCGAATTCATTGATCCGAATGTTGAAGCCGCTGAGTTCTTCATGTATTTTAGGTTTTTTTTCCGACTTTTTTTTCGCCATGGCCATGGATTT
Organism: uncultured Saprospiraceae bacterium; assembly: GCA_964577215.1. Lineage (GTDB taxonomy): Bacteria > Bacteroidota > Bacteroidia > Chitinophagales > Saprospiraceae > UBA2329. The sequence continues at coordinate 19,499 of CAZNYK010000030.1, forward strand.
TCAAGTGTGAACGAAGGAATCAAAAACATCAAAGGAACGGTGCATCCGGGCCAGCGTTTCCTCGCGGCCAAGCACCTGCATCATTTCAAAAACCGCCGGTCCCTGCATGGTGCCTGCCAGGGCGATGCGCAGCAGCGGCAGCACATCTCCTGGCTTGAGGGCGTGCTCCTGCATGAAGTGTTCCGTTGCGCTTTTCAATGGGGCCGGATCGTCGCTCCAGGCCGTTAACGGAAGTTTTTCAAGGGTTGCGGCGAGGGATTCAAAAGCCGGGCGGCGCTCCGGGTTCCATTTTTTTTGCACGGTGGCCTCGTCGTATTGCCTTACTCCGGTGAAAAAACAGGCGCCTTTTTCCCAAAAGTCCGGGAGCAAAGTCACGCGTTCTTTCATCAGCCGGCAGAAGGCCTCAAGGTATGCGGCATCCGGGTGGTAACCCTGCGCTTCCACGATTGGACGCACCATTTCCGCCAGTTCGGTATCAGGGGTGGCATGGATGTACTGCTGATTGAACCAGCGGGCTTTATCAAAATCGAATCGCGCGCCCGACTTGCCGATCTTTTCAATGGAGAATGCTTCGATCATTGCTTCCATGCTGAACAACTCCTGTTCCGTGCCGGGATTCCAGCCCATGAAGGCCATGAAGTTTACCATGGCCTGTGGCAGAAAGCCGAACTCCCGGAACCCCTGGAAGGATTCTTCCGGGGTGGGGCCGTGCCAGGCGATGGGAAAAACCGGGATGCCGAGGCGCAGGCCGTCGCGCTTGCTCAGCTTGCCTTTGCCATCGGGTTTGAGAATGAGCGGCAGGTGGGCGAAGCGCGGCATTTCATGCTCCCAGCCCATGGCCCGGTACAGCAACACGTGATGAGCGGTGCTGGGCAGCCATTCTTCACCGCGGATGACGTGGGTGATCTGCATGAGCCGGTCGTCCACCACATTGGCTAAGTGATAGGTGGGCATGCCGTCGCTCTTCAACAGTATTTTATCATCCAGTTCATCGCTGCGGAAGACCACCTCGCCGCGCACCAGGTCCTGGATGACAATGTCCTCGCCGGGGTCCACCCTCAGGCGAATGACGTATGGGGCGCCTGCATCTAAGCGGCGGCGGGTTTCTTCAGCGCTGAGGGAGAGGCTGTTGTTCAACGTTGCTCTAACCTGGGCATCGTATTTGAAAGCATGGTTGCCTTGCGCTTTGGCAGCTTCGCGGGCGGCCTCGAGTTCCTCCGGTGTGTCGAAAGCATAGTAGGCATGGCCGCTTTTCAGCATCTGTGCAGCGTGATCGGCATAGACGGAGCGGCGCTCCGATTGCCGGTAAGGCCCGAAAGCGCCGCCGAAGCCCGGGCCTTCGTCGGGTACCAGGCCGGCCCAGCGCAGCGCCTCAAAGATGTATTCCTCGGCGCCCGGAACGAAACGCCCCTGGTCGGTATCTTCTATCCTGAGGATGAATTTTCCGCCTGACTTTCTGGCTATCAAGTAGTTGTACAGTGCTGTGCGGATGCCTCCAATGTGTAAGGCGCCGGTAGGGCTTGGCGCAAAACGCACTCTGATGTTGTTTGTCATGCCTCGCAATTAGGGGGCTTTAAAAAAAATTCAAATTTTTCTGAAAAAAATCACTGCAAAGCGCAGCGGATTTTTGCCGAAAAACGTTGTAACAAAAAGTAAACGAATGCCTTCCGATGAGAAAGCGTGCGAATTTTCAGCTTGCAAAGTTAAGGGTTTCGCACACTACCGCCAAATCAAAAGCGTTGTTTGCTCAAGTCGTTTTTTTTTTACCCATGAACATTTAAAATAGAATCACTATGTATTTGGTCAAGACCCCTCAATTTATTCAAAAGCACTTTCCTAACTTTACCTGGAAAGTGCCTGGCCGGGAGCCGGTACTCTTCCTTACCTTCGACGACGGTCCCGTACCTGAAGTCACACCCTGGGTGCTTGATCAGCTCAAGCAATACGATGCCAAAGCCACGTTCTTTTGCGTAGGCGACAACGTGCGCAAGCATTCCGACTTGTTCCGGGATGTGCTCAACGCCGGCCACGCCGTAGGGAATCATACCTTCTCCCACCTCAACGCTTGGAATACCGAAAATTTGGACTATTTCCACGATGTGCGGCGTTGTGAATCACTCACGCAATCGGGCCTTTTCCGGCCGCCCTACGGGAGGCTCAAACCCAAACAGGCCCAGTTCCTGCAACGGCACTATCACATAGTAATGTGGGATGTGCTCAGCGGAGATTTCGATACCGGCATAACCCCCGAACAGTGCCTCAATAACGTGGTGCGCAATGCCGGCCCTGGCTCTATCGTAGTATTTCACGACAGCATCAAGGCCAACGAGCGCATGCGTTACGCGCTGCCTCGCGTGCTCGAGCATTTTTCAAAACTCGGCTACCGCTTTGACAGCCTGGCGCACCTGGAAACGCCGACCCTCCACCTCTTGAGGCAAACTGCCTGATGGATTGTATCTGCAATGTTTTGACATAGGTTTGATTCGAGGCCTCCCCAAAATTGCGGAGGCTTCGTCTTTTTTCTGTCGAGTATACATTTGCCGGAGTTACCTTGCGGTCCAAATTCGATCCATATGCAAAAGATGTTGTATTTTTATTCCGCCGCAGTCACCTTGTTGTTGGCCGGCGTATTGTTTTTCTCCTATTCCGATGTCAGAGGCATCATCAAGGACGACCATCCTTCAGAGCCGGGAAAATCTTCCGTGGCCGGCGGAACGCGGGAACTGCCCCAAACCATAAGGCCTATCTCCTTGGACCGGCCTTTTGACTTTGCCGGCGAAGCCCTTCCCATGGACAACTTCGACGTGCGAGAACGCTTAGACCGCGAGATCACGGTAAACTCTTACATGCACGGCACCACGCTGCTGAACATCAAGAGCATGTACCGCTACTTCCCCATGTTTGAAAAAATACTGAAGGAAAACGGCATTCCCGACGACTTCAAATATGCCGCGGTAGCCGAAAGCAACCTGCGCAACGCCGTGTCACCCGCAGGAGCGCGCGGCATTTGGCAAATCATGGCGCCTACCGCCCAGCAGTACGGCCTGGAAATAAACGACGAGGTGGACGAGCGCTACCATCCTGAAAAGGCGACGCTGGCTGCCTGCAAACTCCTGCGAGACTACTACAAACAATTCGGCAACTGGACGCTCACCGCCGCCGCTTACAACATAGGAGGCTCCCGCCTTGCCCGCGAAAAAGGCGCTCAAAAAGGGAGTTCCTTCTACGACCTCCACCTCAATGAGGAAACCAGCCGCTATGTGTTTCGCTTGGTGGCCATCAAGGAAATTTTAGCCGATCCGCGCGCTTTCGGTTTCATTCTCGAAGAACAGGAAGCCTATGCCCCCCTGAACAGCTACAAGATAGTGGAGGTCAACTCGGCTATTCCGAGCCTGGCAGATTTTGCCGAACAGCACGGCATCAGTTACCGAATGCTGAAAGTGTACAACCCCTGGCTGATCTCGACGAGGCTGACCAACAAGACCGGGAAAACATATCAAATCCGGGTACCTGCCTGAGCCGGCTGGCAGGGAATTCCGGCGGATCGAAAACAACCAACGGACTCGCGTCCGGGAAGAAAGTGTGCCGGGAGCAGCGGTATTACTGCCGGCCCCACGCTATCATCCCGCCCCGGAGGTTGTAGAGCTTGGAAAATCCCTGCTGCTGCATCATGGAGCACGCCTGGCCGCTGCGGTTGCCGCTGCGGCAGTACACGAGATAGGTTTTGGATTTATCCAATTGGGATACTTTTTGAGCAAAATCCGGGCTGTTGAAGTCCAACTCCATGGCGCCTTGTATCTTGCCCTGCGCTATTTCGGCAGGAGTGCGCACATCGAGAACCACTGCATTGGGATCAGACATGTATTTTTTGAAAGCGGGTACGTCAATGTTTTGGTACGAGGCGCCGGCAACTGCGGAAGGAGCGTGCGGCTGGGCTTGCATGTCGCAAGCGCTGGAGAGCAAGAAAATGCCCAGTGCGGCAAAAAACGGCAATAATGTAAATCTCATGGCTGTTATTCATTTTTGAAAAAACAAAACATTGCCTCGGAAGGCATGGTTTAATATGAAGATTTTTTCATGTATTTATTATGGCAAAAATAAAGGACGTCACCCGGCATCTTGAGAGCATTGCACCGCCTGTGTACCAGGAAAATTATGACAATGCCGGGCTTATCACCGGGAACGGGGAGTGGGAAGTAAGCGGCGTGTTGTGTTGTTTGGACAGCACAGAGGCCGTCATCGGGGAGGCCGTTCAAAAAGGCTGCAACTTAGTAGTGGCGCATCATCCCATCGTTTTCAAAGGCTTGAAGCGCATCACCGGGCGTACCTACGTGGAGCGCGTAGTGATTGCCGCCATAAAAAACGACGTGGCCATCTACGCCATCCACACCAACCTGGACAATGTGTTCCGGCAGGGCGTAAACGCCCGGATCGCATCCGTATTAGACTTGCGGCACACGCGGATTCTCTCCCCCAAGAGCACCCTTAAAAAAGCTTTAATAAGCGGAGTGACTCCTCAGATGGAGACTGCGTTGTACCGCGCAGGAGCAGCGCATGTATACATGCACGAAAGCGGCGGGACTTGCGATGTTGTATTCCCGCAGGCACTTCAGCCGGTCATTGAAAACGAAGTACGCGTACTGAGATCGCAACTCTCCTCTATTCATCCGGTAGAAGACCCGGACGCCTCCACCGGCTCGGGCATGATCGGAGAATTGATCGCGCCGGCAGATGCCCGCGAATTCCTGCTGCATCTCAAGTCGGTGATGCGAGCCGGGGTGGTTCGCCATACGGCCCTGCCCGGCAAACCCGTGCAGCGCATTGCGGTGTGCGGCGGGTCGGGAGGATTCCTTTTGCCCCAGGCAATCGCCCAGGGCGCCGACGTATTTGTAACGGCCGACTACAAATACCACGAGTTCTTCGATGCCGACGGTCGCATTCTCATTGCCGACATCGGACACTTTGAGAGCGAACAATTTACCATTGATTTACTCCAGGAAATTATTTCAGAAAAATTCCGTACCTTTGCGGCCTATTGCGCGGAGGCGCGCACCAATCCCGTTTTTTATCTTTAGCGTTTCATTAAAAAACATGCGAGAATGGCAGTAGAATTAACCGTAGGTGAAAAACTTCGCCAACTGTACGAGCTTCAACAGATAGACTCCCAAATAGATGAAATCCAGATACTTAAAGGGGAGCTGCCCATTGAGGTAAGCGACCTGGAAGACGAGATCGTCGGCCTGCAAACACGGGTCAATAAATTGGAAAGCGCCGTGAAGGAAATCCAGGTGGAAGCCTCCCGGCACCAGGCCAATATCGACCATGCCAACATGCTCATCGAGCGCTATCAGGCGCAATTGGACAACGTGAAGAACAATCGCGAATTTGAAGCGCTCACGAAGGAATTAGAACTGCAACGCCTGGAGATACAGCTTTCCGAAAAGAAGATCCGCCAGTCCCGAATCGAATTAGACGCCAAACAAGAAACGCTGGCTGCGGCGCAGGAGCGCATGTCCAAGCGTTCTGCAGAACTGGAAGCGAAGCGCGTAGAATTGCAGCAGATCATTGAAAAGACTGAGAAAGAAGAAGAGAAACTGCGCAAGAAGTCCGACAAAGCCCGCAAAGGCATAGAAGAGCGCCTCATCCGCGCTTATGACAGGATTCGCGGTTCTTACCGCAACGGTTTGGCCGTGGCCAAGGTGTCCCGCAATTCCTGCGGCGGCTGTTTCAATAAGATTCCCCCGCAAATGCAATTAGAGATCGCCATGCGCAAAAAGATCATGGCGTGCGAGCACTGCGGCCGCATCCTCGTGGATGACTTCATCCTGCAGGACGAGGCGCAGCCGGTGCTGATCGCCGAAGCTACCCGTTTAGTGGATGAATTGGACGATTAATCCGCTCCGCATGGGCGAACGCGAAAAAACCGGGAAGATGCCCCTGTTCACATCAGGTGCGCTGCTTTCCGGTTTTTTTGTTTTTTGTCTTTTGCTTTTCCCCCTGATTTCACCGGGCTCTGCGACTTTTGGCTTACCCGCCGCCCCCTCCTCTCCCCGCTACGAGATCACCCCGTCTGCCAAAGATGCCTACGAATTGGTTACCAGCCTTCGCTTTGCCGAAGCTCAAATGCTTATTTCCCAGATCAAATCGCGCGACCCCGGGAATCTCATCGCCTACCATTTGGATAATTACGCCGACTGCTTAGCCGTGTATATCAGCGAAGACGAAACGGCATTCAGCCGCTTGAAACGCAAAAAAAGCGAGCGAATGGAAATGTTGCAGCAATGCAATCCCTCCTCGCCTTACTACCGCTTCGCCCAGGCCGATGTGCGCCTGCAATGGGCCATGGCGCACCTGAAATTCGGAGAGTATATACCGGCATTTACGGAGGTGAGCAAAGCGCACAAGTTGCTGCGCAAAAACCAGGAGTTGTACCCGGATTTTCTTCCCAACCAAAAAGACCTTGCCCTGTTGCATGCTGTGGCCGGCGTGATACCCGACAACTTCAAATGGGGCATGAAATTATTGTCCGGCATAGAAGGCAGCATCGCCCAGGGCCGCCGGGAAATGGAGGAAGTGCTTCGCAAGGCCGGCAACACCGGCTTCCTGTTTGAAACCGAAACGCGCGTACTCTATGCGTTTTTATTACTGCACTTAGCCAACGACGGAGAGGCGGCATGGAAAGCAGTCGGCTCCGGGCAATTGCAACCCGCAGGCAACCCGGTGCATTGCTTCATCATGGCCAATATTGCCATGCGGACCGGGCGCAACGATCAGGCGATCGCGCTGCTGGAGAAATGCCCGCGCGGCGAACAGTTCATTCCCCTGCCCTTCATCGACAATATGTTGGGAATAGCCAAATTGCGCCGGCTCGACCCCGATGCGGACAAATACCTCCTCCAATTCGCGCACCGGTACAAGGGGCGCAATTTCATAAAGGAAACCTACCAGAAGCTGGCCTGGCATGCCCTCATCCAGGGCAACAATGCCGGCTACAGGCAATACATGGAGCTGTGCATTGCCCGCGGAAGCGCCACATCGGGCAGCGACCGGAGCGCCCTGCGCGAAGCCCGCTCCGGCGAAGCCCCTGATCCTGCCCTGCTCAAGGCGCGCCTGCTCTTTGACGGGGGATATTTCCAGAAAGCATTTGAGCTTTTGGAAAACCGCCCTCCCGCTTCATTCGGCCACGAACGCCACCAGGTAGAATACGCCTACCGGATGGGGCGCATTTGCCATAGTCTCCAGCGCTTGGACAAAGCAATGCTCTACTACCAGTCGGCTCTGCGCCAGGGTAGCAAACAGGGATATTTCTTTGCTTGCAACGCCTGCCTCCAAATAGGCCTCATTTACGAACAGCGAAACCAACAGGACAAAGCCCGCGAATTTTTCCAGCGATGCCTGGCGCTGGATTCAGACGAGTACGAAACCGAACTGCACCAAAAAGCAAAAGCGGGCTTGAACCGGCTAAAGGGAAGGTAGAAGACGCTTAGCGCCCGCCGGCAGGCGGCTCGAAGAAAACTTTTATCTTTTCAGATTGAAGCCTGATCTGGAGCCAATTTTCGATTTTCCCCTTGTCGGTTGTTGAAAGCTTCGGGTCTTTCAGGGAAAATACCACCAAGCCCACCGTGTCGGGTGGGGATCCGGCGCCGGAAAACGCATAAGTATCGGCAAACGAGCATGATGCAATCTGAGGGTAGATGTTTTTGATCTCGTCCAGCACTCTTTGCCCGATGAGGTTGCGCCGCTGGAGGCTGTCTATGTAGCTGTTTTTTTCCCGCAGCATCAGGTTTAGCCGGTTTAGCTCGGCTTTCAGGCGTTCCACCTCGGCGCTCCTGGTGTCAAACGCGTCCAATGTCAGGCCTTGCTGGAAAATGATTTTTGCATTGTTGAGGTTAAAATCGGTTGCCTTTGCTTTGATCTCTTCTTTTTGTTCTTCGTTCAGCGTGGCCCCTCCATATATCAGTACGATTGTCTTTTTATCTGCGTTCACTTCGTGCTTGAGGAGGTAATTTCCTTCCACCACGCTGATGTTGTTAATATACTTGGATGCATTCTCTGAAAACCGCTCCTTTTGCACAAGGAGATATCCGAAATAAATGCTCGGGATGAGAATGAGGCTGATCACTACAGAAATCCCCTGGTTGACCCGTTTCCTTTGAGAGTCCTCCAAAATGGTCCGGATCGGGAATTTTAATATCTGTGAAATGGCCACCGAAGAAAGCGCTATAAATACCGTGTTGATGGTAAAAAGGTAGAACGCGCCGAAGAAGTAAGAAAATTGTGCCGTGGCCAGCCCGTAGCCGGCCGTGCACAGCGGCGGCATAAGGGCCGTGGCGATGGCCACGCCCGGGATGACGTTGCCTTTCAGCTTGCTGCTGATGGCCACAATGCCGGCAAGCCCGCCGAACAATGCGATGAGCACGTCGTAAATGGTAGGACTGGTGCGGGCAAGTAATTCTGAGTGCGCTGTGGAAATAGGGCTTAAAATGAAGTATAGCATGGAGGTAAACAAACTTGCCGCAACGGCGAAGGAAAAGTTTTTTAATGCCTTGCGGAACAAGGGGAAATTGTAGGTGGCAATGCTGTACCCCATTCCGTTGATCGGCCCCATGAGCGGAGAGATCAACATCGCGCCGATAATTACCGCCGTGGAGTTCATGTTGAGGCCCACTGAGGCCACCACAATGGCGAATATCAGGATCCAGAGATTGGTGCCCTTGAAGACCATGTCTTTGGTGATGCTCTCGTGGATCTTGTCAAAGTCATCTACCTCCGGCTCCAAATTGAGGTATTCCAGTATCTGCCGTATCCAAAACAATCTGCTCATTACCGCTTGTCGTTTGTTGTCGATAGCAAAAGTATAAATTTTTAATTTCGCTTGCGTATAATTAGTATAACAACTATTTTTGCGCAAAAAATTGCCATATGGTTCGTATTGCCGCAGAAAAAGACAGTAGATCTGACTTGTCGGGCTTTGTGTTGGAGCGCACCGCGAGGCGCATGAAACAGTTTGTGCAGGAGCGCCTGAGCAGTGCGAATACGGGCATCACCGTAGATCAATGGGTTGTGCTGCAGGAATTGAACAGGCAGGAGGGGCTGAGCCAGTTGGAGATCGCCAAAGCTACTTACAAAGATGCGCCCACCATGACGCGCATCATTGACCTGTTGTGTGAAAAGGGCTTCACCCGCCGCTTGGCCGACCCCGCCGACCGCCGCCGGTTTTCCATTCAACTGACTGCTGCCGGCCGGGAAAAGATCGCAGAGGTATTACCTATCATCCAATCAGTGCGCCGTGAAGCCTGGAGCGCGCTCAGCGAGGAGGAGATCGCCGATCTGTCGCGCATGCTCGATGCTGTATTCACACATTTATGCCGGGGATAAACCGATGTTTCGACTTACTTCGACAAGCACTTCGGCAGCGCTCAGCATAACCGTAAACCGAATAACCGTAAACCGAATAACCGTAAACCATGCACTACCACAGCCTTGGCCAAATACCGCACAAGCGGCATATACAGTTCCGCAAGCCCGACGGGAGCCTCTACCACGAGGAGTTGTTCTCCACGGAAGGCTTCAGCAATGCATACTCCCTGCTGTATCATTGCAATGCCCCCACGCAGATCGTACAAACCGGTGAGCCGTACTCCGTAGCGCCCAAAACCGTGCACGACAAGCAGCTCAAGCACCGGAGCCTCAAAGGGTTTAATATTTTGCCCGAAGACGACTACATCGCCTCAAGAAAGCCGGTGCTTGTCAATGACGATTGTAAGATCATACTCGCCGCGCCCCGGAAAAGCATGACGGATTATTTTTTCAAAAACGCCGACGCCGACGAGATGATCTTCATCCACAAAGGCGCCGGTACCCTGCGCAGTATGTACGGGCAGGTGCCGTTTGAGTACGGCGACTACCTGGTCATCCCCCGCGGCACCACTTACCAATTGTATTTCGATACGCCCGACAACCGCTTGTTAATCGTAGAGTCGGCCGGGCCCATTGTGCCGCCCAAGCGCTACCGCAATGCCATTGGACAGTTTGAGGAGCACGCGCCTTTCTGTGAGCGCGACATTCGCAAGCCGCAGCAATTGGAAACCCACGACGCACAGGGCGAATTCCTCTTCTACATCAAGAAGCAGGATGTCATCTATCCGTATTACTACCTCAACCACCCATTCGACGTGGTAGGCTGGGACGGCTATGTGTATCCCTACGCCTTCTCCATCCACCAGTTTGAACCCATCACCGGGCGCGTACACCAGCCGCCTCCGGTACACCAAACCTTCGACGGGCGCAACTTCGTGGTGTGCTCCTTTGTGCCGCGCCTGTACGACTACCATCCGCAGGCCATTCCGGCGCCTTACAACCACAGCAACATCGACAGCGACGAAGTGCTCTACTATGTGGACGGTGACTTCATGAGCCGCAAACACGTAGAGCAAGGCATGATCACCTTGCACCCCGGCGGCATCCCGCACGGGCCGCACCCCGGCACCGTGGAGAAAAGTATAGGGGCCAAAGAAACCCGCGAACTCGCCGTGATGGTGGATACTTTCCGTCCGCTGCTAATGACCGAACACGCTGCGGGAATTGAAGACAGGGATTATTTCAAAAGCTGGTTGCGATAATTTTAATGGCCAAAGGCGTAAGGCCAAGGGATATCCGAAATCAAAAACCGTCATTCATCAATCAAAAATCATCAATCAAAAATCATCAATC
>CAZNYK010000030.1:30311-32236 GCA_964577215.1 uncultured Saprospiraceae bacterium
TCATCAATCAAAAATCATCAATCAAAAATCATCAATCCACAGATGTCAACCTTAACCGAAACCAAATCAAGTGTCACCCAGGACACTTTTCCCATCAAAGGAACCGATCACATCGAGTTTTATGTGGGCAATGCCAAACAGGCTGCGCACTATTACCAGTCGGCCTTCGGTTTTGAACTCGTAGCCTATGCAGGCCCCGAAACCGGCCTGCGCGACCGCGCTTCGTATGTGCTCCAACAGGATAAGGTCCGCTTCGTGCTCACTTCGGCCCTCGGGCCGGAGAGCGAGATCGCCCAGCACGTGCACTTGCACGGAGACGGGGTGAAAGTGCTCGCCCTGTGGGTTGACGATGCCGAACAAGCTTATTACACCGCCCTGGAGCGCGGGGCCCGTTCCGCATCGGCGCCGCAGATGATCGAAGACGAACACGGCAAGGTCACCCTCGCCTCCATACACACTTATGGGGATACCTGGCACACTTTCGTGGAACGCAATAATTACCGCGGCGCCTTCATGCCCGGTTTCCAGCCGCGCAAGAGCGAGCTGGCCGTTTCGCCCATCGGGCTCAAATACGTAGATCACTGCGTGGGCAATGTAGAACTCGGCATGATGAACAAATGGGTGCAGTTCTACCAGGACGTCATGGGCTTCAACCTGCTCGTCACCTTCGACGACAAAGACATCTCCACGGAATACACGGCCCTCATGAGCAAGGTGGTGAGCAACGGCAACGGCTACATTAAATTCCCCATCAACGAGCCGGCACAGGGCAAGAAGAAAAGCCAGATCGAGGAATACCTGGACTTTTACCGGGGCGCGGGGGTACAGCACATCGCCGTAGCCACCGATGACATCCTGCACACCGTAGGCGAACTGCGCCGCCGCGGCGTGGAGTTTCTCTATGTGCCCGAGACCTACTACGAAACGGTGCCTGAGCGCGTGGGCAAGATCAACGAAAGTATCGAAGACCTCCGCCGCCTCAACATTCTCGTGGATCGCGATGAGGAGGGCTACCTGCTGCAGATATTCACCAAACCGGTACAGGACCGGCCCACCGTTTTCTACGAGATCATTCAGCGGGAGGGCGCCCGCAGCTTCGGCAAGGGCAACTTCAAGGCCTTGTTTGAATCCATTGAGCGGGAGCAGGCATTGAGGGGGACGCTGTAAAACCGCGGGGATGCGCCGGATGGGATGAAAAGGCCGCCCTCCTGTTTTCCGCACTCTCTCAAAAAGTAGCCATAAACAACTGATTATCAATGGCTGTTTTTTAAAAATGGGTGTCCCGACGTAAATTTGCGTATGTTTTTGCGCAAAAAGAAGGATGCATCGGGTAGTGTGTAGGTACAATTTTTTTCCAAAACCAGAGATTGCCAGCGGGTCATAAAGACTGTTTGAGCAGGAAACAGGCCCCCGGTATTCCCTTCATGTCGAAGGCATGAAGGGAATCACTTCGTGGCCTCAAATCTTTGGACACAGAGGTACACAGAGTAGGGGGAGTTTCACAGAGTTTTTCCTCCGTGTGCCTCTCCACGCTCTGTGTAACTCTGTGTTCCCCCAGAGCCCTGAGCAAAAGCCAAGCCGACAAAGGGGAGTAAAGGAGTGTGCCTGCCGGACGCTGCGCGTCCGTCGGCAACCCACCACCTGTTTTCCGCACTTTACTGTGGTGCATAGGCAAGCAAGAGACGGAACGAACGTCAGCGTTTCTATATCGTCACCAGGGCATATCGCTTAAGATAGATCATCATAATCTATTCATTGCCAGAATCTAATGGCGCCGTTTCAAGACCTCTGAAAATAGATGGCCAACAAGCTGAACTCCATGTCGTTATCCAGAAGCAACTTCAGGGTGTCCCATTGCGGAAAACAGGAAGAGGGCTACCTGCTGCAGATATTCACCAAACCGGTACAGGACCGGCCCACCGTTT
>CAZNYK010000030.1:32336-35408 GCA_964577215.1 uncultured Saprospiraceae bacterium
GAGGGCTACCTGCTGCAGATATTCACCAAACCGGTACAGGACCGGCCCACCGTTTTCTACGAGATCATTCAGCGGGAGGGCGCCCGCAGCTTCGGCAAGGGCAACTTCAAGGCCTTGTTTGAATCCATTGAGCGGGAGCAGGCATTGAGGGGGACGCTGTAAAACCGCGGGGATGCGCCGGATGGGATGAAAAGGCCACCCTCAAATCACGGGTTGCCGCTAATCACTTTCAGCACTTCCTGTACCCGCTTCGCTTTGACTATTGCCTGCTCCAAGTCGGCATCGAGTACCGTCGCGTGCCCCATTTTGCGGAAAGGCTTGGTATCCGATTTGCCGTACAGATGCACTTTGACGCCTTCCATGGCAAGCACTTCCTCCATGCCCTGATAGTACGCCGGGCCCGAAAATCCCGGCTCACCCAGCAGGTTGAGCATCACCGAGGGCGTCTTCATTCGCACGCTCCCGAGGGGCAGGCCGAGGATGCCGCGCAAATGCTGCTCGAATTGGGAAGTATAACAACTGTTGATGGTGTGGTGGCCGCTGTTGTGCGGGCGCGGCGCCACCTCGTTGATGAGCAGTTCGCCGGATGTGGTGAGGAACAGCTCCACGGCCAGAAGCCCGCAGATGTCCAAGGCTTCGATGGCGCGGACGGCCAGCGCTTCTGCGGCTTGTGCGATGCCGGAGGGTATCCGGGCAGGGCATAGCAGGAATTCTACCAAATTGGCCTCCGGGTGAAAGGTCATTTCCACAACGGGGAAGGCCATGACTTCTCCGGCTGTATTTCGCGCGGCGATCACGGCCAGTTCTTTGTCTATGGCGATCAGATCTTCTACCACGCAGGCCGGTTCGAGCAGTTTTTCCATGTCGGCATTGGAGCGGATGACCGCCACGCCGCGACCGTCGTAGCCTTCGGTTCGCGATTTTTGCACAAAAGGAAGCCGCTCCCGGCCCTCTTCCACGGCGCGTCGCACGGCTTCGCCGGAATCATATAGCCGGAAAGGCGAGGCAGGAAGCCCGTGCTCCGGCCAAAACTGCTTCTGCAAACCTTTATCCTTGATAATGGCCAGCGCGCCTGGCCGCGGGTGAACCACTACGCCCTCTTCCTCCAATCGAAATAAAGCCTCCACGGCCACGTGCTCTATCTCGATGGTCAGCGCGTCGAGGTTTTTGCCGAAGGCATACACGTCGTCGTAGCTGTTGAAGTTGCCTTCCGTGAAGTGCCTGCAATACGGCCCTGCCGGAAAACCTTTTGATTGGTCGAGGGCGCGCACCGGCAGGTGCCAGTCAGCCGCGGCTATAGCCAGCATCTTGCCCAATTGCCCGGCGCCGAGAATGCCGAGGCGGAAGTCGGGGTGAAAAACGTTCTTTAGCTCCATCGTCATTTTCTTTTCCATATCTCGTAGTCGTCGGCTTCCAAGGTGTGCATCAGTTCAAAGTCTTGCGGCATGTTTTCCGGCACAGGCTCTGAAATGCGCTTCACCCACCAGTTTTCGCCGCCTTGCGGGCAAAGCCAGGCCCGGTAGCCGGCCTTCCGGCAAAGGTAATACCAATAAAAACTTTCATCGCTGAAAGCTATCGCGGCGTCTTTGGGCAGCAGGCCTATATCCCGGCTATTGGCCTCGAAGATCGCATTGGCGCGGTTGAAATACAGTTGCTCCCCGGCCACCTTTGGAAAGCGAAATCCGAAATACAAACCCAGGGCCCCGATAAGGGCCCAATACAACACCTGCCCTGGAAATGCTCTTTTCCAGGAAGTGCAAACTACATAAAGGAAGTAAACCATGACGGCCTGGCTTGCGCTGTATTGAATGATGAGGTTGCGGGAGAATGGTATCTTTTTCATCAGTATCACCACCAATGCCGCCGATGTCCAAAGCAACAGGTAAAAAACGGCCATTTGGCGCCACTCCTTTTTTGCTGAAAAAACAAACCCCAAAGGAGCCGCATACGCCAGGAGCAGCAAAACCTTATTGCCGCCGAAAAGCCCGTAAAAACTGTAGTCGGCAAAGAACGGCAGCAGGCCTGCCAATTGCGGCAGAAAATCCGCCGGCGACTGTTCGCCCATGCGCACGTATTTGTTGCCGGCCAGGGCCTCCCAACCCGAAAAACACAATACCGGGAGGTAAAACACGAATACCAGCCCAAGCGCCGCTGCGTGGCCCGCCCATAAGCCGGCATCGAAGCGGCGGCGGGAAAGTTGCGCATACAAGCCGTACCCGGCCAAGGCCAGGTGGAAATACAAGAAGCTGGGCAGGGTGGCATATCCCAGGAAAATGCCCCATACCATCCACTCTGATGAAGCCTTATTTCCACTTTCTTCATAGCGTTGAAATGCCCCGAATGCCAGCCACCCTGCCATCAGGTGCAGGCCGTACCCGCGCGCCTGCGAGGCAAAGCCCAGGGTGGGGAAGGCGAGCGACAGCAGCAGCGCGGCGCCGAGTGCCTGTGCCAAGGGCATTTTGCGCCGCAGCCACAGGAAAACCAATTGTTGAAAGACCAGGAAAGCAGCAAGCGATAAAAGGCGGCCGCTCCAGACCTTGTCTTCCGCCCAGAAGCTCAGGCTGTTCAGCGTGTTGAAAAACACGTGGTTGTTGGGCAACATGTAATACGAGAGCGCCTGGAAAGGATGCGCTCCTGCGCAATGCACTGCCGAGAATATCTCATCGTAAGCGGGGCGGGTAGCTCCGTTGCTGAATACCCACAGCGCCACACCCGTGGCTGCCAACAGTGCGCGAAAGCCGAATTCGCCTTTTCCCGGGGAAGTTGCCGGTGGCGAAGCAATGGTTTTTGTTCTGCCCCTGGCCCATGCCAAGTATCCCGACAGCCCTGCAATCACGAGCAATGCGGCCACGGCATAATAGTTGCCCGCCGCTTTTACCTGCGGGGTAAAAAACGCCTGTTGCCATTGCGCGCCCCGGTATATGCAGGCGTTGAGCGACAGGTACCACCGGGCCAGGCGTTCGTAGTCGTGCAAAAGGTAAAACAGGCTGAAAACCGCAGCTAATGAGCAGAAGCCCATGTAAAAGAGGTATCCCGGCAGCCTGAAAGGTTTTTCCATTGGGCAAATTTAGC
>CAZNYK010000031.1:0-29043 GCA_964577215.1 uncultured Saprospiraceae bacterium
TACAATACAATTTCCACGCCCCCCCGTTTCCACTTCCTTTTCACCTGCCAATGGAGTTGCAGTGCCTCCCGCTCCGCATCGCTGAAATCGTTCATGACGTTCGACCAGAGGATGTACCTATCTGCTTCCAAGTCTTTGGTTTTCATGCCCGTTTCGCGGCCGGAGAGGTCGCGGTACTTGAGCGGGCCGATTTCGGGGAAAGCCGTGCCGACTTGTTCCAAAGGTATGTTTTCAGCCTGGAAGAATTCCAGCGCTTGTTGCCGAAGGCCGTACCAGGGCCAGTGCGCCAGCGAGGCGTCCCACCCTTGGGAGATGTGCGGAGGATATATCCAGAGATGGCCGCTGAGGAGGCCGAAGACGATGATGAAAAGCGAACTGAGAGCCGCAAATTTCGTGCCATGGGTTTTCATCATGTAGCTCAACACAGCGTGGCACAACAGGGCAAGCGCTATGAAGGAAGGCAGCAAGTAGCGATGCGAGCTGAGCCCCTTGTACATCAACAGGGTGAAGCCGAGAAAAGGTAAGGACAGCAAAAAGAGCAGGACAAGCTGCCGTACCTTGCGTTGTTCTTCTTCTTTGAGTTGAATTTTCCGTCCTCTCCACTGCCATAAGAGATACAAAAGCGCTGCCCACACGAATACCCTTCCGAAATCGAGCATACGCCATAAATATACGATCACATTACGGGCGAAGCCCCAGGCGTCCACCCGTTCAAAACTGGGCGCCCAGGGCGAGCCGGGGTGGTAGCCGATCCAGCCTGTGCTGCTGAAGTGGTAAAGCAACCAGGCGCCTGCAAGCAAACCGCCGGGGATATATGGGAGCAATGCCTTGATGCGGGCTTTATGGGTGTGCTGTATGGCTATTACCTCCCAGGCGAAAAGCAGCGCTGCGGCCATCATACCCCTCATGCTGATGAGCGCCAGTCCCGAAACCGCTATACCCAAAACTGTGGGCTTGCGACGGACGATACCCCATAAGCCGAGCAGAAAAAAAAACGCAAGTACCACATCCGGGCTAACCAATACGGCTTGAGCGGCAAATACGGGATCGGCGAAAACCAGGAGCGCGAACACCCAGGCGTATTCCCGCGAACCGAAATGTTTGGCAATGCTGAATGCCAAAAAGACGATGCCCCACAAGAAAGGGAGCATGGCCCAATGGCTGACGGCGAGCGTTTGACCAAAGAGCCTCCAGCACGCGGCGATGTACAAACCGAAGGCAGGAGGGTGTCCGCTGTCAATTTCCTTCGGCAGCAGCAGTTGGGAAAAGCGGCTGTCAAAATAGAAATGGGCATGTTTGGAGGCCAACTGAACCGTATCCCAAAAAAAAGGATGATGGCGGGAAAAAAAAACGCCTGCCGATGCGGTGAGCAGAAACAAAATAACCGGCCATTTTTCGCGCATAGACACAGAGGTCATTCGATTTTGCCGGCGCGATATGCCAGCGCCGCTTTCACAAATGCCGTGAACAAGGGGTGCGGCGCCTCAACCCTGCTTTTGAGCTCGGGGTGAAATTGCACGCCCACGAACCACGGGTGGTCTCGCAGTTCTACGATTTCCACCAGCCCGGAATCCGGGTTGATGCCGGTGGACATCAGGCCGGCTTTTTCTATGGCCTCTTTGTATGCATTGTTGAATTCAAAGCGGTGGCGGTGTCTTTCGCTTACCTCTGATTTTCCGTAGGCCTCTGCGGCTTTGCTTTTTTTGGTAAGGGAACATGCAAAAGCCCCCAGTCGCATGGTACCGCCTTTGACTGTGATCTTCTTTTGATCGGGCATGAGATCAATGACCGGATGCGGCGTCTTTGGGTTCATTTCCGTGGAGGCGGCGCTGTCCAATCCAAGGACATTGCGTGCAAATTCAACTACTGCGCATTGCATGCCGAGGCAGATGCCGAAGAAGGGTATTTTTTGCTCCCGCACATACCGGATGGCCATGATCTTGCCTTCGATGCCGCGCTCTCCGAAGCCGGGCGCCACCAATATACCGTCCAAGTTTTGAAGCCGTTCGGCCACGGACTCATAATCGGATTCCAGTTGCTCGGCGTGAATGGGCACTACTTTCACCTTGCATTCGTTCATGGCGCCTGCATGCACGAATGCCTCGTGAATGGATTTGTATGCGTCCGGCAGTTCGTTGTATTTTCCTACCAAGCCAATTTTTACCTTGTATTTAGGGGATTTCAGTTTCTCCAGGAAGGCCTTCCATGCGCGCAGGTCCGGTTCTTTGCGATCCCGGAGGCGGAGTTTGGTAAGGGCCACTACATCCAAGCGTTCCTTGAGCATGAGCAAAGGCACGTCGTAAATGCTGTCGGCATCGATCGCTTCGATCACCGACCCCACATCCACGTTGCAAAAGAGCGCCAACTTGCGCCTGATGTCCATCTGAAGAGGGAACTCCGTGCGGCATACGAGGATATCTGGCTGGATACCGGCAGAAAGCAATTCTTTGACTGAATGTTGTGTCGGCTTGGTTTTCAGCTCCTTGGCGGCGCTCAGGTAAGGGATCAACGTGAGATGAATGACTAAACAATTGTCGCTGCCCAATTCCCAGCGCAGTTGCCTGAGCGCTTCGAGGTAGGGCAGGGATTCTATATCGCCCACGGTGCCGCCTATCTCTGTAATGACGATGTCATATTTATGCTGCACCCCGAGCAACTGCACCCGCCGTTTGATCTCGTCGGTGATGTGGGGGATAACCTGTACGGTCTTGCCCAGATAATCGCCGTGCCTTTCCTTTTCGATGACGGTTTGATAAATGCGGCCGGTGGTGACGTTGTTGGCCTGGGAGGTAGGCACATTGAGAAAGCGCTCGTAATGCCCGAGGTCGAGGTCGGTTTCGGCGCCGTCGTCGGTTACGTAGCACTCGCCATGTTCGTAGGGATTGAGCGTGCCGGGGTCCACGTTGATATAAGGGTCCAGCTTTTGAATGGTTACGGATAGCCCCCTGGCTTGCAGCAGCTTGGCCAACGATGCGGAAATAATGCCTTTGCCGAGAGAAGAAGTGACGCCCCCCGTAACGAATATGTATTTGGTCATAGTAATGCGATAAAGTCGTTACGGGCCATAAAGGTAGGTATTTTTTAAGGAAAAAGTAAAAAGTAAAAAGTAAAAAGGAAAAAGCTTGCCCGCCGTGGCGGGGAAAAAGGAAAAAGGAAAAACCATCCCTACTGCCCACTGGTTCCGGGTTTTCTATGCTCTCTGCTCTCTGCCCTATGCTTGTTCCGGTTTCCCTCTGCTCTCTGCTCCATGCTCTCTGCTTGTTCCGGTTTCCGGGTTGCACTGCCGATGCTTCGACTATCCTCAGCTTAACCCCCCCGCAATC
This sequence comes from uncultured Saprospiraceae bacterium, assembly GCA_964577215.1. Classification (GTDB taxonomy): domain Bacteria; phylum Bacteroidota; class Bacteroidia; order Chitinophagales; family Saprospiraceae; genus UBA2329. The sequence continues at coordinate 3,324 of CAZNYK010000031.1, forward strand.
TTTACAAATACTTAACGCAAGATTAATTCCCAGTTTATACACCTGCAGTTACTTTGCCCCGAATTTGAAAACCAACTCTATGAGATCATATCTGCTACCTTTGTTTTTACTTGGCTTTTGGGGTCCGCTATTTTCTCAGGCTTCCCTTTACGGCTCACTTACAGGAGTCGTTATTGATCAAAATTCAAAGGAAACCGTCATAGGCGCCAATATCGTGGTGCTGGGCACCGAGTTGGGTACTGCTACTGACTTTGACGGGTTCTTTACCATCAACAGCATCCCTGCCGGCAAATACACGGTGCAGATTTCTTATATAGGCTATGAAAACATGATCATCAGCGATGTGGAGATCAAACCAGGCGAGAAGTTCAAATTGGACGTGGTAATGTCCGCTAATTCCCTTTTGCTGAATGAAGTCACTGTTACGGAGTACAGGAAGACCAACACCGTGCAGGCCGTGTTGCTGGAGGTAAAACAAGCCAAGCAGGTGGTGAGCGGCGTGTCGAGCCAGCAGATCACCCGCTCCCAGGACAACAACGCGGCCCAGGTAATGTCGCGCATTCCCGGCGTAACCATTGTGGACGGCCGGTTTGTAATGATCCGCGGCTTGAGCGAGCGCTACAACAACGTGATGATCAACAACGTAACGGCGCCGAGTACGGAGGTGGACAAACGCACCTTCTCCTTCGACCTCATCTCCACCAATGCATTGGACCGCATGTTGATTTACAAATCCGGCTCGGCAGAGTTTCCCGGCGACTTTGCCGGGGGCGTCATCAAGCTCTTCACCGTAGAAGATGTGGACAACAACTTCACCCGCCTCAATGTGGGCCTCGGCTATCGCGCCAACACCACGATGATGCCTCACTGGCAGAGCAAGGGTTCGCCCACCGACTTCCTCGGATTTGACAACGGTTTCCGTCAATTGCCCTCCAACTTCCCGAAAACCAGAGCGCTTAAAGAATCGGCCCGCAATGCCCAATTGCGCCAGGACGCCGCGCACAGCCTGCCCAACAACTGGCTGGCTACGGAAGGCACGGCTACTCCTGATTATTCTGTCGGCTTTACCTTCGGCCGCAACATGACCCTGGGCGGAAAAAAACTAAGCACCATTACCTCCATTAACTATTCCACCAGTTTTCAGCATTTCAATCGAGATTTCTTCCGGTACTTCTCCTGGGAAGACCAAACCCGCCCCATTGATGTGCGCTTTCAGTTCAACGACGCCACTTATGAAAAGCACAATCGCATAAGCATCCTTTCCAACTGGAAATGGCGTGCCGGCGAGCGCAGCATCATTACTTTCAAAAACCTGTTCAACCAAATTGGAGAGAACGAAACCATCTTGCGTTCCGGCTTCGACTTCATCCAGCGCCCCAACGACGATCTCCAAAACTACCTGCTCGGCTACCGGATGCGCTCCATCTACACCGGCCAGTTGGAGGGCAAGCACGAACTGAACGCCTTGTCTTCGCTGCGTTGGGTGGCCGGCGGTTCTTTCCTCCGCGAACTCGAACCCGACTTGCGCCGCTTTCGCACCTTCCGCCCCAAAGATCAAGGCGACCAAAACTTCATCATGCAGTTGCCGCCCTCGTCCAACCTCTTCGACACGGGCCGCTATTACGGCGATCTGATGGAGTTTTCGGCCAACCACGGTATGGATTACACCCGCAAACTGCCCGGCGCAGGCAGCAAAGGCGCCACGCTCAAAGGCGGCTACTATGCCGACTACCGCTACCGCGACTTCGACTCCCGCTATATGTCCTATCTGTACCCAGGTTTTTTCGACCCGGCAGTGAAAGAGCAGTTGGAACGCGAGCCCCTGGATCAGATTTTCCGCAATGACAACATTCGTACATTAAATGGCTTCGTACTGGAAGAGGGTACCCGCGGCATCGACTCCTACAATGCTTCCAGTATTACGGGTGCGGCTTATATGAGTGGCGAAGTATCGCTGGGCCGCATGGACCTTACAGGAGGCGTGCGCGGCGAGTACAATGTGCAAACCATCAAAACGGTGGACGATGTGGTAGGGCTTTTGAAGGTTAGCAACCCTACGCTGTCCATCCTGCCATTTGCAAATGCGGGTCTCAATCTGAACGAAAACAACATCCTGCGCCTTGCCTACAGCCGTACGGTGAACCGCCCCGAATTTCGCGAGCTGGCGCCCTTCGTATTTTATGATTACAAACTCGAAGCCGGACGTTTCGGCAATCCCAATCTCTTGCAGGCATCCATTCACAACCTCGACCTGCGCTATGAGTTATATCCCCGGGTAGGCGAAACTTTCAGCCTGGGCGTGTTTTACAAATATTTCAACGACCCGGTTGAAAACAAAACCGTCATCACTACCGAGCAGCCGCAGTTTACCTATATCAATGCAGACTTTGCCCGCAGCTATGGTATAGAGCTGGAGTTCCGCAAGTCATTCCGCGGCATGACCGGCAGCGCTTTCCTCGACCGCTTCTCTGTGAATGCCAACGCCTCGCTCATTCGTTCTACGGTAGATTTGGGATCCTCCGCTACTGCGCAAGACCGCGTCCGGCCTTTGCAGGGGCAGTCGCCGTACATCGTCAACGTGGCCCTTTATTACGAAGAGCCTGTTACCAACCTTACAGCAGCCGCCATTTACAACATTTTCGGCGACCGCATCTACTCGGTGGGCGATGTGCTCTTTCCCACCATTTACGAAATTTCGCGCAACAGCCTCGACTTCACCATCACCAAGCGGGTGAAGCGCGTGAGCTACAAGCTGGGTATCCAAAACATATTGGACGCGCCCTTCCGCTTTTTTGAAGACTCCGACCGGAACGAAAAGATCACCCTCGACCGCGACAACCCGATTTTTACGCTCCGAAGAGGGCAACTGGCCAGCCTCTCCCTCACTTTCGACCTGAACAAACCGTAATTCCTTACACTCTCACAATCAACTAATTAACCTTAATTGTTTATGAAAAAGTTAATGAGTCTTTTGGCTTTTGCAGCCGTCATTTCTTTCTTCGCTTGCGAAAAAGAGGAACCTGTTGATCCTGATACCCAACTCAATGAGTTGACAGGAGACCTCGCTTCCCGCACCCTCACTGCCGACAAAACATGGCTGCTAAAAGGCCAGGTTTTTGTGCGCAACGGCCAGGTACTCACCATCGAGCCAGGTACCATCATCCTCGGCGATAAGCGCACCCGCGGCACGCTCATCATTGACAAGGGCGGTAAAATAGAAGCAGTAGGCACTGCCGACAAGCCCATCGTTTTCACTTCCAGCCAGGAAGCAGGCATCCGCGACCGCGGAGACTGGGGCGGTCTGGTCATCCTGGGGAGCGCCAACTGCAACCAGATTGATCCGGGCGTGGAAGGCATCACGCCGGCGGTTACTTTCGGTACGAATAACAATACGGCCAACGACAACGAAAGCTCCGGTAACCTCAAGTATGTGCGCGTGGAGTTTGCCGGCATCGAGCTGACACCCAACAACGAAACCAACTCCATCACCATGGGCGGCGTAGGTCGCGGCACAGTGATGGAATACTGCCAGGTTTCCTTTGGCGGCGACGACGGTTACGAATGGTTTGGGGGCACTGTCAATGGCAAGTACCTCATTTCTTTCTGCACCTGGGACGATGACTTCGACGTGGACTACGGCTGGGCCGGCAACGTTCAATACGGTCTTGCAGTACGCTACCCGGGTTTCGCCGACCAGTCGCAATCCAATGGTTTTGAAACCGACAACGGCCCCAACGACAACGATGTGACGCCCTATACCGATGGCGTGTTCTCCAACATCACAGTGGTAGGCCCCATCAAAACGGGCAGCTCTACCGGTAATGCCAACTACGGCCACTCTTTCGATGCTCGCCGCAGAACGGCCCTTTCCTTATTCAATTCCGTACTCGTGGGCTTCCCGCGCGGCATCCGTTTCAACCAGCCTTCCGTGCTGGCGCAGTACCAGTCGGGTCGCGGCGTGTTGGCCAACAATGTACTCGTGGCGCCTGCTACGGCCACCGCTTACAATGCAGGCTCCGGAGTTGCTGTGGCTGATGTCAAGGCTTACTGGGAAGCAGCCAATACCACCATCGACGGTCCGGCTTCCGACGCCATCCACCAGGCATTGGGCCTCAACCTCGACGTGTTCTTCGGCTCTCGCCTGGCCGATGCATTCACAGCGCCCGATTTCCGCGTAACGAGCGGCACGCTGGCTACCGGCGCGGCTTTCTCCAATGGCAAGTTCAGCGAAGCCAACCGCACCGCTTTCTTTGAGAAAAACATTGCTTTCCGCGGCGCTTTCGGCAGCACAGACTGGACTACCGGCTGGGCTGAATTCAAGCCGGTGGACAAGGCATATTGATTTCCTTTTCATTTTTAATAAGGCTTGTCGTTCGCGCCTGCGGGCGGCAAGTCTTTTTTATTTTTGCTTTTCTCAACCATCATCTTTGACCAATATGCGACTTAGCCTTTTAGTCTCCTTTTTTGTCAGCCTCCTGACGGCCGCCTGTAGTAACCCCGCCGGCTCCAACACCGGTCAACAACCTGACGCCGAAACGCAGCAACAATGGCTCCAACGCATCATTCACTTTGCCGCACCCCTGCCTGACAAGGCCGACCACAGCACAAAATTCGACACGGTTTACAACGAATTCTACGCCAAACAGCTCAACCGGCACCGCGTTGATCTCATCCATCAGGACGCCGGCTCCGGCGACGTATTCCTGCTCGTCTCCCGTCTCGCTCCCAGCCTTAAAGTGAAGCGTGTGGGAGTAGGCATTCACCTGCGCATGGAAGGAGATTCAATAACCTACTACAACGAGGTATTCCGCACCTGGAAAATGGAGGAGGAAGTGCTTGCTCAAAAGGGAAGCCTGCTCTTCGACCTTATGGTGAAAGGCAAAGACCTCAGCCCCTACTACCCACAAAATTCAGGTAAAGAAGAGTACATCGAGTTTCCCGATGAGCATACCCGCTTCGATACGGATAAACGCGCCTGGGTATCTGACCGGGAAGACCCCCTGGCCCCTTATTACGAATTGAAAAAAGGGCTTGAAGAGGAAGTGCAGTAGCGCTTGGCGGCTGCTTACTCAAAAATGCTGCTTACCGGGATAGCGATATCCAGCCCTTCATCGCGCAGGGTTTCCCCGGCTTTGAACATCTCATAGGCGCCGGGAGCGGAAAACACATAGACGTTTTCCAAGGGAGGGATAACCAACCAGCACGAACGAACACCGTTGCGGAAATAGCTGCGCGCTTTGGTCGTCAGCTCGCTTATGGATTGTGTGGGCGAAATGATCTCTATGACGCAAAGGGGCGGTTCCTTCATGGTGGTGATGTCGTTTTCTAAGTCAAGCGGTCTTTTGGGGTATAGAGAAATATCCGGCACGGAGGGCCAATCCGACAGGTCGAGGTTTAACTCGGAAATCACGCGGTATTTGTCGTTGTACGCGGCTTTGATGGCAAAAGACAGGTTTGCCTGGATAGCGCCATGATTGAAGGAGGGCATAGGCTTGTTGCGTTCGATTTCGTATTCAGATAATGCGAGCGTTGTTTCCATTGCAGGATTTTTTACAAAGATACTCAAAATCTTTTGTTTTTTTAACTCAGCCGCTCAGTTTCCAGCTTGAGCGTCCAAGCCCTCAATCCACTCTCTGACTAAGGCCACGCCCTCTTTGTGCGCGATCACACGCCCCAGTTCGGGCATCATGATACCGGGATCATCCGATTCCATGCGGTACACCAGGATCGACTCGTCGGGTTTGCCGGGCACGATGCCGAAGCGGCGCCCGCCGGAACCCTTGCCTGCCGCCACGGGGCTTTTGCCTAATCCCCGGCGCGTGAGCAGCGTTTCTTCCCAGTGCAGGTAAGTGCCCGAAGTATTGGCCGGCCCTTCGGGGCGGTGGCAGTGCCCGCAGTTGACGTCTAAATAAGCAGCCGCCCGTTGGGCAAGGCTTGCCGATGCGGGGTTATCCCAGCGGGGAAGCGGCGGGTGATTTTCCCGGAAATCTCCTTCGGCTAAGTACCCGGCTTGTTGCCACTTTACCAACTGGTTTTCAACTGCCCCGTCTGGGTAGGTTAGGGCGAAGTTCAGGTTGCGCAGCTTGGGGCCAATGGGTTCCAGCTTGTTTTCCGCATTGTGGCAGCTCTTGCACTGGTTTTTGTTGGGGATAACGTAATCTATCTGCATGGGCCGCCCGCTTTCGTCTATCCATGATACGGGGCGGATATTCCCTACCTGCATTAAATCCGCATCTGTGCCTTTGGCATTCCATTCGTAGGTAAAGGCCTCCCAGGCGCCGTTACGTCGCACGAGCAGCCGGGTTTCCACCATATCTCTTTTCTCTTCCGGTTGGCTGAAATCGGCAGGGTAGTAGAAATGTTTTATCAGCACCGTATGATCCGGGAAAACGAGGTAGCCGTTCTCATCTGCCTGTGCTCGCACTCCGGGCGGCATCCACACAAACCGGGCTTTGTGAGCATAATCCGTAAACAAGGGCGTAGGAAGATCATAAGGAAGCACGCCTTCGGCTGGTTCTAGCCGGTTCAGTGCGCCTTTGAAAAAGCCGTATTGAGAGAGTTTTGCGTATGGAATTTGTTGAAAGCCGGGATTGGGCCGGCTCTCATTATCGCTTGAAAAACATCCGCTTAGTGTCAGGACTGGAAAAAAAATGATGAAAAAAAGGGTTGAAATTCCCCATGGCAACCAGTTGGTGAAAAGAAAAGGGGAAAGCGCCATGTCATTCGGAGCAGAAACAGGGAGACGTAAAATCCTGGCCATTTTAACTATTATTTGTTGGCAAGATAAATTACCTTTGCCTGTGAACAAGCTGAAAGGGAGAAAAAAATTTTGTTTTGTTGCGGGGTTTCCTTTCCCCTGCTTCCATTTCGATTGTTTGGCGCAAAGATGCAACTTGCCCTTTGTGAAATTACCTTCTACCTTAATTTACCCCTGGTGCCGGCGGCTGCGTGTTGCCGGCGAAACTACCCCGGAAGAGTAGTGCTTCGGGGTATATGAAAACGAACTTGGCATTTGTCCCGATGGGGTGTGGCATTTTCTCAAAAACATGTTAGCGAAATTTATTATGATCAGATTTCTACACCTGTTATTTGTCATTGTAATTTTTGTCACAGCCTCGAAACCGGGCTTTGGACAGTGTACCAACCCTACTATTCCGCTTCCGGATGCCTCCACTCCTGTCAATGGAAACCCGGCGACGGCGTACTGTACCACGCTCACCTTCGACCCTGCTATTACAGGTATTCCCATGGGTCTTTCCATGGAATTGCAGCACACGTGGCAGGGAGATTTGAGCATATTTATTACTGCCTGCAACAATACCCTCATGGTTTTGAACCGGCCGGGCGTGGTTGCGAGTTGCGGAGGCGGCTGTCCATGCGGTAACTCCAATGATATTGGTTCGCCGGGGAGCCCTGTGCTGGTCACGTTTTCGGATGGGGGAGGCCCCGACCCGGAAAACGGCATCGCTCAAAGCGGCGGCAACTATGGTGTGACCGCTGATAATTCCTGCAATGTGGGCACAGTGAGTTCTTTTGCTCAATTGTGGGCTTCCTGTCCTCCCGGGCCTATCTCAGCGCTGGTATGCGTTGCCGATCATGCTTTTGCCGATGTAGGCGTGGCGGCCAACGTCACCCTGATGTACCCCAACCCTGTAGTTTGTGGTTGCACCAACCCGGATTCGCCCAATTACAACCCTGCCGCCAATGTGGACGACGGCAGTTGTGTGCCCAATTGCGCTGCATTGATAGTAGATGCTACTTCCTCCAATCCTGTATCATGCCCGGGGGGGACTGTGTCACTCAGCGCCAGTGTAACGGGTGCAGTCGGCCCGGTGACCTACACCTGGTCGGGGCCTAATGCAGGCTTTCTTTCCAGTACCACTGCCCAGAATCCGGTAGTCACGGTTCCACCCGATTTCACCGGCACCATGACCTTCAACCTGTCGGTGTTATCAGGCCCCTGCGGGCAAAACACTACCGTGAGTATTGATGTGATTGCCCCGGCCCCTCCTGATATCAATGGTCCGCCCGGGATATGCCTGGGAGATAACGCTACCCTGGTGGTTGCGGGCAGCTATTCGAGCTATTCCTGGTCAACAGGCAGTACCCAGGCTTCCATTACTTCGAATACTCCAGGCAACTATTCCGTGACCGTAACGGACGCCAATGGCTGCGTATCTTCCAACACGTTTAACCTGCAAGGATTCCCTTTGCCGTCACCCTCGATTTTGGGTCCGACGACCGTATGCCAGGGGGGCTCCATCACCTTGGATGCGGGGCCGGGCTTCAGTTCTTACCTTTGGCAGCCGGGCGGAACCGGGCAAACCATCAACGTAACCGCGGCGGGCGTTTACCAACTCCAGGTTACGGATGCCAATGGATGTATCGGTACCGATGTCCGTATCGTGACCTGGTCGCCGCCACCGACGCCGGGCATTTTCGGAGGCAACCAGATATGCCCCGGCGGCACCATGCAACTCAGCGCAGAGTTCGGCTACAGCAACTTCCAGTGGTCCAACGGCAGTACCGGCGCCACCACAACCATCTCGGCTCCCGGGCAGTACTCCCTTACGGCTACCGATGCCCAGGGGTGTGTGGGTACCAACAATATAATTGTTACCGAAATTTTTACTCCTGCCGCATCCATACAAGGCAATACCAATATTTGTCCCGGCGGGCAAACGACACTGACGGTGCAACCTGCCTACTTTTTTTATCAATGGTCCAACGGTCAGTCCGGGCAGGCTGCTACCATTACCCAACCGGGCAGCTATTCTGTTACAGCGACCACGGCCCAGGGTTGTGAATCAATTGCCTCTATTCAAGTGGTGCAAGTAAGCGCACCTGTCCCCGTCATCACCGGTGACCTGACCATATGCCCCGGCCAATCCACTTCGCTCAACGCAGGTGCAGGATTTGCTTCCTATCTCTGGTCGGATGGCAGCACCGGTCAGACAGCCGTGTTCGCTTCGGTGGGAACCCATAGCGTTACGGTAAGCAATAGCAATGGCTGTTTGGGTACCGCATCGGTCGTCGTCGCGCCGGCAGACATCCCGGCCCCGGTGATCAGCGGCCCTTCGGCTATTTGCCCCGGAAGTTCGGCAACGCTGAATGCGGGAAGTGGATTTTCTTCTTATTCATGGTCAAACGCCGCCGGCACAGAGCAGATCAACACGAGTACTCCAGGAGTGTATTCGGTGACGGTCTCCAATTCGGAAGGATGTACGGGTACAGCTTCGTTTACCCTTTCGGCCGCCCCTGTACCTGCGCCGGTGATAAGCGGGAGCCTGGTTTTCTGTGAAGGTACGAGTACTACTTTGAATGCAGGCCCGGGATTCTCTGCCTATGCCTGGTCTAACGGCGGGAATAGCGCTTCGGTTGTGGTAAATACGCCGGGAACCTACACCGTAACGGTTACCAATGCCGAAGGATGCAGCAACACGGCCACGGTTCAGGTTGTCTCCACGCCCAATCCGGCGCCGGCTATTGCCGGGCTGCTCAATATTTGTCCGGGCCGTTCCACCACGCTCAATGTCACCGGCAGTTTCAGCACCTATTCATGGTCAACGGGAGCGCAAACGGCTTCCATAACCGCAAATGCGGCAGGTACTTATAGCGTGTCTGTGACCGATGCGCAGGGATGTGCTGGAAATACCTCTGTCACTGTGCAGGAATGGACGCCGCCCTCCCCGCAAATAACCGGCGCAGCGAGTTTTTGTTTCGATACTAACACTGTGTTGGATGCCGGAGCGGGATACAATGCATACCAATGGTCTTCAGGCGGAAATGCTCAAACGCTTACGGTTTCAACCTCCGGGAACTACGGCGTGACGGTTACCGATCAGAACGGATGTACCGGCACTGCCAATTTCCAGGTAACGGAACTAGCCCCTGTCACACCATCCATATCCGGTGATGCCGCGCTATGCAGCGGCCAAACTTCGGCCACCATTACTGCTTCGGGGGGATATACCTCCTATACATGGTCTAATGGGGCTGTTCAACAGGAGATTACTGTACAAGCAGGCGGGACTTACAGCGTCACCGTTGTGGATGGCGACGGCTGTTCCGGCTCAACGTCGTTCTCAGTGACGGGAAATGTGCCGCCAGGGCTGTCCATAAGCGGCAATGCACAGTATTGCCAGGGCGCTTCCACTACACTAAACGGTACGCCGGGCTTGAGCAGCTATTTGTGGTCTACAGGGGCCACCAGTTCCGCGCTCACCGTGAATGCACCCGGTTCTTACAGCCTCACCGTAACGGATGCAGCAGGTTGTACTGCTGAACAATCCGTAAACATAACGGAAAACCCGAATCCTGTACCTGACATTACCGGGGTATTGCAAATATGCCCGGGAGGAGGTACAACGCTTAATTCCGGCATCAGCTCAGTCAGCTATCAATGGAGCAACGGGGCTTCCACGCCGGCTATCGCGGTGACCGCCGCCGGCAATTACAGCCTTACAGTCACGGACGCTAACGGTTGTGCAGGCACAGATGCTGTCACGGTCATCCAGGTGCCTCAACTGACCCCTGCCATTACAGGAGCCCTTGCTTACTGTGCCGGAAACAACACACAATTGGACGCAGGGCCGGGGTATGCTTCCTATGCCTGGTCGAACAGTGCAAACACTCAACAGATTAACGTGACAAGCCCGGGTAATTATGCCGTCACAGTAACGGATGCCAACGGATGCAGTGGCCAAACCTCTGTTTCCGTGACAGAGCGCCCCCTTCCTGTACCGCAAATTGCGGGCAACCTTGAATATTGCGAAGGAAGCTCCACCTCATTGTCTTCAACGGGCACTTTCGCTTCCTACAATTGGAGCACAGGTGCAAGCAGCCAGAGTATTACCTTAAACAATCCAGGAAACATAGGCCTTACGGTAACCGATGCTTTCGGTTGTACCGGTCTTACCTCCGTGCAGGTAGTCGAGCATCCCTTGGTTTACCCCAATATCACCGGCGCTTTGAGTTTTTGCCAGGGACTTCAGACCAGCCTCAATGCCGGATCGAATTTTGTCTCATATCTGTGGTCAAATAATGCTTCGACTCCAGCCATTGCGGTAACTTCAGGCGGCAACTACGCCGTCACGGTCACCGATGCCAACGGATGTGTGACGGATGGGGCGGTTTTTGTCACAGAATTTCCTGTGACGGCCCCGCAGATCAGCGGCAATACAGCATTTTGCACCGGTGATAATGTTTTTTTGGATGCCGGATCCGGTTATGCTTTCTATGCGTGGTCCAACAGCAGTTCCGGGCAAACGATTTCTGTTACCCAAGGCGGCTTCTATTCAGTGACGGCAACGGATGTGAATGGTTGCGTATCTGATGCAGGCATTCAGATCACCCAAAATCCATTGCCGAACGTAGTTATTGGCGGTTCGGCGAGCTTTTGCATCGGTGGTTATACCACTTTGAATGCCGGGGCGGGGTTTGCACAATATCTCTGGTCGGACGGCAGTACCTCTCCAACGATTCAAGTATCTCAGCCCGGCCTTGTCGGCGTTTCGGTGACCGATGCCAACGGCTGCACGGCTTCCGACGATCTGTTAGTGACGCAGGATGTGGAACTCAGTCCTGTAATCAACGGCCATCTTCAATTCTGCCCGGGAACCCAAACGGTATTAGATGCCGGACCGGGTTACGCCACATACCAATGGTCTGATAATTCGGGAGCTCAAACGGTGACGGTCATCCAACCCGGTACGTACACAGTGACCGTGACGGATGCCTTTGGTTGTTTTGGTTCGGGGAGCGTGCAGGTGGGACTGTTCCCGCAGCCGCAACCTTCCATAGCGGGAACGCCCTCTTTTTGCGCCGGCAATTCCACCGTACTCTCCTCGGCGTCTTCATTTACTGCTTACCAGTGGAGTTCAGGCTCCATCCAGCCGCAGATCACGGTAAATACACCCGGTTCTTACGGGCTTACCGTGACCGACTCAAATGGCTGCATAGCATCGACCGCACAACAAGTAGAAGCGTTTCCTCTTCCGGCTTACAGCATCAGCGGCCTGGATTATTTCTGCACGGGCGCCTCAACTGCTATTAGTGTTCCCGGTACTTTTTCCGGTTATGAGTGGTCCGGTGGGCAACAGACACCGGGCATTACAGTCAATTCTCCGGGGAATTACAGCGTAACCGTGACCAATTCCTTCGGCTGTACGACGTCGCAGGCCATTCAAGTATCTCAAATCCCGCTTCCAATTGCCGACCCGGGGCCGGCACGGGAGCTGACCTGTAATTTTCCTACGGCCACCCTGGGCGGCCCGAACACCAGCCAGGGCGCGGCGTTCGCGTACCAGTGGAGCGGCCCTGGCATAACACCCGCCAACAGCAACCAGCGCCAACCGCAGATCAGTGCGCCGGGCGCCTATACCTTGGTAGTTGCCGATACGATTTACGGTTGCGTGTCGGCTACTCAATCCATCTCAGTTGCGGACCTGACAACACCCCCTGCCGTCATTGTGAACGCATTGGATGTTTTGGATTGCGTTACGCCCTCTGTCATTGTGAGCGGGAGTGGTTCAGCTACAGGGGCAACCATTGCATACCAATGGTTTGGCGCTTCCGGCCCGGCTATTCCGGGAGCCAATTCGATCACCTATTCGACTTCTGTCCCCGGGCAGTACACGCTGCGGGTGTCTGATTCTTACACCGGCTGCTTTTCTGAAATGGCAGTTTCAGTGGCGCAAGATGTGGAATATCCTCTTGCAGATGCAGGTACGCCCCGCCATCTTACCTGCATTACCACCGCGGATGCGCTCAATGGGAGCGGTTCGTCGGCCGGCGCCGATTTTGCCTACTTGTGGACCACCGCAGGAGGTAATATCGTTTCCGGGAGTACTACCTCCGCTCCGGTGATCAATCGTCCGGGATCATACTTCCTGCGCGTTACCAACGTACGCAACGGCTGCGTAAGTACTGATTCTGTAGCAGTCACGCAGGATATCACAGCGCCCGTTGCCATTGCAGGGCCCGATCAGGAAATCGATTGCCTGCATCCCAGCGTGCAGATAACCGGCACAGGCTCCTCGGCCGGCAGTTTGTTCCGGTATGAATGGACCCTGAATGGCGCACCGGCGGTCATTTCCAATGCGCTTGCGCTGGATATCCTTACTCCCGGAACTTACACTTTGCGCGTTATAAATACAGAGAACGGCTGCTCTGCATCCGACGTAACGGTCGTTACAGAAAACCCGGAACGCCCGCGGGATATCCAGGTAGTTGCTGATGATCCTACCTGTTTCGGCGATCTGGACGGCAGTATTCTCCTCGGCGCTGTGACCGGTGGTACGTCTCCATTTGTTTTCAGCGTCAATGGACAGCCGTTCCGTTCCCAGACCTTTTTTCCCAATCTCGGCGCCGGCGCATACAATTTCGTAGTACAGGATGCCACCGGCTGCGAATACAGCATTGACGTGAACCTGCGCCAGGGCAACGACTTGGTACTCGACCTCGGGCCGGATCAATTCATCCGCATCGGTCAGCGTGCTCAAATAGAAGCGCAATACAACATTCCTGAAGATGAAGTAGCTTCTTTTCAATGGAATACTCCCGATTCCCTGGAATGTCTAACTTGCCTGCGGATAGAGGTGCGTCCTTTTTACACCACGGAGTACTCCGCCACCCTGGTGGACGACAACGGCTGCCGGATCACGGAACGCGTTACAGTTTTTGTTGCCAATCCGCGGGAGGTGTTCATCCCCAGCGCTTTTTCCCCCAATAACGACGGCATCAACGACCGCCTGATGGTTTTTGCCGGCGAAGACGTCGAGTACGTCCGTTCTTTTATGGTTTTCAACCGTTGGGGAGAATCTGTATTTGAGGTTTATGACTTTCCGCCCAACGATCCGGCTTACGGCTGGGACGGCAATTATCGCAGCCGCCTGTTCAACTCGAATGTCTTCGCTTATTTTGCCGAGGTTCAATTCATTGACGGCAGTGTGAAGTTATTCAAAGGGGATGTGACCTTGATGAAATAAGTATTGCTGCCGGTTGCCGCGTTGACGTTTGTCATCCAGAGGTTCAACGCACTATCGTCACATCTCCCTGCAATTGAAGGGTGGAGCCGTCGATGAGTTCCAGTTCGGTCCACCAGGTGAACACGCCTGGAGAGAGCGGCCTTCCGCGGAAGCTGCCGTCCCAGCCTTCCCGTTCGTTATTGGGAGGGAAGTTCAGGCGTTCGAACACTATGCCGCCCCAACGGTCAAAAATGCGCAGGAGCTTGATTTGACTTACCACTTCAGGGCGTGCAAAGACGGTGAAGCGATCGTTGATCCCGTCGGAGAGCAGTGGCGAAAAGGCATTGGGTACAAATACGGGTATATTCAGATCCACCCCAATGGCTATAGATGCTCCGGCGCTGCATCCTTGTGATGAAACAATGCGAAGGTGATACGAAGTACTTCGAAGCGCTGTCAATTCAGGTTCGAGGCAGTCGGCGCAGCTAAGACCTGCGGATGGAGTCCAAATTATAGAGTCAATTGCATCCGGAGCTATACTTGGGATCGCCTTGAGGCGGTAGCTTTCCCCCATGCGCAAGGTTATAAGTGAATCCAGTGCAATTTGCAATTCCGGGGGCGCAATGATTTCAACGGTTTGATTGAATCGGCAACCTTTTGCATCTTCAATGAGTACCTGCCATGAGCCCGGCGCGATGCTGTCAAAGTCAGGTAAGAACTGGAAGTTGCGTCCTCCGTCAATAGAATAACGCAAGGGGAATTCGCCGCCGCCGGTGTGCCATATTTCAATTTGCCCGAGATTGCCAGGGCATGGCGGGTGGTTTGCAACTACTTCTGCCGTCAGAGGCGGCGGATCGGAAATAGTAGCTTCTGTCTCCGCCATACACCCTCCGGCATCGGTGACGGTTAGCGTATAGTCGCCCGCGCGGAGGCCGGGCAGAGCGGCGGTTGTGACGGTTGTAACGTTCCAAGCGTAAGAATAGGGGGCCTGCCCTCCGGAAGCTGTTGCTTGTATGTCTGCGTCTGCTGCGCCGGCGCAGGAAGGCGGGGTGATTTCAGTTTCAATAGTGATATTAACTTCATCAATAATCCCTACACCTGAAACGGTACCCCGGCAGGCTCCCGTGTTGACGGAAAACAATTGGTAGGAACCCGGCTGGTTGACCTGCAAGATGCGCTGCGGTCCGGTATTTCCGTTTACCGCAAAGGGATTTCCGTTGTGCGTATAAATGAAATCCCAGGTTCCCGGCGGCCCGGAATAGTTTACGAGCAGCTCTGCCTCTTCGCGGCCGTTGCAAACGTAACCGGCTCCGGCGATGACTGCCGAAGGGGTGAAAGTTTGTATTTGAACGGCTGCCTGGGCTGTTTGCCCGCAGGCATCGGAGGCGGTAAGGGTATAGGTTCCGCCGGATTGCGGTGCCAAGGTCAGTTCAAGCGCTGTGCTGCCTGTACTCCACGAAAAAGCAAGCGGCTCTACGCCTCCTGTTACGATGGGAAGAACAGACACCGGCAGCCCGGCGCACACTATGGTATCTGTGAGGAAAATGGCGATTGGCGGCGGATCAGAAATGCGTATCTCGGCGAATTCCGGCTGGCAGGAACATGGATTCAGCAGCTCGATCCGAATGGTTTCGATGCCTTCCGGCAGAGCGTCAGTGAAAATGCTGACAGGCAATACAAAGGAACTTTCCCCTTGGGGAATGGTAATGGATGCGGGCAGAGGCGCAAAATCGAGTCCCGGTATTGCCGTAGAACCCGGGTGAAGGGAAAAATGTACGAGCAGCGGCCTGCCGGTGTCATTTACTTGCCTTTCAAATCGGAAAAAACCGTTGCCGCAGCCTTCATAGGCGGTGGTGCTATCCGGGCCGTTGCCGGTGATACCGGCTGTGACGGAGGCGCCCGTACCCGCCTCAAAACTGCTCATGCCCAGAAAAACAGTGGAGTCGTAAAGGTCTTCGGCTTTGTCGGCAAGTATGATCTTAATGCGGTAAGTTTCACAGGGGATCACCGAAGCGGTAGCGGTGAGGAGGGTTGTGAGGCCGTCGTACTCCAGGAAGTCGGGAAACAAAGCGGGGTCATCGGTGCAACTGAAAGGCGCCCCCTCCGGAATGTTGTTGCGGTAGTATTGTGGGTTGGTGAAATGATTGATGGTATTGATTCCCACATAAGTAGAAGAGCCGGGTACGACAGCGATATTCTCTGCATTGTTGGCGTACGGCCCATTGATGCCGGGACCGCTGAGGAAAAAACCGAATACATCGTTAAACGGCGAGCCGGCGAATTCGCAATACTCCTCCGAGGCGAATACGTAGGTGAAGGAGATCTCGCTCACCGAAGGGGTAAATTCAAATTCGATGGATACCGGGTCATATATGCCTGGTCCGCCGCTCAACGCTACGAGATCGGGATCGTTGAACAAATTGCCATGAGCGGTGGTGGTACTCGGGGATGTATTGGGCCCAATTGCGTCGTCGATGTTGCCGGTAGAGAGAATGATACCGCTCTCAATGCCCACAGTGGCGCCGCCCTGAGCAAAAGTGCCGACTTGAGCGGGCATACCCGTGACGCTCATATCGGTCACCCCAAAACAACTGCTTCCCACAAATACGTCTTCAATGAGATATCGCGCGTCGTTGTTGGGGGTAATAACAATGGGCTGGATTTGTTGCGGCAAAAGCGGCAATACGCCTTCTGCCGGGCGATTCACGGCAAGGCAAATGAGGGGCAAAGCCCCGTAAAGGCTCCATCTCCAAAGCATAGGCAACATCGGTTTTCAGGGCGCGGAGCAGGTAAAGGCGGGCAAATATGCCGCCTCGATGTGCAAATATAAACAAAATGTAAATATGGTTGTGTTTTTTGTGCATAGCAGCGCAAGTCAAAAAATTTTATCCGGACTTTGTGTCAGCTGCGCAATAAACATAGAGAATTCCTGCCGTAAATTTCTTGTTGCCTGTTATCTTTACGTCCGAAAAGAAGCCGCTTCAGATACTTTAACCTTTAACCTTTAACCTTTAACCTTTAACCTTTAACCTTTAACCTTTAACCTTTTCCACCCTGATCCGGCTTCCCGATCCCAAAAACGGTTGAAAGCACTTACGAAATGAGAAAATCTGCACGCCCAATTCTGTTGATACCTGCGCTTTGCGGGTTGTTCTCGGCATTGTCTGCCCAGGATATAATCTTGTCAAATCCATCCTCTTGCGGTCTGAATATTGCCTTGTCCGACAACAGTTGCCCGGAGAATAATCCCAATGTTTTTACGCCGGACGTATTCGGTATACAGGTCTCGGGCGCGCCCGGAGCGGCTTTGGGGGTGGATGTATATCTCAAGGAAGTGCGCATTATACTTGCTCACACATGGATGAGCGATGTGGGCATTACACTTGTTTCTCCCGGAGGCCGGTCTGTCTTGCTTACGATGGACAACGGCGGCAGCGGCGACAACCTCGGCAATCCCGGAGCGCCTTCCTGCTCCCAGTACGCCGTTTTCAGTGCCGGCGCCTGCACGCCTGTATCGCAAGGGGCGCCGCCCTATACTGATCGTCCTTACCTGCCGATGCAAAGCCTGTTGTCGCTTAACGACAGTACTACTTCTCCCAACGGGCTCTGGTTGCTTCAAATTTGCGACGACGTACCCAACGACGTAGGCGTCCTTCAGTTTGTGGAGTTGGTCTTTGAACCGCTTTCCTGCCTGCCGGTGGAGCAAATACAGATAATAAATATCGATACTACAACGGTGGCGCTCAATTGGCAGGCGGGAGGGGATTGCAGCAATATCATTATCGAGTACGGGCAGCCGGGCTTCGTGCCTGGAACCGGATTCGCCTCCGGAGAGGGCGCGGTAGAACCTGTAATGCAATGCCCGCCGTATCTTCTCATGAATCTCCTGCCGGATACCGAGTACGACATATATATCCGCAGGTTTTGCCCCGGAGGAGGATTTTCCGGCAACGGATGCCCGGTAAGAGTGCGCACCGGTTGCCAACCTCCGCCGACTACCATTGCAGAGACGTTCAATGCTGCAACGCCCTGCTTCCCCAATTGCGCCGCCGTATGCAACATAAACGGGTTTTGGCGCAATGTGGGCGGCGACGATTTCGACTGGCTGATCTATCAAGGGGCCACACCCACGCCTAACACGGGCCCATCTGCAGGTGTGGACGGCAGCGGACGTTATGCCTACATCGAAACCTCGGGGGTTCTTTGCAACAACGGGCGCAGCGCCATCCTCGAGTCCAATTGTGTGCGCTTGCGCAAATTCGGTTCGGATGAGTGTCATCTCTCCTTCAATTACCACATGTTCGGCGCCAACATCAACACACTGAGGCTTCAGGTTTCCAGCGACGGAGGGTTTTCCTGGGCTACCGTATGGCAACGCAGCGGCAACCAGGGCAATGAGTGGAAAAAAGCTTATATCTCCTTAAGCGAATACCCCGAGGCTGCGATACTCAAATTCCGGTTTTCCGGCGCCAGCGGAAACGGTTCTCTCGGCGACATTGCCATAGACCAAATCGTATTGCACGGATCTGAAGACCTGGGACAAGGCAACTTTATTTATTACGTGGACAATGACAACGACGGCTATGGTCGCAGCGACCTGGCCATACAAAGTTGCAGCCCAACAGCTCCTCCGGGCTATACCGCGCAGGGCGGGGATTGCGATGATGCCAATCCCGACATCAACCCCGGGCACCCGGAAACTCCCTGTAACGGAGCAGACGATAACTGCAACGGCATGGACGATGACCTTGATCTGCCTCCTCCTGCAGCTTCCGGCGCTGCGATATGTTCAGGTGAGCCGGTAGAACTTTGCGCACAGGCGGCTTTCGGAGGTTTTCTGCTCTGGTACAGCACCCCGGAAGGGTTTGACAGCTTCGTAGATTTCGGGGCCTGCATTTCCCCTGTGATCCCTCCCAACAACAGCCCTCTGCCTGTAACGCATTATTTCTACGTGGAGGAATTTGCTCCGCCCTGCATTTCGCCGGTCAGAACCCAGGTAGCCGTCACCGTCAATCCACTGCCGGATGCGGCGCCTGTTCCTCCCGTGTCCATTTGCCCGGGCCGGCCGCTCAACTTAGCTGAAATAGACATTGTGGACAATCACTTCACCGGGGCTGCAGTCACGTATCATGCTGCAAGCCCGGCCACGCCTTCCAATCTTTTACCTTCTGCGGTCGTCAACCCGGTTCAACCCACTACCTATTACTTCCTGCTCAGTACACCTGCCGGTTGTAAAGATGAAGGCCCAATAGACGTTACCCTGCGGCCTTCCCCTCAACTGAGCTTTACGCCCGCCGATTCTTTCTCGCTTTGCAAGGACGGCATGCAATTGGTAACCGCTGCCGTGAGCGGCGGCGCAGGTGGATACCAGTATCTTTGGAGCACGGGCAATCAAACGCCTTCCATTACGGTTTCCGCAGGGGCTGCTCCGGGAGACTTGGACGCCTATTACCTCACTGTGACGGATGCGGCCGGTTGCGTAAAAAGCGATACCGTCCTGGTGCGCACTACCAATAGCATCGACTCCCTGCAACGCTCCATCATCCATGTTTCCACTTGCGGCGGCAGCAACGGCAGTATCAGCCTCAATCCGCTCAACGGTCTTCCCCCCTTCAATTATATATGGACGAGCGCCAACGGAGTAGCGGGCAGCGCTTCCGGGATAAACGGCGCATATACCATAACGGGATTGCCCCAAGGTACATATCGCGTTACCGTCACCGATAGTTCCACCCCGCCCTGTCCGTTCATATTGCGGCAGATATTCGTCAACGGCCCGGATGCCGTTGTCAGTCCGCCAATAATTACTCCGGTGAGTTGTACGGGCGCTTCCAACGGCGCTGTGTGCCTCAATGTGAGCGGCGCCGCTTCACCCCAATATCTTTGGAATACAGGCGCTACCACTTCGTGTATCAGCGGCCTGCCGGGCGGAACGTATTCTGTGACCGTCACTTCGGGCGCCTGCCAAACTACTCTGAACGACATTGTTGTGCCGGAGCCGGACTCGCTCAAAGTCTTCGGAGAGCTGCACATGCCTTCCTGTTCGGGAAGTGTGGACGGCTCTATTTTACTCGGCGTATTCGGAGGGACTCCGCCATACCAGTACGCATGGAGTACCGGGGCGCAGAGCCGGGATATCACGGGGCTCGGCGCCGGATCATACGCTGTAACGGTTACCGACTCGAGGAACTGTTCTGCCAGCAGGGCCTTCAGTCTCGCTGCTCCGCCGCCGCTCCAGGTTGCGGTTGACTCGATCCGGAATCCGGCTTGTTTCGGAGAGAATTCCGGTTTCATCAGGGCGATCGCTTCGGGCGGCACGGGGCCTTATCAGTACCTTTGGTCATCAGGTGTAACGTCTGCGGTATTGTTTCAGGCGGCTGCGGGCCTGTACACAGTTACGGCAACTGATCTGAACGGCTGCCAGGCAGTGCTTTCCATTCCCCTTACGGAGCCGGCGCTGCTGGGTCTGACCACTGTGCTGGTTTTGCAGCCTGAGTGCCTGGGCAGTACAGACGGGCTTATTTCGGTGAGCGGATCGGGAGGTACCATGCCGTATTCCTACACATGGAGCAACGGGCAAAGCGGTCAAACTATCCAGAACCTTGAGGCCGGTTCATATACTGTTACCTTTACAGATGCCGGTAACTGCCCGGCAATCGTGCGTTCTTTTGTTTTGGAACCGCAGTCGGTTCTCCAGTTGCAAATATCCCGCGTACAGCCCACCTGTGAAGGACGCAACGATGGAAGCATAACCCTGGAACCTGCGGGAACCCCGCCGTTTTTCTTTATGTGGGCAGACGACGGAAGCCAGGGCGCTACCCGTACAGAGATCGGTTCAGGCGTGTATGAAGTGCTCATTATGGACGGGCGCGGGTGTCGCTACGATACGGCTGTTGTACTCACAGCGCCGCAGGTGTTCGATGTGCAAATGAATGTCATCTCTCCTGCATGTTCCAACGGCATGGACGGCGCCATTGACCTTACCTTAGTGCAGGCTGGAACCGAACCCTTTGTTTTTCAGTGGGATAACGGCTCGATGGCCGAAGACCTCATCGGCGTGCCGGCCGGCATTTACACGCTGGCGATCACCGATGCCGACGGTTGCCGGTTCCAATCCGACCCGGTAGCAATAACCGATCCGGCGCCGCTGGTTATGGAGTTGCTCGGCATTGGCCAGGTCTTGTGTTCCGACGACTCTACCGGCTTCATTGAGGTGGAAGTGAGCGGGGGCACGCCGCCATACACCAATCCCAGCCTGTACGGCATTCCGGCCGGGTCTTATTTCCTTCAGGCCACTGATTCCCGGTCTTGCCCGGTAAACCTCACAGTGGATTTACCGGCCCCGCCGCCCCTGAATGTGCAGGTTTCCGTTGTGCAAAGCAGCGACTGCCAAGCCTTGATCCAAACCCGCCTGGAAGCTGTGGTAAGCGGCGGCGTTCCGCCTTATCGCTACCTTTGGAGCAGCGGAGATACCACGGCCGTGATACTGAATGCCGCGCCGGGAGATTATTCACTTACGGTGCAGGACGCCAACGGATGTGAAAAGAGCGTCGGCGGCATCAAGGTCAGAGAACAAAGCGGGCCATTTAACATCACAGCCTTTGAACCTTCGCATATCTCCTGCTTCGGCGCACAGGATGGAGCGCTTACCGTGAAATTGACCGGAGGAAGTTCTTTGTACCGCTATCATTTCAGCAACAACCAAATTATTACCACCCCTGCCGACAGCGTGCGCCTCAGCGGCCTTGGCCCGGGGGCGAATTACAGGGTGACCGTCACGGATGTCAACACCGGGTGTATAAAAACCGCCGGCCCGGTTTCGATCGTCCAGCCCCAGCCCTTGTTCTATTTCCGCAATTTCATCACCAACGTGGTTTGCAGCGGCGATCAAACCGGCGCAATCATTACCTCTTCAGGCGGCGGTACTTCGCCTTTCCAATTCCGCTGGATCGATGCCCAGGGCAATGAAGCAGGCACAGAGGAAGACCTGACCGGAATAGGCGCGGGCGTATATACCGGCATACTCACCGACGCCAACGGGTGTACAGTGACCTTAGCCAATCAGTCGGTGGTAGATCTTTACGACCCACTGGAATTGACCGACACCGCCCTGGTGATCTCGGGAGCTATCTGTTCCGGGCTCAATACAGGCGCTATCACCATAGCAGTGGAAGGCGGCGCCATGCCTTACCAGTACCTCTGGAGCCACGGTGCTACAGGGCCATCTGTATCGGAATTGCCTGCCGGCACGTATTTCGTCACCGTGACCGACAACGTGCAGTGCCAACTCGTTTTGGGCCCCTATGAAATAAACGAGTCGCCGGCTGTTTCTGCGGGAATTAACGCCACCCCCCCTGACAGCACCGGGGCCGGCGGAGCCGTAATGGCTATCGTTACAGGCGGTACCCCGCCTTTCCGGTACTTTTGGAGTACAGGCGATACTACCGTTTCCGTGCAGATGTTAGGCCCGGGGTCTTACTTCCTCACCGTGACCGATGCGGCGGGGTGCACGGCCACGGCGAGCGCCATATTGGTGTATAGCGATGAGTTGACACAACGCAATTCTGTAAGGCTGTATCCAAATCCCGGAGACGGATTTTTTTACTTGGATTTCGATTTTCCGGAAAATCGCATCAACGGTATTGTCATCCGAAGCAAGGAAGGCCGGCCCGTATGGCGCAGGCCCTTGCCGGGCGATCGATCGGGGCGGGAATTCCTGCATCTCCATGCGCTTCCCGCCGGCGCTTATGTGCTGGAATTGCACTCCGGCGGCCGGACGGTATTCCGACAATTATTTGTAATCCTGCCCTGATTGGGTTACCTTTGCGGCTTCAAAAAATAACGTCCTATGAAAATCTCAATGAACAGAAGAGAATGGGTGATCATCGCCGTTTTCGCTGCCTTTCTTTTCGGCGCTTTTACCGGTTCCGGCTTGTTGGACGCCATTACCGGCGACGATGTCAAGCGCGCTGCCAAATTATCCGGTACTGAGTTTACTCAAAAGGAAGTCGATTCCCTCATTTCCGGCCTGGAGGAATTTCGCAATGCCTACATTGCCAACCGGGAAAAGCCGCTGCCAAATTCCCTGCCGCCCGCTTTTATCTTTACCCCTTTGCCCCAGGGTTTTGAAAAGGATTTCAGGAATGATCCGAGCGGTTTTACCGGGGTGGGCAATTTGAGAAAACCTGCGACAGCCGACGAATTGGCATTTTACAACATCCGCCAATTGTCAAAACTGATCGCTTCCAAGCAGATCACTTCGGAGGAACTGACCAAGCTGTACATTGAGCGTCTCAAAAAGTACGATCCGCAGCTCAAATGCGTGGTGACCCTTACTGAGGAATTGGCTATGGAGCAGGCGCGCGCCGCCGACAAGGCGCTGGCTGAAGGCCAATATTTAGGAATGCTTCACGGCATTCCCTATGGCATTAAAGATATGTTTGCTACTAAAGGGTATCCCACCACTTACGGCGCTACGCCCTACAAAGATCAAAAATTAGATTACGATGCCACCGTCGTGGAAAAACTCCGGCAAGCCGGCGCAGTGCTCGTGGCCAAGCTCAGTCTGGGCGAACTGGCTATGGGAGACACCTGGTACGGGGGCCAAACGCGCAACCCATGGAACCCCGAGACGGGCTCCAGCGGCTCTTCCGCAGGCCCGGCGGCAGCAGTATCTGCGGGATTGGTGCCTTTCGCCATCGGCTCCGAAACCCTCGGTTCCATCGTGTCGCCTTCCACGGTTTGCGGCGTGACCGGTTTGAGGCCTACGTTTGGCAGGATAAGCCGCCACGGGGCTATGGCGCTCTCCTGGACGATGGATAAAATAGGTCCTATTTGCCGCGATGCCGAGGATTGCGCCATTGTGTTTTCATACCTCCACGGCGCCGATGGGAAAGACCTCAGCGCGGTGAACGCGCCTTTTTCCTATCCCATGGCCTTCAATCCGCGCTTGGTCAAAATAGGCATCGTAAAAAGCGCTTTCGATAAGGAATATCCCTTTAAAGAGCAGGATGCCATGACGCTGAGCGCGCTCAGGATCATGGGCTTCGAAGTAAAGGAGATCGAATTGCCGAAGCTTCCCAAGATAGATTTCATCCTCAGCGTGGAGGCCGCAGCCGCTTTTGACGATCTGACGCTCAGCAACCAGGACGACCAGTTGGCGCAACAGTTGAAACGCTCATGGCCCAACCTCCTGCGCACGGCCCGCTTCGTACCTGCCGTGGAATACGTAAAAGCCAATCGCATCAGATCCCAGCTTATCGCCGAAATGGATCAACTCTTTAAAGACGTGGATATCATCGTCCATCCTTCCTGGGCAAGCGATGGTCTGCGCATCAGCAATCTCACGGGGCACCCTGCCGTAGTAGTACCCAACGGATTTAAAGAAGGCAAGCCTACGAGCATTACTTTCATGGGCAAACTCTATCGCGAAGGCGACCTCCTCAAAATCGCCAAAGCATACCAGGATCAGGCCGGTTTCCATCTTCAGTACCCTCCGTTGAAGTGATCTGCCTTTTTACCTGCTGAATTGCATCGTTAGCCGTACCGCTACGTTGTCCTCAAACCGCTCCATGCGGTAGGGGCCGTAGCGGTACAGCGCTTTTATGCCGAACCCCAGCCAGCCGACGTTTAAGTAATTGAAGCGCAATAAGGAGTTGAGGGCGATACCGCTCTCGAAATAGCCCCGGTTCATTATCCGCAGTCCTTCCAACTCGTGCAGTTCAGGCCGGTCGAGTTCTCCCCACCCCATGCGGTGGATGAGTGCGGGCTGGGGCTGAAACACATTGCTTTTTTTGCTGAGCCTTCCGAAATGGTGCTCCACGTACAAATGAACGCTGCGATTGGAGAGAAACTCGTATGGCTGCATGGTTTCAAAAGCATCAGACAGGCTGATCGCATCCCATCCTCCGCCGGTGCCTATGGGCGTGAAGAGCTTGGCGTATGGCAGATCAGGCGACGCCCATCCCCCTTCAGCAACAATACGGGTAGCTCCGAGGCGGCGGTGGCGAATGGTGTGATGCAAGGCGGTATGCAGCCGGAGGTAGTCTTGTTGTCCTTCGAGGAATCCTCTCCAGCCTTTGGTCAGGCGAAAGAACAATACGGGAAAATCGGACTGAAGGTCCACCTCGGCGCCGAGGAAGCGGAAGGTTTTAGCGCCGTAGGCGAAGCGCAGGAACAGATCGGCTTCGGCAAAGGTGAATTCCGTCTGTGGTTCGGCGCCCTCGCCGGGCAGAAAACGGTAGTCGAACAAGGGGGTGTGGCGTTGTTGCTGCAAGGCGGCTCTCATTTCCAGGAATCGAAGGGGCCTGAGGGAGATGTGGCCTCCGGCGCTTTCCTGGCGGTCCATGCGCTGGGCAAAATAGCGGCGGCTGACCAACAATCCCTGAACGGGGAAATCAAAGGTGGCCGGTTCGAGGAGATCGTAGCTGTAATGGGCGCCTATGGCGAAACGGCGGTCGGCCGGATTGGGGAATATGGTCAGTGCGGCATGGGTTTTCCACTGTTTGGCCCGGAAAGCATAGCCGGCATAGCCGTAGAGCCGGAAAACCCTGGAGAAATTATCGTTGCTGCGCAGGCCGATGCCGGGCGTGAACCCTTCAAAATTGTTGAAGCGGACAAGGTCTGAATAAACCCAGTCAATACTGCCTAAGGGGACGGCGCCCTCAGACAGCGGCTTGAGCAGGCCCATCTTCTTGTCGAGGTTGATTTTCCTGCCGATGCTGTCCCAGAAAGCATAGGTGAGGGAATCCTTG
>CAZNYK010000031.1:29143-35379 GCA_964577215.1 uncultured Saprospiraceae bacterium
TGAAAGCGAATGAACTCCTCATCGGCCGATTCGGCAATGAGGTGCCGGATGGCATATCCTGCGGAGTGGATGTGCAAAATGCCCTGGAGGCCTGTAAAAGCACTGTTGGGATTGGGCTGGAACGAGATCACAAAAACGCTGTCCGGCCCATCCTGGAAAGTGTCTTCCAGGCGAAAACGGTATCGCGCCGTGCTTCCCGGCGAAATGGGATTGAGGTAGCGTTTTTCCAAAAATGGCAATTCGTCGCGGTAAAAGGAAAAGGGCTGCAACTGCATGGCAATGCCGGCAAACCAGGCCTTTTCAAACCCGGAAGTGCGATGCCGCAGCACTTCCTCCCGCCGGCGCTGGGGCTTTTGGAAGGCGTGATCGGTGAGGGTTTCCATGAGGAACATGTGCATGCTGTCAACCGGCGGGCCGTTGGAGCTTGTTTCCCCGGCATCGGGATTTTCGCGGCCTGGATCAGGTCTGCGCATGGCCTCCCGGCGTGCTATTTCGTCCCAGTTGGGCAGCAGGCGCAGGGTGAATTTGGTAAAAGAGCGGTAGCGGTAGCCGTCCAATTTATCGGGGTTGTGCCGGTCGCGGTTTTTTACGGCTTCGCGAATGATGCGGTGGGCCGGGTTCTCGCCGGCGACCACTACGGCTTCCTGCAGGGTATAGGCTTCCTGCCTCAATACGATGCGCAACGGCGTGGCGGGCATTTCCTGGAGATCAACGCGCCGGGTGGCAAATCCTACATAAGTAAAGGTGAGCGATGATACGGCAGGCGAGGAAGGGATGGAAAAGGCGCCGTCAATTTCGGAGGTATAAACCTGGTCTCTCTGGTCGTTCACAATGATATGCACAAAGGGCAGCCCTTCGCCGCGAAGATCGGTTATCTTTCCTGTAATGGGGTTTTGAGCGAATGAGGTTAGTGGGAGAGCAAGGAAGAGGATAAGGCGGTACTTTTTCATGGCTTGAAAGAAAATGGGTTGATTTGCTGATTTGTTGATGTGCTGATTAGCGGTATTCACAAAAACGGGTAAAAAGCCCGAAGGTTTGCGAGGGAAACCGGTAACTTTACGCTTATGTTGCAACGCCTTGCTTTCCTCTACCGCGCCTTGCGCTACCGCTACCGGATCGATCCCGTGGAGATCGGCTATATCTTACGCGCCCTGTCGCCGGGCGATATAGCCGTGGACGTGGGCTGCCACAAAGGCGGCTACCTGTACTGGATGCAGCGCAGGGTAGGGGAGCGGGGGCGGGTGTATGCCTTTGAGCCGCAGCCCAAGTTGTTCGCCTATTTGGAGGGCATTCAGAAAATCTTTGGATTCGGCAATGTCACCTTGGAAAACAAGGGCTTGTCGGATACTCTTGGGGAATTGGAACTGCGCGTCCCAGCCTCTGCATCGGGCACTTCGCCCGGCGCCACGCTGAATCCCGTGGAGGGGGCGCCCTTTCACAGCCATTTCGTTGAAGTGACCACATTAGACCGCTATTTCTTCGAAGCCGGCATCAGGCCTGCCTTGCTCAAAATTGACGTGGAAGGCCATGAGTTGCAGGTTTTGAATGGCGGCTGTCAATTGCTGGCTGAATGCAAGCCCCGCATTCTCATGGAGTGCGAACAGCGCCATATCCGGGAATGGGGTTCCGTGGAGGAGGTGTTCCGGTTTTTGTCGGAACTGGGTTATACTGGCTATTTCATAAACCGGGGCAAACTGCGGCCCCTGGCGGAGTTCGACCTGTCGGTGCATCAGCGCATGGGCGAAGGGCGTTTTTGGGAAGGGCCGGATTATGTCAATAATTTTGTGTTTGAGGGAGCCTCTAAATGGGGAGCGCCTGCCACATAAGGCCAACCAGATAAAACCCCGATATTGTGGTAAGGCAAGGGCAGGACGCATACCTGGATCATGCTGCCGATACCCTGCTCAACCCCTGCCTGATAATCGAAGTACTTTCCGATTCTACCGAAGCGCGCGACAGGGGCCTCAAGTTTGATGCTTACCGCTCAATTCCCAGCCTGAAAGAATATGTATTGGTATCCCAAAACGGTTATATAGTAGTAGGTTTTTATAAAAACGAACAAGGGGAGTGGATTATCTGTGCGGCAATCCACGGCAAAGAAAATATTTTCGCTTTCAAATCCCTGCCTCTTGAACTGAAATTGCAAGATATTTATGAGCGAGCAGAGGTCTAGCCGGCTATTTTTTCCCCTTGCTCCGCATTATCTGCGTTTTCTGCTTGCTGCTCCTGTCCATTCACCAGCGCCGCTCCTGCTTCGAACAGCGCCAACAGATCAGAGATGCGCTCTTTGAGCTCTTTCCTGTCCACGATAAAATCGAGGAAGCCGTTTTCCAGCAGGGATTCAGCCGTTTGGAACTCTTCGGGAAGGTCGCGCTTGATGGTCTCCTTGATGACGCGGGGCCCGGCGAAGCCGATGAGGGCTTTGGGTTCGGCGAA
This sequence comes from uncultured Saprospiraceae bacterium, assembly GCA_964577215.1. Classification (GTDB taxonomy): domain Bacteria; phylum Bacteroidota; class Bacteroidia; order Chitinophagales; family Saprospiraceae; genus UBA2329. The sequence continues at coordinate 31,580 of CAZNYK010000031.1, forward strand.
GTTGATGTCGCCCAGCATGGCGAAGGAAGCCGTCACCCCGCCGGTAGTGGGGTCGGTCATGAGGGAGAAGTAGGGGATGCCCGCTTTGGCCAAGAGGGTGAGCTTGGCGGAGGTTTTGGCCATTTGCATGAGCGAATAGGCCGATTCCATCATCCGCGCGCCGCCCGATTTGGAAATTATGAGCAGGGGCGTTTTGTGCTCCAGGCAATAATTGACGGCGCGGGATATTTTTTCGCCCATCACCGAACCCATGGAACCGCCGATGAAATTGAAGTCCATGGCGGCGATCACCAATGGGCGTTTCCCGACTTTCCCTTTGGCTACGGTGATGGCGTCGGTAAGCTCGGTTTTGCGCATGGTTTCGGCCAAGCGGTCGGTATAGGGCTTCAAATCCACAAAGCCGAGGATGTCCTTTGAGCGCAATTCCCCGAACAGTTCTTCCACTTGCCCGTCGTAGATCAGTTCAAAGTATTCATGCGAGCTGATGCGCACGTGGTAGTTGCAGCCGGGGCACTTGGAAAAATTATCCCTGAGTTCCCGGCGGGTGCAGGTAGCCTTGCACTCTTTGCATTGGTACCACAAGCCTTCGGGAGCTTCCTTTTTGTTGCGCGTGGCAGTTTGAATGCCTTCCTTGAGTCGTTTAAACCAACCCATAAAAATTTGGTTTTCTTTCCTTTACGGCAGATTACCCCAAAGGGTGAGTGCAAAGGTACGCAAAAGGCTCAAAAAAGTTCCCTGCTCTATAATTAGACAATTTTCCGAATGATGGTTAACTTGCCGCGCTGAATCAAAAAACAGGTTAATGAAAAAACGCGGAATGCCTTTGCACTGGCGCATCATCCTCGGATTGATCGCCGGGATCATTTATGCGCTGATATCCAGCTATTTCGGGTGGAATAAGTTCACCCTGAACTGGATAGACCCCTTCGGCGTCATTTTCATCCGCCTGCTCAAATTCATCGCAGTTCCTTTAGTGCTTTTCTCCATCATAAGCGGCATTTCCACATTGCCTGACCCCTCCAAGCTCGGACGGATGGGCGCCAAAACGCTGGTTGCTTACCTGTTTACCACAGTTTCTGCCGTCGCCGTCGGACTTTTTCTGGCCAACCTCCTTCAGCCGGGCAAGTTCATTGCTGAAGACCAGCGCATCAAAAACCGCATCAAATACGAAGTCTGGGTAGAGCAAACCCCCGGTGTGGAAATCTTGGATCACCTCAATTTCCACAAAGACCCAAAGTACGCTGCTTACACCAAAGAAGCTGAAGATCAGCTTGAAAAAGAGGAAGGCAATCAAACCATAGAAAGCCGGAAGGAAGCGGCTCAAGCCTTGCAATCTTCCGGCCCGTTGCAGTTTTTTGTCGACATGGTGCCCGACAACATCTTTGCAGCCCTCTCCGACGGCAAAAACATGCTCCAGGTGATCTTCTTCGCTTTATTCTTCGGCATAGTGACCATGTTTCTTCCAAAGGAGTCTATGAAACCGGTATTGGACGTGGTAGACGGCGCCAATGCCGTTTTTCTCAAAATGGTGGAATGGATCATGGAAGTAGCGCCTTTCTTTGTATTTGCTCTCATGGCCGGTGTGTTGGCCAAGATGGCGAATACCCCGGCCGAAGCCGTCGAGATATTCAAGGGCCTGCTTACCTATTCCTTGGTGTTGTTGGCGGGCCTGACCATATTGGTTACGCTGTTTTATCCGGCGCTCATTCTCACTTTCGTGCGCAAGATATCCTACGGCGCCTTCTTCCGGCGCATCAGCCCGGCGCAATTCCTGGCCTTCAGCACGAGTTCCAGCGCCGCTACCTTGCCGGTGACCATGGAGTGCGTGCGCGATAACCTCGGCGTATCCAAAAGCGTGACCAATTTCGTTTTGCCCATCGGCGCCACCGTCAACATGGACGGCACAAGCCTCTACCAGGCTGTCGCCGTTCTTTTCCTGGCGCAATTGCATATGGTAGAGCTCACGCTGGGTCAGCAATTGACCATCGTGCTCACGGCGACCTTGGCCTCCATTGGCTCGGCGGCCGTGCCCAGCGCCGGTTTGATCATGATGATCATCGTGCTGCAATCCGTAGGCCTCAACCCGGCATGGATCGCTATAATATTTCCCGTGGACCGCATCCTGGATATGTGCCGCACCGTGGTGAATGTGACCGGCGATATGACGGTTTCTACCATCATTGCGCATTCCGAGGGCGAATTGGCGTATGAGGCCTAGTTGCGCGGTATTTTCCACTAGATTATTGAGTAGAAAAGTACGATACAGATATCTAACTTCGCGGGCCAAACCAGCAACAATTGAATGAAAAAGCGCAGAATGCCCCTTCACTGGCGGATTGTCATAGGGTTGATCGCCGGTATCATTTATTCACTCGTGTCTATTCAATTGGAATGGAACCAGTTCACACTTAAATGGATAGACCCCTTCGGCGTTATCTTTATCCGCTTGCTGAAGTTCATAGCCGTGCCCTTAGTGCTTTTCTCCATTATCAGCGGGGTATCAACCCTGCCTGATCCTTCCAAACTGGGCCGCATGGGGATCAAAACACTGGCGGCATTCCTCTTTACTACAGTGACCGCTATCAGCATAGGCTTGTTGTTTACCAATCTTTTCAAGCCGGGGGAATTCATCTCTGAAGAACAGCGGATCAAAAACCGCATCAAATACGAGATATGGGCCGGGCAAACCCCCGGGGTGCGTATCCTCGACGGCCAAAATTTCAGTGCCGACCCCCGCTATGCCACCTATGCCGGGGAAGCTGCCGCCTTGCTGGAAAAAGAAACGGGAAATCAAACCGTGGAGAGCCGCAAACAAGCAGCTGAGTCTTTTAAAACTTCGGGGCCCTTGCAATTTTTTGTCGATATGGTTCCCGACAACATCTTTGCCGCGTTGTCCGACGGGAAAAACATGCTCCAGGTCATTTTCTTCGCCTTGTTTTTTGGGATTGTAACCATGTTCCTGCCTAAAGAAACCGTGAAACCTGTATTGGATATCATCAACGGGGCCAATGAGGTTTTTCTCAAAATGGTGGAATGGATCATGGAGGCGGCCCCGTTTTTCGTATTTGCCCTGATGGCCGGGGTGTTGGCCAAAATGGCGGATACCACGGCGGAAGCAGTCGAAATTTTTAAAGGGTTGCTAAGTTATTCGCTGGTACTGGTGGCAGGCTTAGCCACGCTTGTCGCCTTTTTCTATCCGGGCCTTATACTCCTTTTTGTGCGCAAAATCTCCTACACGGCTTTTTTCCGGCGCATCAGCCCGGCGCAGTTCCTGGCTTTTAGTACGAGTTCCAGCGCGGCCACCCTCCCGGTAACCATGGAATGCGTGCGCGACAACCTGGGGGTTTCCAAATCCGTTACAAATTTCGTGCTGCCTATAGGCGCTACCGTCAACATGGATGGAACGGCCATGTACCAGGCCGTGGCGGTTGTTTTTCTGGCACAGTTGCACTTCATAGACCTCACAATAACACAGCAGCTGACTATTGTCCTTACGGCTACTTTAGCCAGTATCGGCTCGGCTGCGGTACCCAGCGCCGGCCTCATCATGCTGATCATCGTACTGCAATCCGTACATCTCAACCCGGCATGGATCGCCATTATCTTTCCCGTGGACCGCATCCTCGATATGTGTCGCACGGTAGCTAATGTGACCAGCGATATTACGGTTTCTACTATTATTGCGCATTCGGAGGGGGAGTTGGAGTATGATCTGGATAAGTGAGAAGTTGAGAGGGGGAGAAGTTGAGAGGGGGAGAGGTTGAGAGGGGGAGAAGTTGAGAGGGGGAGAAGTTGAGAGG
>CAZNYK010000032.1:0-8374 GCA_964577215.1 uncultured Saprospiraceae bacterium
CGAAGCCCCCGCCCCTACCCTCATAAATCCAATTCTCCCGCAAGTACGCAAGCTCCAGCCCGTGCTGAGCATATTCCGGTAGCTGACTACCGGCTTTTGCGGCCTGTTTTCCGGGTACTTCCTGCGAAATGTCTTCCCACAAAAGTATATCTACTATCCTGCCGGTTGCGCCGGTATAGAATCCGGTTTCGTGTTGGTAGCCATCCGGGGTGTTGAAGGTGCCGAAAATGATGTCATATATCGGCAGATCGCTTTCCAAAGTGCCCTCCTAAACCCGAATGCGTTGGGATGGATAACATCCTGGCCGGAGAGTACCCGGAACGGCAATACAGCCAGGGTGATCTCGGAAAGACGGCGGGTTTTCATGGCCCATTGGATTGTCTTTGGATTGCATGAACAGCATAAGGCGCCTTGCGGCAATTCAGTGCGAAAGACGGCGACGGTAGAAAAAGGTTGCCTGGGAGTTGCGATTCTTTGAGGAAAAAAATAACGAGGCCAAGTACGATTTAGATGCTTTGATGCCTGGTTTCGGTCTGGGAATGCTAAATTAACGCCCTCAATTTCAACCATGGAAAAATACATCCTCGCCCTCGACCAGGGTACCACCAGCAGCCGCGCCATCGTATTTGACCGCGCAGGCAACATCGTATCCGTTGCTCAAAAAGAATTCACCCAGATATTCCCGCAATCGGGCTGGGTAGAGCACGACGCCAACGAAATCTGGAGCACCCAGATCGGTGTGGCCGCAGAAGCCGTCACCAAGGCCGGCCTGAACGTGCAGCAAATCGCCGCAATAGGCATCACCAACCAGCGCGAAACCGCCGTGGTGTGGAACCGCAATACCGGTCAGCCCATCCACAACGCCATCGTGTGGCAAGACCGCCGTACGGCAGATTTCTGCAACCGGCTCAAGGCCGAAGGCAAAAGCGCGCTCATTCAGCAAAAAACAGGGCTGATCATTGACGCTTACTTCAGCGCCACCAAAGTGCGCTGGATATTGGACAATGTACCCGGCGCCCGCAGCATGGCAGAACGCGGCGAATTAGCCTTCGGCACCATTGATACCTGGCTGCTGTGGAAACTCACCAACGGCAAAGTACACGCCACCGACGTGAGCAACGCCTCCCGCACCATGCTCTGCAACATACATACCCTGCAATGGGACGGCGAACTGCAAGACCTCTTCGGCGTGCCCGGCAATATGCTGCCCGATATACGCAGCAGCAGCGAGGTGTACGGCCATACCGAAAACGTACTCACATCTTCTAATATTCCCATTTCGGGCATAGCCGGCGATCAGCAATCTGCTCTCTTCGGGCAGATGTGTATTCAACCCGGCATGGTGAAAAATACCTATGGTACCGGCTGCTTCATGCTGATGAATACCGGCGTCACTGCCGTGCCCAGCCACAACGCCCTGCTCACTACCGTGGCATGGAAAATAAACGGTATTACCCATTACGCACTTGAAGGAAGCGTATTCATTGCCGGCGCCGTAGTGCAGTGGCTCCGCGACGGCCTGCAGATCATCCGCGCTTCCGATGAGGTGGAGGCGTTGGCTCTCCAGGCGGCCTCTACCGACGGCGTGTATGTCGTACCTGCCTTCGCCGGACTGGGCGCACCCTACTGGAACCAGCAGGCACGGGGCGCCATCACCGGCTTGTCGCGGGGCACAGGCAGGGCGCATATTGCCCGTGCGGCTTTGGAAAGCATCGCATACCAGACGATGGACGTGCTCGAAGCGATGGAGGCCGATTCGGGCATCCGCATCGCCGAGTTGCGCGTGGACGGAGGCGCTACGGTCAACAACTTTCTCATGCAGTTCCAAAGCGACATGCTGGGATGCGCCGTTGTACGACCCCAGGTGAGTGAAACCACCGCTCTGGGCGCCGCATACTTAGCCGGCCTCGCCGTAGGATTCTGGGAAGACATTGAAGAAATCAAGGGGCAGTGGAAAGCAGACCGCACTTTTTCTCCGCTCATGCCGGAAAAGGATCGGGCTGCGCTCAAACAAGGCTGGAAAATGGCTGTTAAAGGAACTATCGCCACAGCAGAAGGCGAATAAACGGAAAGATGAGAATATTGCATTTCCTGTTCTTTGTGTCCACGGTGTATTTTCAACCGGTAGCCGCGCTTTACGGCCAACCTGCCGATACCGCCCGCATATACACCCAGGAGGAGTTTTTTTCCTGGATATTGCTGTATCACCCCGTAGCCCGGCAAGCCGGACTTCTCGACGACGAAGCACGCGCCAATATGCGCATGGCACGCGGATATTTCGACCCCAAGCTCTATTCAGACTGGGAGCAAAAATCCTTCGGCGGAGACGAGTACTATACTTTCGGCAACAGCGGCCTGAAAGTGCCTTCCTGGTACGGGCTGGAATTCAAAGCCGCTTACAACACGGCCACTGGAATCAATGTAGATCCCGAACACAAACTTCCCGCCATAGGACAAGCTGTACTCGGCGTCAGGGCGGCTATCGGGCAGGGCATGGTCATTGACGAGCGCCGTGCCGCTCTGCAAAAAGCCCGCATTTTTTCACAAAGCAACGAAGCTGAACGCCTCATTATCCTCAACGACCTGCTGGTGGATGCCGCCAAAGCATACTGGGATTGGACTGCCGCCTACAACCAGCGCCTCGCCATAGAGCAGGCGCTCGAACTGGCGCGGGTGCGACAACAGGGGATCGTGGAAGGCTACCTCCAGGGAGATAAACCGGCCATTGATACACTCGAAGCCTTTATCCTGGTACAAAATCGCATCAGCGACCTCAACAATGCCGATATTGACTACCTCAACTCCGGTCTGATGCTCTCCAATTTTCTTTGGGATGACAACGACACCCCGCTGGAAGTAACGGGCCGCATCCGGCCTCCCATCTTAGACAACCCCGACATTATCGCGCCGCAGCCGCCTGTGGAAACCTACCTGGAAATTGCAGCGTTACAACATCCGCTTTTGCGCTACTACCAACTCAAGGTCACCGGCTTGGATATAGATCGCCGCTTAGCAGCTGAACAACTCAAACCTCAGTTGGACGTGGAGTACAATCTCCTCGGCAACGGAACGAACCTCCTGTATGCGCCAAACAACGACAACAATACTTTCTCCAACCTCTTCCTGCAGAACTACAAATGGGGCTTGCACTTCAGCATTCCCATCCTCCTGCGCAAAGAGCGCGGAAAACTCGAACTCTCCCGCCTTAAAATCCAGGAAACCGGACTCGAATTGCAGCAAAAGCGCTTAGAAGTGGCCAACAAAGTACGCCAATACTACAACGAACTGGAAATTACCCGCCGGCAACTCGCCCTGGTCAACGAGATGGCAAACAATTACCGCCTCATGCTCGATGCAGAGCTTATCCGCTTTCAATTAGGCGAAAGCTCGATTTTCCTTATTAATAACCGTGAACAAAACCTTATCCAGGCTCAACTCAAGCTGCTCAAGCTACAAGCCGAGTACCAAAAACAGAGGGTGTACTTAGCCTGGGCAACCGGGCAGGCAGAGTAGGTATTTGCCAGTGTTTATTTCCCGTTTCTCACCTGCGCATCCACCGTAGCTATAGCCGTAATATTCACGATATTGGTCAATTCCGTATCGCGGGTCACCAAGTGTATCGGCTTATCCAAGCCCACGATGATCGGCCCGATATTTTGGGTATTGCTGAGTTTGCGCAACATCTTCATGCCGATATTGGCAGAATCGAGGTTGGGAAAAATCAACACGTTGGGACGTTTTTGCAACCTGGAAAACCCGAAATGTTCCCGCAGCAGATCCATATCCAATGCAGTATCGGCCTGCATAGGGCCGTCCACCATGAGGTCGGGTCGCTGCCGGCTGATGATCCTGACGGCTTCGGCAACTTTTTCCGTTTCCGGGGTGCGCACCGAGCCGAAATTGGAGAACGACAACATGGCGATACACGGCTCAAACTGCATGCGCTTTACCTGATCGGCTGTCAGAATGGCTATCTCGGCCAGTTCTTCTGCATTCGGGGAAATATTGACGGCGCAATCGGAGAGGAAGTACAGGCGGTTTTCATGCTGGATGAGATACATACCCGCAACTACGCGGCCACCCTGGTGCGCGCCGATGGTCTGGAGCGCCGGGCGCAACACATCCGGATAGTTTACGGTAGCGCCGGCCACCATGCCGTCGGCATAACCCTGGCGCACCATCATGGCCCCGAAGTAAAAATAATTGCGCAGGTCGTTTTCAGCAGTGATCTTCGTCACGCCTTTGCGTTGCCGCAATTGGTAATAGGCGTCCACGAATTCCTGCCGGTGCGGGTAGTTGCGCGGTTCTATGATCTCTATGCCGGAGGGGTCGTGACGCAGTTCCTCAAACAATGCCAGGATGGCCTCCCGGTTGCGCGCCAAGAGGATAGGCTTGGCAATGCCCTCGCGCGCGGCCTCGGCGGCGGCCCAGATGACCTTGTGGTCGGCGCCCTCCGGGAAAACGATCCGGCGGGGGTCTTTTCGGGCAGCGATGTATATTTTGCGCATCAGTTCCCTGGACCAGTCCACTTTGCCTAAGAGCTGCTCGCGATAGGCGTCCATATCTACCTGCCGGCGCGCCACCCCTGATTGCATAGCGGCTTCGGCAACGGCAGCGGAAACCCAAACTAATACGCGGGGGTCAAAAGGCTTGGGAATGATATAGTCCGGGCCGAAACTCAGGCTCTGATCGCCGTAGGCGCGCTTGACTTCTTCCGGCACTTCCTCTTTGGCTAAGCGGGCCAAAGCCTGAGCGGCGGCCATTTTCATTTCTTCATTAATGGCAACAGCCTCCACGTCCAATGCGCCGCGGAAGATGAAAGGAAAGCCGAGCACGTTGTTTACCTGGTTGGGGTAATCGCTCCGGCCTGTGGCAACAAGCGCATCGGGCCGGGCCTCCTTGGCTGCCGGATAGGTGATCTCCGGGTCGGGGTTGGCCATGGCAAAAATAATAGGGCGCTCAGCCATGGATTTTACCATTTCCGGCGTGAGCAAATCTTTGATCGACACGCCGCAGAAGGCATCGGCGCCCTTCATGGCATCTTCCAGGGTACGGGCCTCCGTCTCCCGGTAGAAGCGATCTTTGTAGTGGTTCTTGCCTTCGTCGCCGCGGCCTTTCCAGAGCACGCCTTTGCTGTCGGTCATGAGCACGTTTTCGGGTCGCACGCCGAGGGTGACGTAAAAATTAGCGCAGGCTATGCCGGCGGCGCCGGCGCCGGAGAAGACGACTTTGATGTCGCGGATGTCCTTTTCCACCAGTTCGAGTGCGTTGAGCAAAGCAGCGCCGGAGATGATGGCGGTGCCGTGCTGGTCGTCGTGGAAGACCGGGATGTCCATCGTAGCTTTGAGTCTTTCTTCGATGTAAAAGCATTCAGGCGCTTTGATGTCTTCCAGGTTGATGCCTCCGAAGGTAGGGGATAGGAGCTGCACGGTGCGGATGATCTCTTCAGGGTCATGAGTGTCCAATTCGATGTCGAACACGTCCACATCGGCAAATCGCTTGAAGAGAATAGCCTTGCCCTCCATCACGGGCTTGCCGGCCATGGGCCCTATGTCGCCTAAGCCGAGCACGGCTGTGCCGTTGGTCACCACCGCCACCAGGTTGCCTTTGGCGGTGTAGCGCCGCACTGCCGAGGGGTCTTCATGTATAGCGAGGCAGGGTGCGGCCACTCCCGGCGTATAAGCCAAGCTTAGATCGTGTTGTGTGAGGAATGGCTTGGTAGCTACTACTTCCAATTTCCCTTTGCGTCCTTGTTCGTGATAACGCAACGCATCCCGGTTCAGGGCTTCCTTTTTTTTGTCTTGTTCTGTCATGGTTTTTCTGTTAAGGCCAAAACTCAAAGGTAGTCAGTTTTGCCTGAATTTTTCAAGATCGGGCCTGAACTTTCGAGGCCGTTTTAATTCGTGTTGGTAGATCATTCTCCCCAGCCCGGCGAGGAAGGGATAACCGGTCTTTTCGTATTCATACACCCCATCGTTGAATATCTGGTTGGCATTCACGTGAATAGTGGCCGCAAGCAAAAACTCCACACCGTTTTCAAAATCGGCCACATAGGCCGCATCGGTGAGAAACCCGTAAGCATTGCCCACTTTATTGTAAATGCGGATGTGATCGGGAATGCGCTCCTTGGTGTCGCCGAACAAAAGAAACTTGACGTATCCGTCGGCATACTCTTTTTCGGGATATTGGGGGTAATCGCTTTCGCGGGGCAACTCCGACATGCATTTCCATACAAAGCGCTGGTCGTCGGCGCTGAGGCGGAACCGGCGCTCGTTGGGCACGGCCTCCGGGAACATGACAGCCTGCACAATGTCGTGAAGGTCCTGCAGGGAGATGTAGTTGCGTTGCCGGAAGTCGAATGGCTCCTCAACCAATTCGCCGGCGGGGTTGATGTATCCTTTGCCGCGCAGTTCGTTGCGAAGGCTGAACTTCGGCGTCGCCTTGCTGTACACTTCACCCTGATGGTAGAGCAACGTGCTCTGGTCAACGCCCTGTCCGGCAGGCGGCCGGGAATAAAAACTCACCGGATTGGTAAGGCGGTTGGCTTCTGCATCGAAGCCCGGGACGGAGAGCCGGTGGAGGATACGGGCGTCGTTGTAACCTTTTTCCCAAAGGCGGCGGGTGAGGTATTCCTGGCCGAGGTACTCATAAATCCGGTTGAATGCATCGTTGTCGCTCACGATGAACAGTTTGCGGATGTAGTGTGCCAGGGAAGGCAGGCCGTTGGCAGAGGTAGAGTCTTTTGCGACCGGGGTTTGGGGCGGGGATGCGGCGCCGTGGATCATCACGGCGTTCCGGTCCAGGCCTACCACCTGGAGCTTGTTGAGCTTTTCCAAGGCTAGCAAGGCTGCCGGCATTTTCACCGTGCTGGCCGGGTAGTAGTAAAGGCTTTTTTCTACTCCATAGGTGTAGGTGGTAAATCGCGGGCGGTTTTCTGCGTCGCGGTCTATTTGGGTATAAATGATTTGCACCTGGTGCTCCGGATTGGAGAGCACCGTGGCAAACGTTTCCGGGTGTTGCCTGAGCAGGCGGTGAAGCAGGTTTTTCTGCGCAAGCAGGCTCATGGGAAAAAGCAGGACAAAAAAGAAGAAAATGCGTTTCATGGCAAATGCACGGTTTTGGCCCCAAATTAGCGCTTTCGCCTGATGCATTTATGCTCCAGTCAGCATAATTGCCATATTTTTGGGCTTCCGTTATTTTTACCAAAATCCGTACCGGCGGCTTAGGCACTTTATGCAATTGTGATGTACAAAACCTGCCCATGATCAGCTTCATCCTCAACGACCAATCCATGTCAACCAGTTGGTCCGCAGGCCATCCGCTGCTTGACTTCATCCGCTGCGAGGCACGAAGACAGGCTGCCGGGAACACAACTCTCAACAAGATCACTTTTCGCAAAAACCAGTGCACCGTCGGCAGCGCCGTTGCCGCCACCGATATAGCCTTGCATCCGCAAATACAAACGAACCTATTTGGACATCGCCGGCGTCAATACGGCCATACAACTGAACACAGCCGGAGAGATCATCCTATCTATCGGCGGCGTAAGCCCCACTCCCCTGTTCCTCCAGGCAACCTGCGACTTTCTGGCAGGCAAGCCCCTGGAGGAATCTGTTCTTGCAGATGCCCCAAAGATTCTGCTCCGTAGTCACCCTTCACTAATCATGGAAACTTTCGCCGGATATATACCCCACGACCTCAATTCTTAATCTACTTCAATGTTTTTCCGCCCATTCCGCCCTCATCTTTGCAGTGTCATTCAACTACATTTCATTCATCGTAAAAAAGGACAACTACAATGACTAAGACGAAATGGGCGCTCGATCCCGCACACTCCGAAATTCAATTCAAAGTAAAGCACATGATGATCACCACCGTAACCGGTGCGTTCAAGAGCTTTAATGCCGAGGTAGAAACTGAAGGAGATGATTTCTCTACTGCCCAAATCGGCTTCTCTGCCGATACCGCTTCGGTGGATACAGGCAACGAACAGCGCGACGGCCATCTGCGCAGCGGCGACTTCTTCGACGCGGAAACCTATCCCGCACTCAGCTTTAAGGCTGGCAAACTCCAGCCCAAAGGCTCCGGCGACGACTATCAACTCACGGGCGAATTGACCATCCGGGATACCACCCGCCCCGTCACCCTCGATGTGGAATTCGGCGGTGTCGGCACCGACCCCTGGGGCAACACCAAAGCGGGTTTCACCCTTTCCGGCAAAATCAACCGCAAAGAGTGGGGCCTTAACTGGAACGCAGCGCTCGAAGCCGGCGGCGTTTTGGTGAGCGATGACGTGCGCCTGATGGGCGAAATCCAGTTGACCAAAGTACAGTAAGTTTGATTTGCTGATTTGCTGATTTGCTGATTTGCTGAT
>CAZNYK010000032.1:8474-35052 GCA_964577215.1 uncultured Saprospiraceae bacterium
TGATTTGCTGATTTGCTGATTTGCTGATTTGCTGATAAACTGCAAAGCAGATTACGCCAAAGGCAATAAACTGCCAAGCAGATTACTCTTGGCTAAAGATTAAGGGAAGTATAACTTCTTTTGACCTGGAGCAAAGTTTCGCCCCGAAGCTTTGCTCCATTTTTTTTACCTTGCCGGGATGAATCTCGCTACTTTTCATCTATTGCTTGCCATATGGACCGTGTTGGCTCTGCTGCTCGTGCCTATACAATTGCACACCGCCGCTCCCTACGGCCGGCATGTCAAATCTTCCTGGGGACCGACGCTCGACAACCGGCTGGGCTGGATGCTGATGGAAATTGTATCGCCGGCAGCATTGATTTTCTGGATTTTGAGCGGGAATCCCCCCACCTCGCCCGTTCTTCTGATCCTGGCGGGATTGTGGGTCCTGCATTACCTCAACCGGAGCGTCATTTTCCCTTTGCGTTTGCGCACCTCCGGTAAACGCATCCCTTTAGCAATAGTGTTGTCGGCAATATTTTTCAATTTGGTCAACGGTTTTTTCAACGGCTACTGGTGGGGGAACTTTGCGGGTCCGTACCCGGACGACTGGCTGCGCGATCCGCGTTTCATAGCAGGGGCGCTGCTTTTTGCCGCGGGCGTCTATATCAATCACCGTTCGGATTCGCAACTCATCGCGTTGAGGCGTCCGGGAGAAACCGGCTACCGGATTCCGCAGCAAGGGCTGTTTCGCCGGATATCCTGCCCCAACCACTTCGGAGAAATCGTAGAGTGGTGCGGATTCGCCCTCATGGCCTGGAACCTCCCGGCGCTCAGCTTTGCCGTGTGGACGGCTGCAAACCTCATACCGCGCGCCGTAGCCCACCACCGGTGGTACCGCTCGCACTTCCCTGATTATCCGCCGGAGCGAAAGGCTGTAATTCCCTGGCTGTTGTAAACTTTTTACAGGGTTTTCTACCTTTGTGAGGTTCCCTGATCTTGCTCGCTGTCCCCTGAATGAGGAAGGTCCGCAGGCAGCAATTCTGCGATCCAAAGCGGTGGGCGAACCGCCGCTGATGTACGGCATCGGCGCCTTTTTTGCCATTCAAAACGCCGTGCGCGCTTTCAATCCTTCATATCGTTCCGATATACAGGAGGCCTTCTTTAGGCCGGAGCGGGTTTTGATGGGGTTGTACCGGCAAAGCGGGCAGTAAGCAGTGAGAAAACCCCAACAAGCTCTTAGGAGGTTCGGAAGCCGGGCTACTCCATTACCAGATCGGCTCCGCTGTGATAAGCTTTGTACCGCCCTTTGGTAAACTTGCTGCCGTTGAAGGTCATTTTCGGTTTGAGGGCTTCGCGCTCCGCTTCCGGCAGCCGGTTAAAATCTGTGCAGCGGCTTGAGCAGCAACCTTCATATTTTTCAGCGCAGGCAGGGCATTGGATAAAAAGCAGGTGGCATGCATCGTTGGCGCAATTGGTATGCGCATCGCAGGGAGCGCCGCACTGATGGCAGTGAGCAATAACCTCGTTGGAGATGCGCTCGCCGAGCCGCTCGTCAAACACGAAGTTCTTGCCGATAAACTTGTTGGGCAGGCCCTGAGTTTTGCATTGCCTTGCGTACTCGATGATGCCGCCTTCCACCATGTGGACGTTGCGAAAACCCTTGTGCAGGAAATAAGCGCTCGCTTTTTCGCAGCGTATCCCGCCCGTGCAATACATAATGACGTTGCGCTCTTTTTTGTCTTCCAGCATTTTTTCCACCACCGGTAAGGCTTCGCGGAAGGTGACCACCTCCGGGCAGATGGCATCCTGGAAATGCCCCACTTCGCTCTCATAGTGGTTGCGCATGTCCACCACGATGGTATCAGGGTCGTCGGTCAGGGCATTGAACTCCCTTGCACCGAGCGGACGCCCGCGGCGGGTCACGTCGAAGCTGCCGTTGTCCAGGCCGTCAGCCACGATCTTTTCGCGCACCTTGATCTTGAGTTTGTAAAACGACTTCCCGTTGTCTTCTACCGCGATGTTGAGCCGGATGCCTGTGAGCGCGGGTATGCGGTACAGCGCATCCCTGAAGGCTTCAAAATTAGCTTCCGGAACGGAAACCTGCGCATTGATGCCTTCTTTGGCCACATACACACGGCCCCATACGCCGAGATCAACCCACTCGCGGAATATCTGATCGCGAAAGGTCTGCGGATCGGGCAGATTCCAGTACTGGTAAAAAGAAAAGGTAATGCGCTTTTCGTCGCTTTCGTACAAACGACGCTTGAGTTCCTCGTTGTTCACGAGGTTGTACAATCTGGGCATAACAACATTTTTTGGCTATCGAGTATGACAAATGAGGCTGTGTGTAAAACAGCCCGCGTTTCCGCTGGTACACCGCCAAGGCCCGCCCATGCAGGCAAGGATACCAAAATCGGGGCAAAGATACGGAATCGGGGGAACCGGGAAAATCGTAAATCGTAAATCAAAAATCAAAAATCAAAAATCATCAATCATCAATAATACTGATCCCTGGCCTGCTGCTTAAACTTCTCGATCTGGCTCTCCAGTCCGCACACGTGTTCCACCGGCATCACAAAGGCAATGCCGGTACCGGGCTCGTTGAATTTCCCAGACGCTTTGATGGCCTCCAATATCGGCTCCACCATGTGTTCTTCCACTAAGAACATGATAATGTCCGTCTGGGCTTCAAGGCTCAAACCGAAGAAAGATTTGGCCTCATGGATGCCGGTGCCCCGGGCCGGGATGATGGTAGCGCCGGTAGCGCCGGCAGTTTTGGCGCCGTCCACCACTTTGTCAGTGAGGTGGGTTTTTACCGATACCATAATGACTTTGAATCGCATGGCTTATTTTCCTTTTTCTGAATAATTCAATCTCCATTCCATGAACTGCGCGTATCCAATCACTGCAATGATGGGAAACAAACTGGCAAAAGCAATGAGGCCGAAGCCGTCGATGGCCGGGTTTCTCCCTGGGACGGCACTCGACAATCCAAGCCCCAACGCGGCCACAATAGGCACGGTTACGGTTGAAGTGGTAACGCCACCGGAGTCGTATGCCAGCGCTATGATCTGTTTAGGCGCAAATATGGTCTGAACAATTACGACTATGTAACCAACCAGAATGTAGAGGTACAAAGGTGTTCCGGTCACAATGCGATATGCCCCCAGCGCCAGGGCAATGGCGACACCTATTGCTACCGTTATCCGCAACCCCCATTGCCCAATAGTTCCTGCCGACACTTCGTTGGCTTTATAAGCAACTGCAATCAGCGAAGGCTCTGCAATGGTAGTGGCAAAACCGGTCAATGCAGCAAAGATATATATCCAGTAATACGATGCCCAATGTACCGGTTGTCCATTTTGCAATCCAACAAATGCAGGATCAGCCAACTGGCTGGCCATAAGGTCGCCTAACGGGAACAAGGCTTTGTTCAATCCCATCAAAAACAGAGCTAAACCGATAACCACATAAAACCCGCCGGTAATCACTCTTTTCAGATGTGGAATTGGGCGTTTCAAAACAACAATCTGAAAAAAGAGAATGAGCATGATAATAGGGACAACATCCTGGATCGTTGAAAGCAAAATGCTGCCAAAATCTATGAATAGGTTGGTCATTTATGCTTTTGCTTTTGTTTATCTGAACACCACAAGCCCGTAGCCCATCACAAAGATTATTGGGAGTAAAGAGGCAAAGGCAATCAACCCGAATCCGTCGAGCAAAGGGCTTCGCCCTCGAATAACAGAAGCTAAGCCTACGCCCAATGCCGTCACTAAGGGTACCGTAATGGTAGAGGTAGTCACTCCACCGGCATCATAAGCTATGCCTATTATCTCTTGCGGCGCTACTATGGTCATCAGCATTACCAACACATACCCGCCGATAATGAGATAATACAAAGGCCATCCCTTTAGAATGCGCAAAACGCCAATGAGTATGGCAAAACCTACGGAAAAAGCAACTGAGAGCCTTAAGCCTAAAGCATAATTGTCCCTGACTACCTGCCCAGGTGGCAGCAAATTGCTCTCCGATGCAATCCGCGCTGCTTCATCGGCTACGGCTACCAGCGCCGGCTCCGCTACCGTAGTAGAAAATCCCAATGCAAACGAAAATAGCAGCAGCCAGAACAAGCTGCCTTTCCGCGCCAGTGCATCAGCCATAGCCTGCCCAATGGGGAACAAGCCCATTTCCAGCCCTTCTACAAAAAGCATAAGGCCAAATACCACCAACAAACTGCCGAAAATGATCTCTCCGAACTGCGGTATCGGCTGCCGGATAACCACGATCTGAAAAAATGCCACCACCAGGATAATAGGCGCCAAATCCATAAATGCAGCTCCCAACCTTTTGAGAAAAGCCCTGACTAATGCAATTCCCGTACTGTATCTGTCTATTAGCGGCATTTCTTTAAATTGCTTCCAATGGTTCTGCTTCCTCCTCTACAATGACCAGTACGTTTGCCTTCTCACTGGAGAAGTAAGAATATACCGCCGGAATGACAAACAGCGTAAGCAGAGAAGAAAATGCCATGCCCGCAACTACCACGACACCCATGGAAACCCGGCTCTCGGAACCTGCCCCCAACGCAAGCGCTATAGGCAAGGTGCCCAGAATGGTGGAGAAACTCGTCATGAGGATAGGCCTGAAACGGGCCACGGAGGCGTCTTTAATGGCCTCCATTTTGCTCAACCCCTGCTCCTTCCGCTGATTGGCAAACTCCACAATGAGAATCCCGTTCTTGGCCACTAAGCCCACCAACATAATGATGCCGATCTGGCTGAAAATGTTCAGCGTTGCATCGAAAAGCCAGAGGGCAAGCAGCGCACCGGCCATTGCCAGAGGTACCGTGAACAGGATGATAAAGGGATCGCGGAAGCTCTCGAACTGCGCCGACAACACCAAAAAGATGAGAATAAGCGCCAGGCCGAATGCGAAAAGCAAGCTGGAGGAACTCTCCTTGAAATCCTTGGACTGCCCCGCTAATGCTGTGAGGTATGTGTCATCCAGCACCTGGTCGGCAACGGCTTGCATGGCGTCTATACCCTCGCCCAGTGTTTTTCCCGGCGCCAGGCCCGCCGAAACGGTGGCAGAAATGAAGCGGTTGTAGCGGTATAACGACGGCGGTGCGCTGCGCTCTTCCATGGAGATGAGGTTATCCAGTTGTACCATCTGGCCCCGGTTGTTGCGCACGTAGAGGCGGCGCAGGTCGGCGGGCTTGTTGCGGTCTTCGCGCTGCACCTGCCCGATGACCTGGTACTGCTTTCCGTTGAGAACAAAGTAACCGAAGCGGGAGCCGCTGAATGCCAACTGAAGGGTTTGCGCCACGTCGAACATGGATACGCCGAGGTCTTGCGCTTTTTGCCGGTCGATGCGCACATCGATCTCCGGTTTGTTGAATTTCAAATCCACATCCACAACGGTGAAAATGGGATTTTCGCGGGCAACGGCAAGGAACTCCGGCAGAACGGATTTGAGTTTCTCAAAATTAGGGGCCTGGATTACGAACTGCACAGGCAGCCCACCCCGGCGGCCGCCCACGCTAATAGTAGGTTCCTGGGTGATAAAGATGCGCGCACGGGTTTGCTGGCGCACATGGGGCAGCAAATCGTCCATGATCTGCTGCTGGCTGCGTTTGCGCTCGGTGGCATCTTTGAGAATAAGGTTTACAAAACCATTGTTCGCCGCAGAAGTAGCGCCGAAACCCGGCGCCGTCACGGAGGTGATGCCCTCCACTTCGGGCACCTCTTGCTTCATCAGGCGGTAGAGATCCATCACCACCGAGTCGGTGTATTCGAATGTAGAGCCTTCAGGAGCTGATACTACCGTCCGCAGACTGCTGCGGTCTTCATTGGGGGCCAGCTCGGAGGGTATGCGCTTCCCGAAAAAAACGATCATTGCGGCTGCAAAGCCCATGACGACGAGAGCCATCCAGCGCACGCGCAGAAATCCGTTGAGCGCCCGGCGGTATATATTGTTCAAACCCGTAAAGAAAGGCTCGGTAACGCGATAGAACCAGGGTTCTATGGCGCGCTTTTTCAAAATGCGGGAGGAAAGCATGGCCGTAAGCGAAAGCGCTACAAACGAGGAAATGATCACTGAGCCGGCAATGACCGCACCGAACTCCCGGAACAAGCGCCCGGTGAGCCCCTGCAAAAAGATCACAGGAAGAAAAACAGCCACCAAAGTGACCGTGGTGGAGATCACCGCGAAAAATATCTCGCGGGAACCGGTAAGCGCAGCCTGTAACGGCGCCTTCCCCGCTTCAATCTTGGCATAGATGTTTTCCAACACCACGATAGCGTCGTCCACCACCAGACCGATGGCCAATACGATTCCCAAAAGGGTAAGCACGTTGATGGAAAATCCGGCCAAATACATCACGAAGAACGACCCGATCAATGAAATGGGAATTGCCAGTACGGGGATGATGGTCGTGCGCCAGTCGCGCAGAAACAAAAAGATAATAAGTACCACTAAGCTGAATGCCAGGTAGATGGTTTGCTCTACCTCTTTGATCGAAGAGCGGATATACTTTGTAGTGTCAAAGCCGATGGAAACCTCAAGGTCTTTCGGGATGTCTTTTTTGATTTGCTCCAAGCGCTTGTACACTTCATCGGCTATCTCGATGTGATTGGTGCCGGGTTGCGGTTGAATGGCATTGCCCACCATGGGCTTGCCGTCGCGACGCAGGACGGTGCGAAGGTTTTCAGGCGCCAGTTCGGCATAGCCCAGATCGCGGAAGCGCACTAAGCTGCCGCCTTCCTGCTTAATGATGAGTTTGTTGAACTCCTCCGGGCTGCTCATGCGGCCCTGGGTGCGCACGGTGAGCTCGGTATTGGCGCCTTCTACCATACCCGAGGGCAACTCGATATTTTCCCGCAAGAGGGCAGCGCGCACGTCGAGGGGCGTGAGTTGGTAAGCCGCCATTTTATCAGGATCCATCCACAGGCGCATGGAGTATTTTTTTTCCCCCCAAATCCGGATGGCGCTTACGCCGGGTATGGTTTGCAGGCGCTCTTTGAAGATGTTTTCGGCTATCTCGCTCAGCTCCAGCAGAGAACGCTGTTCGCTGAATATCGTAATGAACACGATAGGAGAGCCGTCGGCATCCGCTTTGGATACTACCGGCGGGTCGGCATCCACCGGCAACTGGCGGACTACCTGGGATACTTTGTCGCGCACGTCGTTGGCAGCAGCTTCGAGGTCGGCGCCCAGGTTAAATTCTATGGTGATGGTGCTGCGCCCATTGCTGCTCGTGGAGGTGATACTGCGAATGCCTGCAATCCCGTTTACAGCCCCTTCGATCGGCTCGGTGATCTGCGACTCAATGATGTCGGAATTGGCGCCGGTATAACTGCATGAAACCGTAATGATAGGCGGCTCCACGCTGGGGTATTCCCGGATGCCGAGGAATTGCAACCCGATAAGACCAAACAATACAATGACCACCGACATGACGATGGATAGTACCGGGCGCTGAATACTGACGGACGATAAACTCATGAGCTGCCTTTTTGGTGGAGTGGTAAAATCGTAAACAGTGGAATTGCCTATTTGGATTTAAGGCGATAATTGGCCTGGCGGTCAAACCAGTTCCGCCTATTAATGCTCTACTCCAGCATCTGCTCGATGCTCACCGGCGCGCCTTGCCGTATCAGGAGCACCCCGGTAGTAATGATGGTATCCCCTTCTGCCAAGCCTTTAAGCACTTGAATATTGGCATCTTTGCGGATGCCTGTCTCTACCTGTGCCACCTGCGCTGTGCCGTTTCTGTAAAGAAATACCTTTTGCAAGCCTTCCTCCGGCACAATGGCCTCGGTAGGTATCATGATGGTGCGGTCGTACTCCTTGAGACCTACCATTACTGCTGCAAATGCCCCGGGGAGAATGCGGCCGTCGGGATTGGGCGCCGAAGCTTTTACCCTCATGGTGCGCGTGGTTGGGTCTATCTGCGGCTCGCGCGCAATGACGGTAGCGGAGTAGAGCCGGTCGGAGCCATCCATGCGGAAACGCACCGAAGAGCCTTGCTGTACCACGGCATTGTAGCGCTCGGGCACTGTAAAGGAAATGTGGATGGGATTGGCGCTCACTAAATTTACGATCGGCATACCGGGCGACACGTAGCTTCCCTCGCTCACCATTCTCAAACCCAGGCGCCCGTCGAAAGGAGCGCGAATGCCGCGTTTGCTTATTTGCACGTCGAGGAGGGCTATTTCTGCCAACACCTGGTCGGCCTCGGCGCGGGCTATTTCGTATTCCTGGAGACTGACGCCTTCGCGCTCGTACAAGTTTTTCAAGCGCTCCGCTATGCGCTGGGTCAATTCCTTGCGCACCTGCAAACGCTTGCGCTGGGCTTGCAGTTCGTCATCGTCCATTTGCACCAACAAAGCGCCTTTTTTTACAGCGCCGCCTTCGGTGAAGAGTATGCGGGTGATCTTACCCGCCACCTCTGCGCTGATCAATACCTCCTCCGGTGGAACCGTGGAACCGTTGACGGATATTTCGTCTCTCAGTACGCTGCTTTGTACGCGCATGGCCCGCACCGAGGTGGGTGTACCGGCCATACCGCCCGGCCTGCCCGGCGTGGCTGCGGGCGTGGGGGGCGCGGCCAGCTTATCCCCGCCGAAATAGCCTGCCCGGAAAAGCAGGAACCCTCCGATAAAAACGATGAGTGCAATGATGACGGAGACGATGCGAATGGTATGTTTGCCCATGTTTTCGTTTGTAATAAAATCAGGGTGTAAAGGTAGAAAAACCGTTTTGTATGTTCTTATATGGTTTTTTTACCTCCAGAATGGCGAACACCCGGCGAGGGTATAAGGTTTTTGAAGGAACAATGCAAGCTGTGTCTATATTTGCATTTTGAAATCCAAATTTCCAGTCTTGTGCCCAAAACCAAGCGAAAAAATAGACGCGTCATACGGCGGCTGCCATTGAAACCACCGGGGCGAACGCTGAATTTGGAAATAGCCCTTTGGCTGCTGGTTGCAGAGATTGTGATCGGGACTGTGGGTTTTATGGTTTTAGAAGGATATGACCTTACCGAAGCCTTTTACATGGTCATTATCACTATTTCTACGGTCGGCTTCACCGAAGTAGAGCCGCTCCACCCGCTTGGCCGCATTTTTACCTCTATCCTCATTCTCTTCAACATAGGTATATTCGCTTATTTGCTGGCTGTGATCTCTTTCTACATCGTGGAAGGCGAGGGCTTTAAAAAATGGTATCTCAAACGCATGAAAAAGAGTATAGATGCGCTCCAGGGGCATGTGATCCTGTGCGGGTTCGGCAAGTACGGAAAAGAGATCTCCCTTAACCTGCTGCACCACGACCTGCCTTTTGTCATTCTCGAAAAGGCGCCCGATAAAATTGAAAGAATTCAGCAGCACGACCCGCCGCTGCTCTATATCGAAGGGGATGCTACCCAGGATGAATTGCTGCTTCAGGCCGGCATCCTCCGGGCAAAAGCCATCATTTGTGCATTGGCCGACGATTCCGATAATCTCTTCATTGTGCTATCGGCGCGCCAGCTCAACCCGCAGATCAACATCATCAGCCGGGCCATGGACCCCCGTTCCGAAAAAAAACTCATGATGGCGGGCGCCAGTCATGTGGTCATGCCCGAACTAATCGGCGGGTTTTACATGGCCACCTTGGTGAGTAAACCTGGCGCCGTGGAGTTTTTTTCCTTCATCACGAGGGAATACCAGTCCGATATCCGCTTCGAAGAGATCTGGTTTGAAGACCTTCCGGAAGGCTGCCGTGCTTTGTCCTTGCGCGATCTGCATCTTCGTGCCCGCACGGGCATCAATATCATTGGTTATAAGAACAAGACCGGCAATTATCATGTCAATCCAACCCCCGACACGGTTTTGCTGCCCGGCGAGAGTTATATTGCGTTGGGATCCGAAGACCAACTCCACAAGCTACATGAGTTGCTGGCCCAGAAAGAATTTCCGTGGAATACGGCGTAGTGGATGTGGATCATTAACTGCTGCGCATCAGGATATTGAAATCCACCTTCCCGCCATTGGCCTTGAGATGCTCCACCACGGCAACAGCCCGCACCAGGCGGGTATCGGCTGTTTTGGGTTGACCGATGTAATACAGCAAGGTTCGCTGTTTCCCGGGTGTAAGTCCATGGAACAGGC
This sequence comes from uncultured Saprospiraceae bacterium, assembly GCA_964577215.1. Taxonomy (GTDB): domain Bacteria; phylum Bacteroidota; class Bacteroidia; order Chitinophagales; family Saprospiraceae; genus UBA2329. The sequence continues at coordinate 18,611 of CAZNYK010000032.1, forward strand.
GGTCGCCCTCCTCGTCCTGTGCCAGCAGTTCCTCGAACTCCTCGGGCATGGGCAAGCCGTAGCGGCTTTCGTCTTTGCAGAGTGACACCTCCAGCGTAGCGCCCAGCTTGAGCTTGTATTTGTCGCGCAGTTTTTTGTTCACGTTGATGAAGAACGAGCCATCGCCTTTGGGCATCAGCGCGCATTGGAAAGGCGCCGAGCCGTTGATGGTGCACACCACGCGCCGGTTGTCGCCCTCGATGAATGGCCGGGCTATGGCCTCCGGCACGCAAAAATGATGCCCCCAGAGGGCGGAGTTGAAGTCTTCGAGAATGGATTGGAAGTGGGTGGCGTTGTCCATGACTTCACAAAAGAGAGGTTATTCCAAATGTTCCGGCATCCGGTTTCGAAAGCGAAGATATGCAGAATATGCTGAGTTGCAGAGGGGGCGCCACCAAAGCAAGATTTTCCAGTTCAATGGATTCTTCGACTGTGATTTCCCCGTCTTTCTTTCTATACACCAATTCTTCCACCCGCTCGACCATTTGCTTGGAAGGACGCAATTGAGCAATCTTCTCCGGATCTATTCGGGCAAGTAAGCCTGCAATATCGTCGAAAGCTGCTACAACAGACATGATAGCAAATCATGTGCAAATTTAATAAATTTCGCGAGTTTGTAACTGCCAATATGCTAATTTCCAAACCCCAACGCCTCCCTCATCGAAGCATCCCCCGCTCCATTGTGCTTCCAGTAGTCGTCCAGTATCAGATGCGTACGCCGGGCTACGGTGCGCCGCTCCTTGCCGTCGAAGCCGGGATACGCGTCGCTCCAGCCCGCTATGCGGTAGGGCGGCGCCTGCTCGAAGACGATCTCCAAGGTGCGCTTCAGCGCCGGGAATACCACGCGATAGGCCTGCAACTGCTCGCCCGGGAATTCCCGGCCCGTATAGGATAAGAGGCTTGCTTCCGCATCCATGGGTTGGAATTCCTTGTGCAGCAGGCGCGCTATGGCAGCAGACGGCAGCATTTTGACCTTTCCCGCAGGCAGGCCTTGAGGGTTCATGCGTATCCGGTTGAAGAGTTCATCTTCCAATATGGCAAGCGGCACGGCGCCGTCTTCATCGCCTTCCTCCTCAAAGTAGGAGCGCACTTGCGTGCGATAGCTCTTGCCCCCGTGATTGATCTGCATGAACGTCTGCCCGCACCAGTCCTGGCTGCTATGCGTCAATTTAAGCGTATGCGGGAAAGCGGGTATGCCGTCAGGAGTGAAAACCGAGGTCATCATGGAGTAGTCATAGATGCCGGTGGTAAAGCGGGCAAGCAGGTTGGTTTTGAGCACCGGTACGGAGTTGGGATTCTGGTAGCGGTCGTTTTTTACTTGCTTGCCGGTCAGGAAGTCTTCCGTTACCATCACGAGCACGGCCTCGCCGGGGTGCAGGTCGCGGTAGCGGTGCTGCTGCAGTTCAAAGCGGCTTATCTCGGCTTTTCCCTGGCGCCAGTAGGGGCCGAGCTTGGGTATGGAGTCGCCGGAATTCCACATGACAGGCACGGCGGCAGCGTCTTCGGCTACAGGCGGCGTGGCCGGCCGGCATTGCCACAACAATCCGGCTACCGTGATGAGAAGCGCATATCGAAGCATAAGATTTTTTTGTCAAAACAAAAAATCCCGGGAAAGGATGTATCGATTACTGATACGACAGTTTAGGGAGTTGCGTACCTTTACAGCAAAATCCACCTCCATGCAAAGATTCCTGAGCATAGCCTTTTTGGCAGTAATAGCCCTGAGCCGCTGCGAAAAACCCGTTTTGACCGGTATGACAGAAGTGAGCGGCTTCGGCAGCAACCCCGGCGAACTGAAATGCTATCAATACATTCCCGAAGGATTGAGGCGCAATGCCCCCATGGTGGTGGTGCTGCACGGCTGCCTGCAGGATGCCGCCGAGATGGCCCGCCTGAGCGGATGGAACAGCCTGGCCGACCAGGAGAAGTTCATCGTGCTGTACCCGCAACAGCAGGTTAGCAACAACCTCAACCGCTGTTTCAACTGGTTCAACGAAAGCGACAACGCCCGCAACTCGGGCGAGGCGCTCTCCATTAAACAGATGATCGACCATGCCATGGCCAACCACCGCATTGACGAGGACCGTGTTTTCGTGACAGGCATATCTGCCGGAGGCGCCATGACCGTGGCCATGGCTGCCGCTTACCCGGAGGTTTTTGACGGCGCCGTGGCGCTGGCCGGCGTACCCTACGGCGCGGCAACCGACATTCCCAGCGGTATGCTGGCCATGGGCGGCAACGTCACGCTCAGCCCGGAAGCCTGGGGCGACAAAGTGCGCCGCCAAAATCCCGGCTATTCCGGTCCCTATCCCCGCATGGCCGTGATGCACGGTACCGACGACAACATCGTCAAGATCGTCAATGCCGGCGAGATCGTCAAGCAGTGGATCAATGTATGGGGGATAGATGCCATCACGAGCGCCACACAGAAGAACTTCAACGGCAATCCCAAAGTGCAGCGCGTCTCCTGGGCCCAAAACGGCAAAAATGCCATCGTGCGCTACGACATCGGCGGCATCGGGCATGCCATTCCGGTGGACCCCGGTACCGGCCCGCGTCAGGGTGGCGAAACGGCAGCCTTTGCCAAGGATGTGGATTTCCACTCCTCCTGGTGGGCGGCGGAGTTTTTCGGCATTGCGCGCTGAATTTATAGTCGATAGCCGGCAGATAGCGGGATATTCAGCGGTTTAACTGCGATTCAAAAAAAAACACCTTCCTATGAAAATGATGATTTCAAATTGATTTTTCCCTCCTTGGTGGTGCGGGCTTTTTATTACCGCTAAACGATAAGTGGGCCGTGACGGGAGACGCCCGTTATTTCAGGGGGCTTGTCAGCCTGCCGGAAAGCACCTCAAGACCGGAACAAAGAAACTTCGGTTTCATTTCCAGGTTGGGTTTGCGATATGTGATTAAGTGAAATCTAATTGTGCCGGCATGGATGAATACGTTTCTTTTGCCTCGGTAGAGCGCATCGCGCACCTGGAAGCGCAGGTGCTGCGCAACCTGCGCATTACGCAGAGCTACGCAGAGTTGTCGGCAGCTATGGCGCGGCTCATCGGCCCGGGCGCCAATTGGTGCACCTTCGCCACATGGGCCTCCCGGCAAGCCGGGCAAACCATGCGCGGGGAAGACCTACGGCGGGCCATGGAGCAATGGCTGGGCTCGGAGCCTGCCGCAGAGCAGGCCCTGGCTGAGATCGCCGCCCTGGCAGGCAAGCGTGCCGCTTCGTCTGATGTGCGCCAACGGGTATGGGATGCCTTGGATGTAACGGGCGCCACGCAACGGGCCGCCGATGCGGTAGGCCGGGGCAACCGCAAGGTATATGCCGAGATCGGACGCGAATTTGCCCGTTTCTTAGCGGATTTCCCGCCGGGCGCTGAACGCGATGACGCCTTGCTCGACGCTTTTTGCGCGCCGCTTGCGCCCGGCGATCCGCCAGCCGGGCAGCACTACCTGATGCAGGCGTTCCGGCACTATTACGCTGCCAGGTTCGAATCCGATCCTAAAGCCCGCGCCGAACGGATACTGCTGGCCAACCTCGGGATAGGATGGCACGAACAAACGCGCCTTCAGCCCGAGATCGCCGCGGCGCTGGAGGCTTCCCTGCCTGAGCCGGCAGAATTTGCGCGCCGGCTGCTCGACGCGCTGTTCCCGCGCCGGGGCCGGTTCATCCGGCTGGCCTGGCGGTTCCTAAGGCTGATCGATCGACGCGCCCGCTTGGATGTCGCCGTGCAGCGCCTCTACGATGCCGCCCGCCGCCGCATCCGCCTGTTCCTCACCGAACACCTCATGGCGCTTTCCCTGCCCCGGGAACGGCTTCGCCTCGGCCGCGACCTGCCGCAGGGTTTTGCGGCCTCCCTTGAGCGCTTGAGCAATCCCGAACTGCTGGATTTGTTGGCCGCCGTTGATCCCACGCCCGACAGCACGAACGCCTCCGGCGCTTGCGATTGGGCTTCCCTGCACGAACGCATGCATTTCATTGCCGACCTGTTTCGCCGCTACCACGAACGCCCCGAACTGTTCCAGCCGCCCTTTACTCCCGAGCAAACCGCCCGCATCAAGGCCGGCGAAGTGCCGGAGGGCGATTTGTGAGAACAACCTCTTTTAAAAAAGCTGCAGGCTTCCATCAATGCCATAAAGCTACAAAAACCGGCTCCGCAACTCCGGCGTAGGCACCATGCACTCCTCCCGCTTGCCGAACCACCGGTAGCGGTTGCGGGCTATGAAGTCGTAGGCCCGGTCGCGCAGGAAGCGGGGAATTACAACCGCAGCATAACACAACGGCCACAGCCCGTCTAAGCGCCTGGCTATACCCAATGCCGCATCGGAGCGGGTATAGGCCCGCCCTCCGGAGATCAAGACCACCGTATCGAGCGCTTCAGGCGGAAGCCGGTGCGATTGCAGCATGGTTTTCCCTGCTTCCGACTGCAAGGCGGCGAAGCGGAAGCGGTTGCGCCTGTCGCGCCGGATGATGAACTGCACCGTGCCGTTGCACAGGTTGCACTCCCCATCGAACAGAACATAATAATGAGCCATGCAGCTTTAACAACAGGCCTGCGAAGTTGTTGGGATGCCCCTATCGGGCCGGATGGTGAAAAATATCCGGCAGAATATTTTTTTTTCCGGCAGGCGGCTGTATTTTCAGGCCGTTTTCCGGGAAGCCCTTGGTTTCCCTTGCGACTTATTGTACTCACACCAAATATCACCGTACTTATGAACTTCGATACCAGAAACATTCGCAACGTCGTACTCCTCGGGCACTCCGGTTCAGGCAAGACCACACTGGCAGAAGCCATGCTCTTTGAAGGCAAAGCTATTTCCCGCCGCGGAAAGGTGGAAGACCAGTCCACCGTTTCCGACTACACCGACCTGGAACACGAGCGCGGCAACTCCATTTTCAGCACGCTGCTTCACGTGATATGGAAGGATTCCAAGATCAATATCATAGACACGCCCGGCTCCGACGATTTTGTGGGCGAGGTGGTCTCTTCCCTCAAAGTAGCCGATACGGCTGTGGTCACGCTCAATGCCCGCAGCGGCGTAGAGGTGGGCACCGAACTCATCTGGGAATACATCGAGAAGTTCAAAACTCCCGCTCTTTTTGTCATCAATCACTTAGACCACGAAAAAGCCGATTACGACACTACTTTGGAGCAGGCCCGGCAGCGCTTCGGCAGCCACGTCATCCCGGTGCAATATCCCCTCAATTCCGGCACGGGATTCAACAAAATTGTGGATGCCCTGCGCATGGTGATGTACGTGTTTCCCGAAGGCGGCGGCAAACCTGAAAAGGAGCCGATTCCCGCTGCGGAAAAGGAGCGCGCCGACGCCATGCACAACGCGTTGGTAGAAGCCGCCGCTGAAAACGATGAAGGCCTGATGGAACGCTACTTCGAGCAGGGCACGCTCAGCGAAGAAGAACTTGCCCAGGGCTTGCGCATCGCCATTGCCCATCAGCAGATATTTCCAGTGTTCTGTTGCTCTGCTTTGCAGGATATGGGCAGCGGCCGCGTCATGGGGTTCATCAACGACGTGTGCCCCTCGCCCGCCGACAGCCCCGATGCCGAACTCGAAGGCGGCGGCAAGCTGGCCTGCAACAGCAAAGACAGCGCTACGGTGTTTGTGTTTAAAACCATCTCAGAACCCCGCGTGGGCAACCTCTCCTACTTCAAGGTCTATTCCGGGGTATTGCATACCGGCGACGAACTCATCAATTCGGAAAATCGCACCGCAGAGCGCTTCGGCCAAATATACCTCGCCAACGGCAAAGACCGCGAGGGCGTCAATGCCCTTATGGCAGGAGACATCGGCGCAACCGTGAAACTTAAAAATACCCATACCAACAATACCCTCAACCTGAAAGGGGTGGATCGCAAAATCGATCCCATCCACTTCCCAAGCCCCCGCATCGAGGTAGGCGTGCATCAGCCCAACAAAAACGACATGGAAAAGCTGATGAAGGCCCTGCATACCATAGCAGAGGAAGATCCCACGCTCGTCGTCGAGCAATCCAAGGCACTCAAGCAAACAATCCTCTACGGCCAGGGCCAATTGCACTTGGACCTCATCAAGCACCGCATCGAATCGGTCAACGGGGTGTCCATGGAGTACGTTCGCCCCCGCATTCCCTACCGCGAAACCATCACCCGCATGGCCAATACCATGTACCGGCACAAAAAACAAACCGGCGGCGCCGGCCAGTTTGCCGAGGTGCACATGCGCATCGAACCCTACTATGAAGGGATGCCCGCTCCTGCCGATCTTTCTGTGAAAAACGTAGAAACCGACGAACTGCCCTGGGGCGGCAAACTGGTGTACCAGTGGTGCATCGTAGGCGGCACTATTGATGCGCGCTTCTCCAATGCCATCAAAAAAGGCATCATGCAAAAAATGGAGGAAGGACCGCTTACCGGCTCTTCCTGCCAGGACATTCGCGTGAGCATATATGACGGCAAAATGCACCCGGTGGACTCCAATGACATGGCCTTTATGATCGCTTCCATCCAGGCTTTCCGCCAGGCGTTTTCCGAAGCCGGGCCCCAAATCCTGGAGCCGATCTATGACGTGGAGATTCTCTGTTCCGACGAGGTGATGGGCGAAGTCATGGGCGACCTGCAAACCCGCCGCGCCATTATCATGGGTATGGACTCCGACGGGCACTATCAGAAAGTCCTGGCCCGCGTACCGCTCGCCGAATTGTACCTGTATTCCTCCACTTTGCGTTCGCTCACCCAGGGCAGGGCCAAGTACGGCCGCCGTTTTGCCGAGTACGCTCAGGTTCCGGGCGACATACAGCAAAAGCTCATCGAGGCGCACAAGACGGAGGCTGAAGCGGAGGCATAAGCGTCGCTTGAGGTTATTTGGGAACTTTCGCAAACGCAAAGGCGAAAAAGTACCGGAATTTTTTCAGCTTGAAAAAGTGAAAATTCCGCACGATCGCTATACCTTTAAGCATGGGTTTCTCCATGCTCTTGATAGTGCTTTCATCTCAAACCAAATAAAATGAAAATGCCGACGATCTTCCGCATGCGCAACAGAAATTTAGCCCTGGGGTCTGCTTTTCTGTTTGTATTTGTCCTCGCCCTTTCCAACTGCAATACCACAGAAAAATCCATTGCCGGCGGTGATGAACTCTTTTTGTCGTACTGCGCCATTTGCCACGGCACCGACGGTAAAGGCGGCGGCGCTATGACCGAACACCTCAAATTGCCCCCCGCCGATCTGACCCGTATCGCGGCGCGCCGGGGCGGCAATTTTCCCGATGAACAAATTTACCAGATCATCGACGGCCGCGTGCCGGTAGCCGGCCATGGTACAGGCGATATGCCGGTGTGGGGCCGGACGCTCAAAGAATCGGAACAATTGAAGAACGAAAAACAAGTGCGCCAAAGCATCAACAACTTGGTGAACTATCTGAAGTCCATCCAGGAATAATACCGGCGCCGGAGCTTGAACTCTCTGCCCTTTTCAGCAGTTTCCGCTTGGTACCAATTCCGATCATTATGAATGTGCGCCTATTTTTTGCCGGCATCTTGCCTCTTGCATGCTTCCTTTCCCTTTCTTTTCTCCCCAATAACGAAGAGTGGAAGCTAAAGGTAGATAATGCAGTCCTGGAACAGGCATCTGCCGGCCAAATCGTCGAATTTTTGGTAGTACTCCATGAACAAGGCGACATTGCGGGAGCAAAGAACCTTCGCAGCAAAGAAGAGAAAGGCGCTTTCGTATTTGAACGGCTGCGCTCTACTGCCGCGCGCAGCCAATCTCCATTACTGCGCATCGTCCTGCAAGCAGGAGCGCCGCACCGCAGTTTTTTTATCGTCAATGCCTTGCTCGTCAAGGGAGATATGTCCTTGTTGCGCCGTTTGGCCGAACATCCGGCTTCGGCCCGCATTGAACCCAATCCCTGGGTGCGCATGGAACAACCGTTTGACGGATCCGGCGAAGCGCTCCAATGGCGAAGCGCCATTGAATGGGGCATTCAACGGATCGGCGCAGACCAGTTGTGGGCCAGGGGCTACACCGGCCAGGGCGTGGTGATCGGCGGGCAGGACACCGGATACGAATGGACGCACCCGGCCATCCGGGACCAGTACCGCGGCTGGAACGGCGATACAGTTGATCACAACTACCATTGGCACGACGCCATTCACGAGATCAGCCCTCTGCACGGCGACACGGTGCTCGCTCCAGCCAATAATCCGTGCGGATTGAATTCGGCCGTCCCCTGCGACGACCACAACCACGGCACGCACACCATGGGCACTATGGTGGGGGACGACGGCCAGGGCAACCAGGTAGGCGTAGCACCCGGCGCCCGCTGGATAGCCTGCCGCAATATGGAGCGCGGCTACGGCACGCCTGCCACTTACATTGAATGCTTTGAGTGGTTCATGGCGCCCACCGATCTCGAAGGGCAAAACCCCAACCCTGCTTTGGCGCCCCACGTCATCAACAACTCCTGGAGTTGCCCGGAAATGGAAGGCTGCAACGCATCCAACTGGGCTACCATGGAGGCCGTAGTTGCCAACTTGAAAGCGGCCGGGATTGTGGTGGTAGTCTCTGCCGGAAATAGCGGCAGCGGCTGCGGTTCAGTGGAGACGCCGGCGGCTATGTTCGAGCACAGCTTTTCCGTAGGCGCCACCCGCAGCAACGATACCATTGCGGGATTCAGCAGCCGCGGGCCTGTACTCGTCGACGGCAGCGGCAGGCTCAAGCCCAATGTGGCAGCTCCCGGCGTGGGGGTGCGCTCCGCCGTCCGCAACGGGGGGTATGCCTCCTACAGCGGCACGAGTATGGCCGGGCCTCATGTGGCCGGCTTGGTGGCGCTGCTCATTTCGGCCAACCCTGAACTGGCCGGGCAGGTAGAAGCCATTGAAACCATCATAGAGCAAACTGCCATGCCCATGCTTTCCCTCCAGGATTGCCAGGGCTTTTCCGGTATGGAGACGCCCAATGCCGTCTATGGGTTTGGAAGGGTAGATGCGGTCGCTGCCGTGGAGCGAGCACTGGAGTTGGTTAGTTCAGCCGCTGAAGCTTCCGCAGCAGAGGCCATGCGCGTTTTCCCCAATCCTTTCGGCAGAGAAATTACCATACAAATAGATATGGCTTCGGGTCCGGTTCATTTTGAAGTGTTTGCACCTTCGGGCAGGCGCTTGTACGAGCGCAGATGGACCGGCGCCGGCGCTCGCAGCGAAACCGTTTCCTTGGACATGCTCCCTCCCGGAGTATATCTGTATCGCATTGGCAGCGGAGATACGATCAAAACCGGAAAGCTGATAAAGCGATGAATGAAAAAGCCGAATGACCATATTTTCCAGATCATCCATGCGATGAGCCCTGCTGAAAAGCGGTACTTCAGGCTTCATTTTGCCTCCGGGGCAAACCAGTTGACCGACCTGTTTGACGCCGTCAACCGGATGAAAGGGTACGATGAGGAGACGCTCAAAGGCAAAGTGCCCAAAACGGTTGCCAAAAACATAAAAGTCTATAAAATCCAGCTCCAGGACCTGCTGCTTAAAAGCCTCACCTCTTACCACAGCAAGCGCAGCGTGCTCAGCCGGGTGCGCACCTGGCTTGAAGAAGCCGACATCCTGGCGGAAAAACAACTCTTCGACCAGGCGCTGGATCGCCTGGGAAAAGCCAAAGCCATATGCCTGCATTATGAAGAATTCACCTACTTGCTGGAGATCAGCGCCAGGGAATTTTACCTCAAACACGTGTCAAACGACCGCATCGGCATAAGCAAACACCCCTATTTTGAGGAAGTGGAGGAATTTATCCGCAAGATCAGCACAGGGCTGAATTATCACAGGATATCTTCTGAATGGATAGAATATCTGATGCAGGCTTACCATCGACCTCCCGGGGAGGCTGAGCAGCGCAAAGCCCTGGATATAATCGAGCAGGAGGAATCCGGCTGCCGGAACGACCTGTCCTTCCGGGCGCAGCTTTCCCGCAACACCCTGCTGATGAGCGTATTCAAGCTCGTAAACAACGTGCAGAAAGAAGGCGAGACCCGCCAAGCCAACGTCAGGCTTTTCCAGGCTTTTCCCCAATTCCAGGAAACCATGCCCTTTCAGTATATCGCGGTATTGCGCAACCTGATGAACTACAGCTTAGAGCATAGGAATTTTGACACGGCGCAGGATTGTATTGAAACCGGGTTGGCTCTTATCCGCAAAAATCCCGCCTTTGCGTCTCAAGCCGTCTATTTCCACTATGCCGTGCTGGAAATGAATTTTGAATGCCGGCAATGGGATCACATTTTGAACGCATGGGAACAGCCGGTGATGCAAAATCTTAAAAAACAGGGCATTGCAGGGGAGCGCATCGCTATGTTGTGCTATATTTACTTAGCCGTTTGCAATCAAATTCTCAATAAATCCGCCAAAGTACAGTTCTACCTTCGCAAAGCCAGGGAATGCCGGGAAGAAGTGAGAAGCTACTTCGCCGAATTGCTCACCCTATTGGATTTAATTAACCATTGGGAAGCGGGAGACGATTTCTTGGTGGCCAAACAAATGAAAACCATCAAACGGAAAACAGGCGAAGGTACCCAGCCGGAAAGCCCCCTGTTTCAGGATTTCCTCCAATTATTCGCCTGCAAAAAACAGGAGGACCGCCCGCCCATCGCAGCCCGGATACTGTCTGGAATGCCCAAATGGGAAGGGTCTGCCCTCGGGTTCATGGTCAAAAAAAACGGCCTGCAACATTGGCTGCAGGCCGTGGCTGCCGGCCGTTCTTTTTCTCAGGAAATGCAATCATTACCCCAATAGCCAAGCCTCTCGCTTTTCACTCCTAATTCGAGTCTATCACCCTCCCCGATCCGGTAATATTGACATTGAGCGCGGGATTGCCCCGGTAGAGCACATCGCCGCTTCCGGTGATGCGCACGCTGAGTTGGTCGTCAACGCGCACTTCTGCGTTGCCCGATCCGCTTATGAGGATATCTGCTTCCCGAACGGTAAAGCCGAAGGCCTTCAATCTCCCGGATCCGCTCAGTACGAAGTCAAGCTCATCGCCTGCGCCCTCCAGGGCGATGGCGCCGGAACCTGACAATGTAGCGTCCACATCGTCGCAGTTCAGGGCCAGGTCTATATCTCCGGAGCCTGCCAGGCGCAACTCTATGTCGTCTATATTAAAGGTGTTTTCTCCGAAAATGCGGCCGGAACTGTTGAGTACGAGCTTTCTCACATTGGGCACGGTGATAAAAATGCGGATGTCGCTGAAATCGCGCAAACAACGGTCGGACTCTATCTCCCACTCCCGGTCCCGCACGGTGAGCCGGATGCGATCCATGATGTTTTCCTGTGCTTCGATGGTAACTTCCTGCTCGGCGCCCTGGCGAAGAAATACCTCGGCCGGCATATTGAGCTGAATGACATCGAAAGCAGGCAGCGTAAAGGACTCCGTGACGACAGGCCCTCTTCCATTGACGCAACTGAGGAAGTTGTCGTCGTCGTCAAAGTTGAAAAAGCAACCCGGCGCCAGTACCGCCACGGCCAGAGCCGGTATGATCCATTTGATTTTTTTCATGGCTGTTGTTTTTTTGAATTTCAATTAAAACCGGCCGCTGCCGAACCACCCGAAGCGGAAAGCAACCGTAGCCACAGGCCCGCTGAAGTCGGAGTCTTTATAGGAAGCATTGGAGGCAGACCCGGTCACCCAGCGATAGCCCGCCGTGCCGGCAATGCGAAACCAGCGGGTGAGATTGAGTTCCGCTCCCATTTCAGGGGTAGCAACGAAAATCTGGTCAAAATCCGAGCGACGCGGATTGGTCAGGCTGATATTGACACCGCCCCAACCGATACGGGCGCCGCCGTACAAGTGAATAGCCTTCCAGGAAGGATAAGTCAGACCAAGCCAGAGGCCGCCGTGCGCAAGTTCCAGGCGGTCGATTTCGTCATTTTCGAGCACTTCCTTCAAGTCCACGGCGCCCAAGCCGTAGGCGCCGAGAAAAATATTGCCGAAAACGATACCGCCGCCGCCGCCGAAGCTGGTACCGAAGCCTTCGCGCAGGCCCATCTCTACCATTGGGCCGCCGAAACCGCCGCTTATGCGGCCGTTGCCGAAAATCGTTTCGTGTTGTGCGGATAGAGACAAACATACCGCCATCGTCAACACGAGGGAAAGAATGATTGATTTCATGATTTTTGAAGTTTAAGGATGCATTACAATTTTATACGCGTATGCCTGCGGTGAACCCCAGCCAGGCCTGCGCCCGCGCCGTGCCGATATTGCCCTGCCACAAGGTTTGCGGAGGCAAAGCGGAGCCGTACTGCCCGGTATCGGGATCGTATTTTCTGGAGATCATCAGGTTGACTGCCGGGCCCGCAAAAAAGCTGAGCCTGGAACCGGCGCGCAAGTCAAAGGTGAATTTAGCCTGGCCCAGGAGGTTGAGCGGGCGCGTCCACGGCTCTTTTTCATTTACGTGCATGGCGAGCAGCTCGGTATTCAGATGCACTTTCGGGCCCAGGGTATTCGCCCTGCCGATGCCATAGCCGATTCCCCATGACAAGCCGCTGACCCGGTTGGCCTGCAGCGATTCCCAATGCGCGCCGATGTGGACGATGTTGTAAAAAGAATTCGCCCCGAATTTGATGCCGATATTGCCGTAAAAGGTTTCGGATGCAGCCAATTCCACCCGGTTGTAGCCCCGGCGGATGATGTTGAGCAATCCTACCGGCACGCCGGCCACCGTATCGGCTATATTGAGCAGGGCAAACTGAAATCCCTCCACGTGTTTGGCGCGGTTGAACAACAGCGATGCCTGGCCGTTGCGCACATCGCCTGCTATATTAAACAGGGTTGCTGCCTGCAAGCGGGTATGGCCGCCGCTGATATTGAAGAGGCTGCTGCCCTGAAACCCGTCGGCTGCGCCGGTAGCAATATTGAACAGACCCGCGGCCTGCGCCCCGTTCATGTTGCCATCGGCAATGTTGAACAATCCCGCGGCCTGCACCGCGTCTATCTCTCCGCTGAGGTTGAACAGCCCCGCAGCTTGCACGCCCTGTACCTTTCCCGGCCCGATATTGAACAGGCCGCTCACTTGTGTGCCGGTAATATCGCCGCCCACAATACTGCCCACGCCGGCTACCTGCACCCCGGTCACATCGCCGCGAACGGTATTGCCGAAACCGCCGACTTCCAGGCCGGAAACGCCTCCGTTGGCGCCCCAAAGCACGTTGAACGAGATATTGTTGGTCGTTTCCCAACTGCGAAGCGCGTTGGTGCCGATCAAAGGCAGGAGCGAGACTTGCGCCAGGCGGTGCTGCGGCTCTTCCCCGGCGGATGCAGGCGGCAGGAGCACCGGCGCCGGGATCTGCCTTCCCGCACGGGTACCGCCTTCCAGGCGTTCAACGCGGCGCCGCTCTATGGCAGCAAACTGCGCCCATTGTTCGCGTTGCCGGTTCAGGGCGGCCATTTCCTCTTTGCTAATCGCCTGCGGATAGAGAGGGCTGGTTTGTACCGGTACAATTTTCGGTTTTTCCAACTGCCCGATCTGCTCCGGCTTGCGCGTGCGATCCGCCTTGAGCACCACCTGCCCGTTGATGTCGGCATATTGTACGGGCTGATCTTCAAAAATGCGATCCAGCACCCGGCGCAGCGGCTCGTTGCGCGCCTCCACGCTGATGCGCCGTTGAACGGGCACGAAGTCGCTGCTGTACGCAAATCGCGTGCCGTAGCCCCGGCTGATACCGGAAAGCACTTCCGAAACAGTAGCATCGGCATACTGCACGCTGACGCGCTGATCGAGCAACTGTGCCGTAAGCGTGGCCCCCGGCGCCAGCAACAGGCATTGCAAAAGGAATATGGGGACTCTTTTCATTTGGTTTCTCTCAATTATCGCGGGCATCCTTCGCCTTGAAGGATAAAGACAGAATCTTTTGCCGCAAGTTGCAAGTCCATGGCAAAGGTCAGCGCGCGAAGTATATCTTCCAATTCCGGATCGTTGTAATCGCCGCTGAACCGGCAGGCGCCGATATCCGGGTCTTCTAACCGGATGCTAACATTGAAGTACCGCTCCAAGGCTCCGGCTACTTCTGAGACGCGGGTTTCCCGGAAACTCAGGCGGCGGTTTTTCCAGGCGGCGGCATTGGCGGCAAGGTCTTCGGCCACTGTGATGCGGCGGCTGTCTTTCTGCACTGCTACCGCTTGACCGGCCTGTATGACCGCTTTCTGTTCGGGGGCCAGCGCAGCTTCCACCTGTACTTTGCCGGTAGCAACGCTCACTTCTACCTGATCCTCACCGGGATAAGCGCGCACGTTGAACGAGGTGCCCAGCACGGTGGTGCGCGCCTCGCCGCTCTGGATGATGAAGGGTTTGCCGTCCAGGTGTTTTACCTCGAAGAAAGCTTCGCCGCTCAGGATGACAAACCGGGCGGTATCGCTTTCGCGAAAACTCAGTTCAGAAAGTTGGTTGAGCTGCACCGCGCTGCCATCCGGCAGTTGTATTTCCCGACGCTCGCCATAAGCGGTTTGCGCCGCTATATGGGTCCCGGCAGATTCGCGCTTGCCCTGCCACCACCACAAGGCAATGACGGCGGGGATGAGCACGGCGGCGATGCGAAGGAACAGGGGCAAAAGGCGAACGGCTTGCCGGGTACGGTTTGCCGGTTGAGGCGGATAACTTGCTGAGTAAGGCCTGCGGGCTTGTTGTACAGGGTCGCTGTATGCCGTATGCCGCCGGCCGTTGGCGAGTGCGTCCTCCAGTTTTTCCCATGCGCCCTTTGTATCCAGCTCCGGCTGCGGGTCGTGTTGGGTCGAAATGCGCCAGAGCGCTTCCATTTCTTCAAAGAACTTCCGGTTGGCCGGGCTTTGCTCAACCCAGGCCGACAATTCGGTATTTTCGCCGGGCGTGATTTCCCCGGCCAGGAATTTGCCGATAAGGTCAACGTATGTGTTTGGATCGGTCATTTTGTCTTTGCTGATGTGAGGATGCGCAAGGCGGGGGAATACCCCTATGGGGCTGGAAAAAAATTTCAGGGTTGGTAACTATTTAGGTAGCTTCGAGTTTCAGCGCTGTAAAATGAAGAACACTTTCTTTCGTGAAAATAAATTTTGAATTTTCTTCATGAACAAAATTTAATCCTAAGATGTGCTTTTGACTCGGAGCTTGCGCCACGCAGGGCGTGGTCGAAGCTTTCTGTAAGTATATTGACTAATGTCATTGCAAATCAGCCAAAAATTCCCTTTATTTTCCTCAAAAAAAATGGCAACGCGAATATGGGTTTACGCACTTTTTTTCCCCGCCCTGCTTCTCTATTGCAGCGCCGACAAAGCCGGAGGCAATGAGGGGAAAGTTACCTACAGCAGTTTTAGCAAAGCACGGCCGGCAGGCGACGAACTGAAATTCAGGAAATTCTCCTATATCGACAATACGGGTACAGGCCTGGAGGCTTTCAGTTTTCTCATGCCGTCCGATTGGCAATTTGAAGGAGGAATTACCTGGCTGCTCGACGTGCCGATGATGCCTGCAATGGCAGCCTTCAGGGTGTACGACCCCAAAGGGAAAGCGGCCTTTTCAGCCTACCCGAACCACTGCTTTTACTGGGCCGAAGACCCCATGACGAAAGGTC
Source organism: uncultured Saprospiraceae bacterium (assembly GCA_964577215.1). Lineage (GTDB taxonomy): Bacteria > Bacteroidota > Bacteroidia > Chitinophagales > Saprospiraceae > UBA2329. Next base: position 34,228 of record CAZNYK010000032.1, read on the forward strand.
TTTTCCCCCCGGGTTCAAAGTATTTCGGCATGGAGATCAAACAACCGGTAAGCGCCTTGGATGCCCTGAAATACATCGTGCTTCCACAGGCCCGCGGGCGCGTCGAGATCGTTAAAGCCGAAGCGCTTCCCGACCTGGCCAAATTGCTCGGCGCCGGAAACCAGGGATACGCCGACGGCGCCAAAGTGCGGTTCCGGTACTCCGACGGCACTGCGATGATTGAAGAAGAACTCTACGGCGTAGTTGAGGTTATCCCCATTCCGGTGCAAACCATGTACGGCATGGTTTACAACTACCTGTGGTATGTGGACTACCTCTTCTCCTTCCAGGCTGCACCAGGAGAATTAGAGCGCCACACCAAAATTTTCCAGACCATCTCCTTCTCCTTTCAGGTGAATCCGAAGTGGTATGCGAAGTACAGCCACATGGTCGAATACCTCGCCCAGAACCAAATTGAGCGCATCAAGAGCATCGGCGAAATGAGCCGCATGCTGAGCCGCATGAGCGACCAGATGAGCCGTGAAAACCTTGAGATTTTTGAAGAAAAAGGCAGGGTGTATGACAAGGGAGCGCAGCATTTCAGCGACTACATGCTCAACATTGACCGCTACTACGATCCGCACGAGGGAAGGGAAGTGGAACTACCCAGCGGCTACCGGCATGCCTGGTCCAACAACCTGGGCGAATACATCCTCTCAGACGATCCCAATTTCAACCCCAATGTGGGGTCCAACCTGCATTGGGAAAACATGAGCCGGAGGGGTTCGTAAGGGCGGGGTGGAAATGCGATCATGCCCCTGCCGCACGCCTTTGCCGTGCCATATA
>CAZNYK010000033.1:0-34847 GCA_964577215.1 uncultured Saprospiraceae bacterium
CCTTCCTTGACTTGTATTTCAGAGCCTTCAGCCAGGAATACAGACACCGGAGTTTCGGCATGTAAGAACCCGAAAGGTGGGCCGTAAACATCGCCAAAGTCAACATCAATGGTATATTCAATGGTACTATATACTTCCCACCGGGGGTGTTCTACGCCATATTCAGAGGTCCGCTTGTCCCCTATTTTCGTGTATCCCCAATAATGTTCCGTTATGAATTCTTCCTCGCTTCCGGTATCAATTTTGTTTGGCTCCTTACTAGCAACTACGCTTATCAAATTCCATGTACGTTTCTTCCATTTGTACTCCACGATCAGCCTGTCATCCGTCATCTGCCAGGAATGATGCATGGGCATCGTCTCATACTTTTCCTTGTATATGGTGTTTGCAACAAACGTCAAGCTGGGTTTCGGAACAATTTCTTTGATAAAAACGACTCCGCGTTTCCATTCTCCATGGTCTTTATACCTTACGTAAAATCGCAGGTTGACTTCTTCAAAATTGGTATGAAATGGAATCCTGAGTCCCCTCACTTTCGTGTCGAGAAACATAAATCCGACGAGGCTGACATAACACGTGTCATTCCACAAGTCAAGCTCCGTGTGGTGCGGTAAATAGGGCGCCAGAAGTTTTTTGTCAACGGCGTAGTTGGCCATCGCTAATTTCCTCCACTCGGCTTGCAGGAATGTTTTTGTCATTATCAGCATTTTACTCGATAGCCAATTCGTCCGGTATACTCGTTTCAAAGCGTCATTGATATTGGCAAAGCTAACAATAAAAGTCCAGATATATACTCCCTACCCCTGCAATGCCCGGGCCGCCTGCGCCATGTGCCGGACATTGTGATAAATGACAAAGCGAAAAGTATCGCCTAATTTGAGTTTGATCAGGTTGGAAATACTGATCGAAGTCCTGGTTTTTCCCAGGCTCACCGCCTTGGCTTTATCCAGCAATTGCAGCAATTTTTCCTGTTGGCCCAGGAAGCGGTCTATAGCGGATTTGTCCAGGGCGCTGCCGGCGGGGTTTTTGTCCTTAAACGTGTTCATCTTATTGAGTTTCGGCTTGGGCAACATGCTCACTGCAAAGTAATTGCCCAGCAGGCCGCTTTTAAAAACAGGCGCCGGATTGTGGCGGCTTGCTGCTATCCGCTTTTCTATTTCCGGCAGGTAGAAGTCTCCATACAACGAGAGGTGTTCGAGGCATTCCAGGGCGCTCCACTTGCCCGGTTCCAGTTGGCGATTCAGATGCTCCAACGGCAATTCTTTCATGGCCTTTGCCCGGGCTATGTGATCCCTGACCTGGGCAGTCAATTCGGCAAGCAGTTTTTCAGTGGGTATGACCATAATTTTTTTGCGGCAAAGTTCAGCCCGTCTGGTGAGAAAATCCTTGATCGAAATCAAGTCTTTTTGATGCGCGACAAAGTTTCGGGCGTCATGCGCAGATACGAGGCGATGTACTTGTGCGGAACCTCCTGGAAAAGCCGTGGGCTTCGTTGCAATACCCTGCGGTATCGCTCGTGCGGGGAGGCGGTCAGCAGGTCCCTTTCCCGCTCCAATTGCTGGTAAATAAGCTGTTCGAGAATGCGCTGCCAGCGTTGGAGATTTTCAGATGAGCGGTTGACAAGTTCCATAAAGGACTTCTTTGAAACGACCTTCAACTCTGTCTTCTTCAGCGCCTGCATAAAGTATTCGGAAGGCCTCCCGGAAATAAACGAATCGAGGAGGGTGATGAAGTTATCCCGGTAGGCGAATCGGATAGTCTGCTCTTCGAAATCGTCCAGCACAAAAACGCGCAGGCATCCGTTCACCACATAATACAGCCGGGCGTTATCGGCGCTGCGTTCTTTAAGAAATGCGTTCCGGCTGAGGATGATATGTTCCTCCCACAGTCCCGCCTTCTCAATGGCATCCGTAAAGTATTGAATGGGATCCGTCATCAGCGGGCCGGGTTGCCGAACGCTACCCCGAACTGCTCAAACGCTTCGGGCCATTCAGCTTTAAAGGCTTCCGGGAACACGAAATAGTGCGCAGCGGCCACCGCAAGCGGATTCAAATCCGGCAACCTGATCCATTCTTCTATAGCTTTTCGGCTAATGCCGCTGATCCGCTCCAATACCGGCCAATGGACCTCCTCAACTTGCGGGAACCGGGCAAAGGGATAAGTGCGCATGAACACTTTGGCGTATTCGTACAACCCGATGTGGAAGTATTGCCCGGGCTGCAAAAAACCCCGGAAAAGGTGTTCCATAGAAAAGAGCAACACCCCGTCTTCGTCGTACACTTCCGAGGAATGGAACAACTCGGGGTATTGCGGCGTCGGGAACGGATGTGCATAAAGTACAATGCGTTCGTACTTTTTGAATAAAAAATCCTCCTGACCGAAAGTCAGCGTAACAGCCGAAGCGGCTACTACCGCCTCCGCATCGGGCGGCGCTGCATCCATCCCCTGCGGCATAAACTCATTGGCCATGATAAACAACGACATGCGTTGACGGAATTTTAATTTTGCCTCGGCGCTGAGGCTATGATAAAAGCCCGGCGCCCGCTCCAGCAAAGCGCGCAGCACAGGTTTAAGATCGGGTGGATGGCGGCTGTACCACCACCAGTTGATCTGCGGGCTGAGTACGAATATCAGGGCTCCAATGATCACCGGCGGGACGACGTATATGGAATAACTTCGGTGCACCTCCCAGGAGAGAAACAGGAAGAACAGCGTTAGCAGAATGAAGGGTATGGCGATCAAGCGCGAGAACATGATGATGCGGTTTTTCGGTTTACGGTTAAAGGTTCACGGCCTATGGCATAGAGCATGGAGCATAAGGTGGCGCTGTCTACTGCCCTGCTTCGACTCCGCTCAGCAGCAGCCTACTGCATACTGATCCACTTTTCTAATCTCGACGACTCCACCACCTTTTGGATGAAACGCATGCCGCGCACGCCATCTCTCACGGAAGGGAAGTCGGTGTATAGGGGATCGGGCGTTGTGCCGGCAATGCGGGCCTGCAAGCAAAGTGCAAAATTGCGGTAAATATTGGCGAAAGCCTCCAAGTAGCCTTCCGGGTGACCGGCGGGAATGCGGGCATGTGCCCTGGCCTCCGGTGCGAGTGGTTCCACTCCCGTGCGCAAGTGTTGAGCCGGCTTGTCCAACCACCTTGCTATGAGGGTGTTGGGTTCCATTTGCGCCCATTCGAGGCCGCCCTTTTCCCCATATACGCGAATGCGGAGGTTGTTTTCCTCGCCGGCGGCGATCTGGCTGGCAAAGAGGATGCCTTTTGCGCCGTTGTTGAACCTGAGCAACACATTGCCGTCATCATCCAAGCGGCGACCAGGCACAAAGGCGGTAAGGTCTGCACAGAGCGCGCTTATTTCCAAACCGGTGATATATTCCAACAGGTTTTCCGCATGCGTTCCAATATCGCCCATTGCGCCGGCAGCGCCTGAGCGGGCGGGGTCGGTGCGCCAGGCGGCCTGTTTTTGATCACTGCCTTCGAGATATGTGGATAACCAGCCCTGCGGATATTCTGCCACTACCTTTCGAATGGCGCCCAAATCGCCGTTGCGAATCATAGCCCGGGCTTGTTTGACCATCGGGTAGCCGGTATAGTTGTGGGTTAGGGCAAAAAGCAGGCCGGTTTTTTGCACCAGCGATTCCAGTTCAAGCGCTTCGTCCATGTTGATGCACAACGGCTTGTCGCACACTACGTGAAAGCCGTTCTCCAGGGCAGCTTTTGCCGGGGCGAAGTGCATGTGATTGGGTGTGACGATGGATACGAAGTCCATCCGTTCACCATCGGGAAGTTCCCGCTCGCGGCGTATCATCTCGTCATAGTTGCCATACACCCGGCCGGGCGGCAGAAATAAGGCATCACCGGAAGCTTTGGAGCGCGCCGGATCGCTGCTGAAAGCGCCGCAAACCAGCTCGATTTGTCCGTCCAAAGCTGCGGCCATGCGGTGTACGGCGCCGATGAAAGCGCCCTGCCCGCCGCCGATCATGCCCATTTTGATTCTTCGTGCCATAAAGGTTGCTTTGAGTGCCGTGGTCGTCCTGCGAATTGGAATTGCGGGATAATTTTCCCCGGCAAAGAAAGGAAAAAATTCGAGAACCCTTTGTCGAAATCCTGCTGTCTTTTGTCCATTTTCGGGCATACCCGGTGTCATGTAGTACGATCATACATCGTTATAAAGTGCGTTGCTGTCATTTTGACAGCGCAAACCGAATGGAACGCAAATTGTATATTTTAGTGAGTTCAAGATTTCGTTAACCCAAAACGATGGATGTCTATGAAACAGCAAATGATGTTGTCTGCCTTGGTAGCGGTTTTCGCTACGTTGCTGACCGTAGGAGCTTACCAATTGGTCACCAAATCATTCAGCAATCAAAAGGTTCGGGTGGAGCATATCAGCGGCGCCCCAGCCCAAAGCGCCGTATATACCCTCGACGAGAACGGAAACCCCGTGCCATTGGACTTCACCGCTACGGCTGAAAAAGTAATGGATGCCGTAGTGCACATCCGCTCCACCCAGGCGCGCGTCCGGGGCGACGAATCCAATCCCTTCGGCGCGCCGGAAGATCTGTTTGAATACTTTTTCGGCCCAAGGAGCAGCCCGCAGAATCCGCGCAGCGCTCCCCAACCCCGCGTGGGTGAGGGCTCCGGCGTCATCATCAGCGCCGACGGCTACATTGTAACCAACAACCACGTCATTGCGGATGCCGACGATATAGAGGTGACGCTGCACGACAATCGCAATTACAAAGCAACCTTAGTGGGCACTGACCCCACTACCGACCTGGCTGTCATCAAGATAAACGAAAAGGGGTTGTCCGCTCTCGCTTTTGCCGATTCCGACAAGGTGCGCGTAGGCGAGTGGGTGTTGGCTGTGGGGAACCCGTTCAACCTCAACTCCACGGTGACTGCGGGCATCATCAGCGCCAAAGCGCGCAATATCAATATTTTGCGTGAGCAATATGCCGTGGAAAGCTTTATTCAGACCGATGCGGCCATCAACCCCGGCAACAGCGGCGGCGCCTTGGTCAGCCTCGCCGGCGGCCTCATCGGCATCAATACGGCCATTGCCAGCCCCACCGGGTCGTACTCCGGCTATGGCTTTGCCGTACCTTCCAATATTGCGGGGAAAGTGGTGGCAGACCTAATCGAGTTCCGCTCCGTCCAACGCGGATTCCTTGGGATCACCATCCGCAGCGTCGATGCTTCCCTGGCCCGCGAAAAAGACCTCAAGGTCATCAAAGGCGTGTATGTGGACAGCCTCATGGACGGCAGCGCGGCGGCAAAAGCCGGCGTCAAAAAAGGCGACGTCATAGTGGAGATCGAAGGGCAGGCCGTCACATCCAATCCCGAACTCCAGGAAATTGTGGCACGCCGCCGCCCGGGCGATCAACTGAACGTAAAAGTAAACCGCAGCGGCACAGAGAAAACTTTCACCGTGACCCTGAAAAACCAGCAAGGCAACACGGAGCTTTTGGCAAGGTCTGAAAAAGAAGAAGTGCTCATCGCCCTGGGCATCCAGGTAGAACCGGTAAGTGCTTCCACCGCCAAAAAATTAGATATCCCCGGCGGACTTCGCGTCAAGTCTATCAGCAGCGGGCCCATTCGCCGGAACACACAGATGCGCGAGGGGTTTATCATCACCAAAGTGGACGGGCGCCAGGTATCCAAAACAGAAGACCTGACAAATGCCCTGGAAGGCAAAAAAGGCGGCGTCATGCTGGAAGGTCGGTATGAAGACCAACCCGGAGAGTACTACTATGCATTCGGGATGTAGCACCGCAAAGCTTTCGGGAGGTGGTGGCCAATAATGGCGCATCACTTCCCGAAAGTCAGGCATGTTTTTATAGTTCCCCGCGAAACCTTTCCGGTTCTGATTCGTACATCATGCGGAAAACCGCCTCGAATACATCTTCCGGATTGGGCTTGGAAAAGTAATCTCCGTCTGTGCCGTAAGGCGGGCGGTGCGCATGCGCAGTGAGCGTGACAGGTGATGAATCAAGGTAGCGGTAACCGTCTTGTACTTCGAGTACTTGCTGCATGATGAAGGCGGAAGCGCCGCCGGGTACGTCCTCGTCGAGAAAGAGTATCCGGTTTGTCTTTTTCAGCGATTCCACTATGCGGTGTTCCAGGTCGAACGGAAGCAGGGTTTGCACATCGATAAGTTCAACCGAAATGCCGTGCTGCAAGAGCATCGGCAAAGCCTGCTCGGCAATGCGCACACAGGAACCATAGGTCACTAAAGTAACATCGGTTCCTTCCCGGAGCACCTCCGGCACGCCGAGCGGCACCGTGAATTCTACCAGATTATCGGGTTTGCGCTCCTTGAGGCGGTATCCATTGAGGCATTCGATGATGAGGGCAGGGTCATCGGAGTGGAGCATGGTATTGTAAAAACCGGCCGCCTGGGTCATGTTGCGGGGCACGATGACGTACATACCGCGCACCGCGTTGATGATCATGCCCATAGGAGAACCTGCATGCCAGATGCCCTCCAGTCGATGCCCCCTGGAGCGGATGATCACCGGAGCCTGCTGCAGGCCATTGCTGCGGTAGCGGATGGTCGCTACGTCGTCGGTCAGCGGCACAAGGCCATAAACCAGGTAATCCAGGTACTGGATTTCAGCGATGGGCCTCAATCCACGGATAGCCATACCGAGTGCTTGCCCTACGATGGTCCATTCCCGTATGCCGGTGTCGAATATGCGGTGTTCGCCATATTTTTTTTGCAAACCGGCAAAGCCCTGGTTCACATCGCCTATATTACCAACATCTTCACCGAAAGCGAAAACGGCCGGGTCTCTGGCCAATGCATGGTCGAAGCAAGCGTTGAGTATTTCAAAGCCGTTCAGCACGGGAGAACTTTCGCTGAATACGGGCGGCACGACAGGCGCTTTGAGCGCGGAATGGGGAGAGTTGCTATGCAGGTGCGTGTGGTAACGCCGGTCGCCTGTTGTCTCTACCTCGCGTATCCATGCCAGCAGGTTATCTCTTGCGGGGATGTTTTCGCCGATGGTACCGTAAAACACGCGACGTGCCTGTTGCAGCAATTCCGACAGGGTAGGATTGACCATATGGCCGAGTTCTTCCACCGCCGTTTGAACCTGTAAATGGCCCGCAGGAAATCCCTCGAGCAACCGGCGCAGTTCCCTTCGCTTCACTTCCACGGGGTCCATGTAAGCTTTCCAGGCGCGCTGCCTGCATTCCTGGGCATATTTTTTGGCGTTAGCCCGTATAGCTTTACACTCTTCTTCTGAGGCGAAGCCCGTTTGGACGATCCATTGCTCCATGCGCAGGATGCAATCGTGTTCCTTTTCCCACTGGAGGCGTTCACCGGTTTTGTAGCGCTCGTGAGAGCCGGAGGTAGAATGCCCTTGCGGCTGGGTAAGTTCCTGTACATGGAACAGAGCAGGGATATGGGTCTCGCGCATCCTGGCCACGGCTTTTTGAAAAAGCACTACCATAGAAGGATAGTCCCATCCTTTCACCGTATATATATCCATGCCCTGGCATTTCTCGTCGCTGTACCGGAAGCCTTCCAATACCTCGGATATGCTGCCCTTGGTGGTTTGGTAGTCAATGGGCACAGAAATGCCGTAGCCGTCATCCCATACAAAAACAGCCAGCGGCACTTGAAGTACACCGGCGGCGTTGATGCTCTCCCAGAACACTCCTTCGGAGGTACTGGCGTCGCCAATGGTACAAAAACAAACCTCATTGCCATTGTGGGAAAAAGGAGTGTCTATGCGCAAAACCTCGGATTCGCGGTATTTTTTTGAGGCAAAAGCCAGGCCCAGCGCCCGCGACATTTGCCCCCCGGTAGCAGAAATACCGGCGCTGACATTGATGCGTTCTTTGTGGGTTGTCCATTCGCCGGAGGCGGAATCCACTATTTTTGTAGCAAAATGATTGTTCATTTGCCTTCCGCCGGAGAAAGGGTCGTTTTCGGGGTCGGCATAAATTTGCGCAAAAAAGTCTTCAACGGATGAAACGCCGAGGGCAAACATGAGCGTTTGATCGCGATAATACCCGGCGCGAAAATCGCCCTTTTGAAAAGCCTTGGCCAAAGCGACCTGCGGCACCTCTTTGCCGTCGCCGAGTATGCCGAATTTGGCTTTGCCGCTCAATACTTCTCTTCTCCCGATGAGGCTGGCTTCCCTGCTCACGCAGGACAACTCAAAATCCCGAAGGGCTTCTTCCCGCGTGATGGTGATCCCATCTATTTCGACGTTTTGGACAGCAGTATCAAGTGCAGTATTTTCTGTCATCATACAGGCCTTATTCGGTTAATAATTTCAAATATGCAGGGCAAGAGAAACTTTCACACAAACAAAATTTCAAATTTCGACGCAACAGAGGCAAAAGTAGTGAAAAAAACGGACTTGCGTAAAGGGTAAACCGATTTGGCCCGAAACATGTTTAACCAAACGTTAACCTCACCGGGATGGGGTAAATGGTATCACAAAACAATTAATTCCCCTATTTTTGCATTGATTTCTGAAACAAAAAATCAAAACTGATGAAAAAATTACTTTCTGTTCTTGTATTCATTTTTGCAGTGGCCGCTGTGGTTTCAGCCCAGGTGGACAAAGCCCCCGTTGCAGTTGAAAAATCTGCAAACGGTCCGGCCGTTAAATTCGAAAAATACACCGTGGACTATGGAACGGTAGATTACAACTCCGATCCTTTCCGCACTTTCAAGTTCACTAACGTGGGCACTGAGGCGCTCGTTATCAAAAGCGCCCGCAGCTCATGCGGATGCACTGTACCCGAATGGCCGAAGGAGCCGATCCCTCCCGGTGGAACAGGCGAATTGAAAGTCCGCTACGCCACTGACCGGCCCGGGGCCATCAACAAAACTATTACGGTGACTACCAACGCCAACCCGGCTGATGTCGTCCTTAACATCACCGGCACGGTGAAGCCCAAGCCGGCTGAAGCGCCTGCCGTTCCGGAAGGCCAGAACAATATGTTCAAGAGCAACAACTGATTTCGTTGTTTGCCGCGGCAAAAAGCCGTCTCGCTGCTGCGGGGCGGCTTTTTTATTCCCCGCTATGAGCCATCATGACAAAAGTCCTTTGACTTTTCTTCCGGAAAGCGTAATTTGTGACCCGAATGTCATTCACCTCAAACATCAAACCGCCATGGCAAACACCATCCGCAAAGTAGAATACTTCTACACCAGCGTCAAAGACCGTCCGGGCGAATCCTACCAGATTCTTTCCCAATTGGCCGACATGGGTATCGGCCTGTTGGCTTTCACCGCCGTACCCACCGGGCCTGGCAGCACCCAACTCACACTCTTCCCTGAAGAAAGCCGCCTGTTGCTGGACTTCGCGGAAAGTGCCGGCCTGCGCATCGACGGCCCCAATCATGCTATTCTTGTACAAGGCAACGACGAACTGGGCGCATTGGCTTCAGTTCACGAATCCCTTTACAAAGCAAATGTCAACGTTTATGCTTCCAATGCCGTGACCGACGGCAAAGGCGGCTACGGGTATCTCATATATGTAAGGCCGGAGGATTTCGGCAAAGCATCCCAGGCACTGGGCATTTAAGCGGTGCGTTCTATGAGCGCCATGAAGAAACCGTCTCCGCCGTTCTCTCCCGGGAAGATATTTTGCTGGGAAATAAGTTGATATTCACCGGGGTGTTCCTCCAAAAACATCTCTACCTGGCGCTCATTCTCCGAAGGCAAAATACTGCACGTGGCGTAAACGAACTGCCCCCCCGGCCTCAACATACGGGTGTAATGGCGGAGAATATCCTGTTGCGTCTGGCGGAGGTTTTCTATTTGTTCGGGTTGAAGTTTCCACTTCGCATCGGGATTGCGGCGCAGTACGCCCAGGCCGGAGCAAGGCACGTCGAGCAGCAGGCGATCGGCAGTGCCATGCAGGCGTTTGACAACCTTTGAGGAGACGATGGGGCGCGTTTCAATGCAATGTACGCCGGCACGCTTGGCGCGTTTGCGCAATTCGTCCAATTTCCAGGCTTCGGTATCCAATGCAATGAGGCGGCCTTTATTTTGCATCAGGGCGGCCAGATGCAAGGTTTTCCCCCCGCCGCCGGCGCAGGCGTCTATCACGCACATACCCGGCTCCACCCTAAGGAAGGGTGCAACCAATTGCGAAGAAATATCCTGCACTTCTATCAAACCCGACTGGAAAGCCCTGCTCCGGAAAACATTGGTGCGCCACTCCAAGACAAGCCCGGCAGCGCCCACCGGCAGGCATTGGATGCCTTCTTGCAAAAGAAGATTCTGAGCGTTTTCCCGGTCTGCTTTCAAAGTGTTGACGCGCAGGGCTACCGGTGCCTCGCAGTTGAGCGCAGCAAGCGCGGCGTCCCAGGATTCGCCGAGCTCAGCAACGCCAAGAGTATCCAACCAGTCGGGTATGGATTCCCGCAGGGCGCGATTACTTTGCAGCCGGGCATGTTTTTCCAATATTCCGGCCTGATGCAGTTCCTTCCACTCCGGAAAATCAGGCAGCGAAGTATCCCGGGTAAGAATCAGGCGAATGCCCAGTATTTGCAACCAGTCAATCTCCGTTTTCGGCTCGTGCCCCAGAATGGCAGCCAGCAAGCGGGCAAACCGCACAATCCCATAAGTGTTTTCAGCGATGAACGCGCGGTCGCGGGCGCCGCGGCGCGGATCAGAGCGCAGTTCAGCTTCGATCACTTTATCGGCCCAGGCGCCGTCTTCGCCGAAGATGCGCTGTAAAGCGGCAGCAACGGAAAGGCAGAGGTTGCGGTGTATTTTCATGCCTGCGCTATCGGAATTGGTGGAACAATTCGTAAAACCTGGCAGCAGTAAGCTCCCTTGATTTGTGCAAACGCCCACGCTTGACCTGGAAGCCGGTATGCCCTTCGCCGAACTCGACAGGGTAGGGATCGGTGGCGTAGCTCGCAAAGCCCGCGTAGGTCACATCCTGCCTGAACCACCCTGGTTCGCCGCATGGGTTTTTGAGTTTGGGATCCCAGCCTTTGCCGAAGATGATGAGGGTAGAAATGGAACTTCCCTCCACAAAACCGCGCCATTGGATGCTTTTTCCTGCCGAAGCATACACCTGATCCACATTCCGTTCGCCATTGAAGAGGAATACGATAGCGTCGAAATTGTCATCGCCTTGTATCAGCAGTTTGCGCTGGGCGCCCGAAAGGCGCGGGCGGGGCGTAAGGCAATGTTTCAACGGCGCCAGACCGTGTGGAGCGCTAAGGTACTCGCCAACATCAGAGCGGGCAATGCTGTCCATGGCCGCTTTTTCGCGAAGTTTAAGCGCGGCATCCTGTTCGTAGGCTTCTTGCATTTCTGTAATCTCTTTAGTGCGCGAATTGATGGTATTTACCCAACTGACCACTCGCCATACGGCAAAAATAATTATAGTGGAAAGGATAACCAGCAACACTGCAATCCCGGCAGGAATCCCGCTCCTGGATTTTGCAGCACCGCTATTCAGACTATGTGCCCGTATGCGGTCTTTTATCTGGGTGAGCAATTTCTTGGTATCACCTTCAGGAGCAATGCCTAAGCAGTAATTCACCAAGCCCAGTGCAGTGCCGTTGTCTGATTTATAGATAACCCTGCAGATGCGGATAACGGCATGGCATACCCGGTTCTTCAGTTCATCAAACCAGGGCGGCAGGGCTTTCATCATCTCCGCGTCGAAATGCTCGCGCAAAATAAAAGCGCCGGAGAGTTCTTCCGGTAGCGGCGCGCCGGGCCTGTTTTCTATGCCCTGAGCCATTTGCTCCAACTCGGCAATTCCCTCGCCAAGCACTTGGTGCGCTTCGCCATATACCTCTTCCTGCGGTAACCCGGGAATTGGGGGCGGCATTTTTTTTAGGTCTCCGATCTTGCGGGCATCTCTATCGCGCACAGCTTGTGCCCATGCCAGCGATAATTGCCGTATATCCATTTCCCCGGAAGGGGTACTGCCGTCTTCGCTGTTATTTTTCATAAAAATTTGGTTAATAGGTGAATGGGAAAATCAATTTTTCAGGGAATGCGTAAAAGTATTGAAAAATTTCAGAATTGATAAAAAACCGGTTCATCTGTAAAAATTTCACTTTCTTTGTCGGCATTGTTTATGGAAAACCTGGCAGACATAAAAAGGGGACTACGCGAATGGATCGCGGAGGGCATTCCCGAAACCATCAAAGCGATAAAGGCCGTGCTCCCTCCCAACAGCGCGCGCCTGGAGGATGTATTGTTCATCGAAGGCTTGCTCAAAGAAATCAATATCAAGTCGCTGAGGCGGGTCATCTCCGATGAAGAACTCCAATTGGCTTACAACCGGATCAGGGAATCCCTGATGGAACTGATCAACGGCCTGGAAGAAGCTGACCTCTCGGATGCTCCTCCCGCTCCGGCAGCAGAAGAGCACAAGGCCCGCAGCGGCAACATCCTGTACCGCATCCCCGAGGCCATGCAACTGGAAAAAGAGCACAAGTGTCTTGTACGCATCGCGGTGAACGAAGAACAACTCCTGGAAAACATAGAACTAGACCAGGATATCCGCCTGCAAAGTATCCGCATCTCCGACGTCATGCTGGTGCAACTGATTGACCCCTCCGAACCCGCGCCCTTCCACATCCGGGCCGTCAACAGCGCGGAGCAATTCATAGATGAAGACGCCTTCACTGAATGGCTTTTTTACGTAAAGCCCATCCTTGCCGGCACCTTCCCCCTGTTGCTCAAAGTGGCTGTACTGGAATTGGTAAACGGCAAAGAAAGACAACGGGAGATCGTGCTGGAAGAAACTGTGCAGATCGTAGCCGAAGAGGTACCCGAACCGGAAGAGGCGCCTCTGAAAACAGCATCTTACCAATTGAATCTCTCCGGCGCCGTAGCTGATGATGCACTCATTTATTCTCCCCAGCCCGCACCGGCTGCAAAAGTGGCCCGGCGTTCAGTGGTGGGAATTGTACGAGTACTCGCTATGGTAGGCGTTATTTCAGTGATCGGGGTGGTGGTAATGCAAAATCCGTCGTTCCGCCCTTCCTTAGATGCCGATGGCGAGTTGCCTTCCAAAGGCAAGCCGGAATCGCCTGCTGTCACTGTTACGCCTCCTCCGACGACGTTACAACCCGGCGAAGATTCCATTTCTCCCGGAGTTACGCCGGAAACTCCTCAGATCACTGATCCCCCGCCTTCCCAGCCGCCTCCTGATACGCCTGCCCGCAGGCAACCGCCGGTAGTTGACCCACTGGGTGTTAAGCCCAAAAACCCGGTCACCGACATGATCCGGATAAGAGGGGGTACCTTTACCATGGGCTGCGAACTGGATTTTGATCCGGATTGCGGAGAAAACGAACTTCCCCCCCGCCAGGTAAGGGTGAGAGACTTCAGCCTGAGCGCCGCGGAGATCACCACGGCGCAATACGTCGTATTTCTAAACGCCTACGGCGCCGACAAAGTCAAGGGAGGCGCCTACAAAGGAAAACCCTTGTTCTCTGATCCTATCTGGCTCGAGCGCACTACTTCCGGAACATGGAAAGTGCTGAAAGGCATGGAGCAACTACCCGCCACGAAAATAACCTGGTACGGCGCCAGGGAGTTTGCTGTCTTTTTCGAGATGAGACTTCCTACGGAAGCAGAATGGGAATTCGCTGCCAAAGGGGGTAGAACCGATCCCGGATTCCTGTATTCCGGAAGCAACAACTTGGACGAAGCCGGCTGGTACCGGGCTAATTCCCAAAACCGCCCCCACGCCGTGCGGATGAAAAAAGCCAATTCCCTTGGGCTTTACGACATGAGCGGCAACGTGTGGGAATGGACAGCCGATTGCAAACACACCTCTTACGAGGGAGCTCCAGCCGACAGCAAAGCCTGGACGGCGGGAGGAGATTGTTTGCGCCGCGTCTTGAGGGGAGGATCATGGGCATACCCCTCCGAGTCGGCAAGAGCTACTGCCCGTATGGACGCAGGTATGGGCGATGCCCTGGAAAATGTGGGGTTTCGGGTAGCCAGAGATTGAGATTTGTCGAACACCTTTGCTTCCTGCCTGTTTTATTGCTATCTTCGCCCACATGGCAGAGCCATCAACCAAATAACTCAAAACATGAAAGAAGTGAATGAACAGATGCAGGATGCCGCAGGCTTCGTGCGCAAGTATTTCAAACGAGTTTTGCTCGCTGTATTCGTGCTTGCCGTTCTGCTCACCTCCGTGCGAACCGTAGGCCCTGAAGAAGAAGGCGTAGTGCTCAATTTAGGCCACTATACGCGCACCGTGCAACCGGGCCTTAATTTCATCTTGC
Organism: uncultured Saprospiraceae bacterium; assembly: GCA_964577215.1. Taxonomy (GTDB): domain Bacteria; phylum Bacteroidota; class Bacteroidia; order Chitinophagales; family Saprospiraceae; genus UBA2329. Next base: position 14,258 of record CAZNYK010000033.1, read on the forward strand.
CCTTCGGGATAGAAACCATGGAAAAGATTCCCGTGCAACGCCAGCTTAAACATGAATTCGGATTCCGCACGACCTCTACCAGTACCGGTGGGCGATCTGAGTACTCCCAAGCCGGCTACACGGATGAATCCTCCATGCTTAGCGGCGATCTCAATATGGCAGATGTTGAATGGGTGGTGCAATATCGCATCGTCAACTCCTACCAATATCTTTTCCGCGTCCGAAACGCCGAAAAAACTTTGCGGGATATGGCCGAAGCAGTTATGCGCAAAGTAGTGGGCGACCGAACCGTAAACGAGGTGCTCACCGTAGGACGCCAGGAAGTGGCCACCACGGCCGAAGTACTCCTCCAAAAATTGTGCGACGACTACCAGAACGGGATTCGCATCGACCAGGTAGTGTTGCAGGATGTCAATCCGCCCCAACCGGTAAAACCCTCCTTCAACGCCGTCAACCAGGCACAGCAAGAAAGGGAAACCCTCATCAACCAGGCTGAATCGGAATACAACCGCGTGGTGCCCCGCGCCCGCGGCGAAGCCGAAGAGACCATCCAACTCGCCGAAGCCTACGCGCTCAACCGTGTAAACGGCGCCAAAGGCGAAGCAGCGCGATTCAGCGCCCTGTACGAGGAATACCTCAAAGCGCCTGAAGTGACCAAAAAACGCATTTACCTCGAAACCATGGAGCGCATACTGCCCCGGCTCGGCAACAAGATCATTGTGGATGAAAGGGGCAATAACGTGCTGCCTTTATTGAATCTCCAACAGCAATCACTACCTCAAACTCCCAAATAACCCGCTATGAAAAAGACATCCGTCGGCCTGGGCATCCTGGCATTCATTCTTCTCCTGTTTGTGCTCAATGCATTTTTTATCGTGAACGAAACACAGCAGGCCATCGTCACACAGTTTGGCAAACCCGTCGGCGAACCGCGCACCAAGCCGGGGGTAAACTTCAAGATTCCCATTATTCAAAAGGTGCAATATTTTGACAAGCGCTTCCTGGAATGGGACGGGGATTCCAACCAGGTACCTACAAAAGACAAGAAGTTCATCTTTGTTGACACATACGCCCGCTGGGAGATCACCAACCCGCTTCAGTTTTTCATCCGCCTGAGAGATGAACGTTCGGCCCAGTCCCGGCTGGATGATATCCTTGATGGCGAAACCAGGAATGCAGTGGCGGGCCATGAACTCTTGGACATTGTGCGGTCCACCAACCGCAAACCCGAAGTGGCTGAAGAGTTTTTTGAGGAACTGGAAGTCCTTGAAAATATCTCGGTAGGGCGCGACACGATTGAACGCCTTATCCTTAAAAAAGCCAACCAACGCACCTCCGACCTCGGCATCCGGATACTCGACTTCCGCTTCAAGCGGATGAACTACGTTGAAGAGGTGCGCAACCGCGTGTATGAACGCATGATAAGCGAGCGCAACCGCATAGCCGACCAGTTCCGCTCTGAAGGCCAGGGCGAAGCCCGGAAAATAGAAGGCAACAAAGAACGCGACCTGGCACAGATACAATCAGAAGCCGTTCGCCAAGCCAATATTATCCGGGGTAAGGCAGATGCGGAAGCTACCGCTATTTACGCATCTGCATACAACCGCAGCGCTGCTTCCAGGGACTTATACGGCTTCCTGAAATCCATGGAGACCTTGGAGAAATCACTTGATGACAAAACCAGTATTGTGATCTCCACCAACAGCGAACTGTTCAAATACTTGAAAAACCCGAATTGACGGCCTTTACTCTATAGCGATTTTTTGAACTAACCACACATCCGCATATGAAACTGTTATCAACCACCGCCGTAGCGGCATTATTCGCCTTGTCATTTGCCCTTGCCGCCTGCGGCGGAGGCCACAAGCATGATCAGGCCAAAGAGGAGCAATCCGCCACCGAAAAGATTGACAAATCCGGGCCGGAATACACCTCCGCCTATATCTGCCCCATGCACTGCCCCGGCAGCGGCAGCGACGCAGCGGGTCAATGCCCCGTGTGCGGCATGGATTACGTAGCCAATGAAGACTTCAAAGGCGACGATCACGATCATGACCATGATGGGCAAGATCATGAGCACTAAACGGGATTTTTTCATGGGTAAGTAAATGCGTACATATTGCCTTTCAACAACCTCAAGGCAGGTCTCGCAATTGATGATGAACAGTTTGACCGGGTTTTTCCAGAATCATTGAGGATATTCTCAGGTATTCATTACACTCCGGTCGATGTGGCTCTGAAGGCCTCTGCATTCCTGGCTGCGAAACCCGCTTCCCGCGTATTGGATGTTGGTTCCGGTGCAGGAAAGTTCTGCCTGATTGGCGCTGCCGCAAGAGACGCTCATTTCACCGGAGTGGAACAACGGCGTACCCTCAACGACGTAGCGGTCTCTATTGCAAAACAATACCGCTTGGAGAATACGCGGTTTATTCATGCCAACATCACAGAAATCAAATTTAATGCATTCGATGCGTTCTACCTGTTCAACCCTTTTTGGGAAAACATTGAACAATCAGAACCCCTTGACCATTCCATACGCTTGAACCAATCTCTTTACCATACTTACGCTGAATTCGTAAAAAATCAATTGAACGACATGCCTCCCGGTACGCGGCTGGCTACTTTTTTCAGCTACGGCCTTGAAATTCCCGATAGTTATACTTACAAGTTTACAGCATTTGACGGTAAATTGAAATTATGGGTGCGGAGTTGAGTGGGAAAACACAGCGGAGTCTCGTTTGGGTGATGGAATCCGGCTATCGCAACTTCATCTTCACAAAAGAATAATATGCTCCATCCTGCAAGTTTTCCCTACCTTTGCGCCCGCATTTAAAAAAGGCGCTAATGTTAAACATCAGAAACGTAGCCATCATAGCCCACGTTGACCACGGCAAAACCACCCTTGTGGACAAAATGCTAATGGCAGGAAGGCTATTCAAAGAGCACGAAACCCCGGGCGAACTCATAATGGACTCCAATGACCTGGAGCGCGAACGCGGCATCACCATCTTGGCCAAAAACGTGGCCATCACCTATAAAGGCACCAAGATCAACATCATAGACACGCCCGGCCACGCCGACTTCGGCGGCGAGGTGGAACGCGTGCTCAATATGGCCGACGGCGTGCTGCTGCTTGTGGACGCCTTCGAAGGTCCCATGCCCCAAACCCGCTTCGTGTTGCAAAAGGCCATCGAACTGGGCCTCAAGCCCATCGTGGTCATCAACAAAGTAGATAAACCCAACTGCACCCCCGACGAAGCCCACGAAGCAGTGTTCGACCTCATGTTCAGCCTCGGCGCTACCGAAGAGCAACTCGACTTCCCTGTGCTATTCGGCTCAGCCAAAGAAAACTGGATGAGTACCGACTGGCGCAAACCCACCGGGGAGATCACACCGCTTTTGGATGCCATCGTAGAGCATATCCCGCCGCCCATAGTGGCCGAAGGCAGTACGCAACTACTTATCACTTCCTTGGACTATTCTGCCTACATCGGCCGCATTGCCATTGGGCGCTTATACCGGGGTACACTCAAAGACGGACAGCAGGTGGCCCTCATCAAAAAAGAGGGCGAGGTGGTGAAAAGCAAGGTACGCGCGCTTTTCACTTTTGAAGGCTTTGATAAGATCAAAGCGGAACGGGTTGAGGCCGGCGAAATCTGCGCTATTGTCGGCGTAGAAGGCTTTGAGATCGGCGACACCATCGCCGATCCGGAAAATCCCGAAGGCATGACCCGCATTGCCGTGGATGAACCCACCATCAGCATGGTGTTCACTATCAACGATTCGCCGTTCTTTGGCAAAGAGGGCAAGTTTGTCACCTCGCGGCACCTCAAGGAACGCTTAGAGCGCGAACTCGAGAAAAACTTAGCCTTGCGCGTAGAACCTACCCCGCAATCCGAAACCTTCATAGTGTACGGCCGGGGCGTATTGCACCTCTCCGTACTCATCGAAACGATGCGCCGCGAAGGCTACGAACTGCAAATCGGCCAGCCGCAGGTCATTCTCAAAAATGTGGACGGCGCAATCCACGAACCCATCGAAGAGATGACCATTGACCTGCCCGAAAACATGGCCGGCACCGCCATTGACATGGTCACCCGCCGCAAGGGCATCCTGCTGAGCATGACACCCAAAAACGACCGGGTGATCCTGCAGTTGGAAATTCCCTCCCGCGGCATCATCGGCCTGCGCAGCCAGATGCTCACCGCCACCCAGGGCGAGGCTATCATGACGCACCGGTTCAAGGAGTTTCAGCCTTACAAAGGAGAAGTGCCGGGCCGCATCAACGGTTCGCTCATCAGCATGGAAACCGGCACGGCCATTCCGTACAGTATTTTCAACCTGCAGGACCGGGGCCGGTTTTTTGTGGAGTCTAACGAAGAAATCTACGAGGGGCAGGTTGTAGGCGAGAACTCCCGTCCGGGCGACCTGGTAATTAACCTCACCAAGACGAAGAAGCTCACCAACGTGCGCGCCTCCGGCTCTGATGAAAAGGTGCGCCTGGTACCGCCCATCAAGTTCACGCTGGAAGAAGCCCTCGAATACATACAGGAAGACGAATACGTGGAAGTGACGCCCAAGTCCATCCGCCTGCGGAAAATACTGCTGAAGGAACACGAGCGCAAACGCTCCAAGAATGCAGCGTTGTCGGCAACGGTGTAAGTAACCACTTCTTAAAATGAAACGGTAAAGCTGCAAAACTGCAAAATATAAAACCGCAAAAGGAGCCCATCCAGTTCAAAAGAAGAGGTCTGGCCCAGGTACTTTTGCGGCTTTATCCCTACATGCATGTCGGGGCGTTTTATATTTTGCGGTTTATACTCACCTTCTCCCGACCACCTTCCTCTCCCCGATATATACCGTCCTGCCCGGCGCCGCTTTGCTTTCCACGTGGGTGCGGTTCAAGGCCGTAACAGTATAGGTATAGACCCTGGCAGGCGCTGCAGAAGTGTCGTGAAAATCGAAACGTTTTTGCGTCAAGCCCCGGGGCGTTACCGTCAGGATATGCCTGCCGTTCTCAAAATCGCCGAAACGATCCCCGTCAAAGCGATAAACCACGTAACCGAGGGGGGGAGCTTTCCTGTCGAGCCGGTTGGGCCGCCAACGGATCAGCGGTTTGATTTCACGGCTCCTGACCTGCCGCAAATTGGGCGGCTGAAATGGTCGCATGGCCTTATCAGCAGGAGTGGGCAGCAGGGAGGGCTTTGCATAGTAGTAAGCAATAGTGTCCCTTACGCCCAAAAGATTGTTGGCGAGTGATTTAGAGCTGAAATAGATGCTTCCCAAAGCAACCAGGTTGCGGCGGTTGAGATCAATCTGACGCGACATTTCTGCGGGATCGTGCCAGGCGGCCTCCTGGTTGTTGGCCACCTTGTAAGCGCCATGGCCGATATAGAGCAGCCTGCCATAAGCGTGTTGTTCCCACCATTTGAGCAGTGTGTAGTGATCGGCTGGAGGAAAACCGATATGCCAGTATAACTGCGGCGCCACATAGTCTATCCAGCCCTCCCGGCTCCACTTGAGCACATCCGCATAGAGGTCGTCGTAGCAAGTGGCCCCGGCGCGCGTATCAGACCCCATGACAGGATCGCGATCCTTGTTGCGCCATACGCCGAAAGGGCTTATACCGAACTGCACATAAGGTTTAATATCTCGGATCTTTTCGGATACCAACTGGACGAGGGCATCCACATTGCTGCGCCTCCAGTCTTCTTTATTTGCATAAGCTTTGCCGAGTACCAGATAATCCAGGCTATCGGGAAACTCCTCTCCCTGAATTTTGTAGGGATAGAAATAATCGTCGAAATGTACTGCATCAATATCGTACTTTTCAACGACCTCACCCACCACGCCCGCCAGGTGTTCGCGCACCTCCGGCAGTGCCGGGTTGAAGTAAAATCTCGAGCCATAACGAATCATCCAGTCGCGGCGTTTGTTGAACATATGCATGGAAGACAGGCTCAGGGTATCCAAATCCGCAGTAGCCCGGTATGGATTGAACCATGCATGAAACTCCATACCATTGCGGTGGGCCTCTTCAATCATAAAAGCCAGAGGATCGAAACCCTCCTCCGCCGGGGGCAGGCCCTGTCGTCCGGTGAGGTACTTTGACCAAGGTACCAATGCGGAAGGATAAATGGCATCCGCTGCAGGCCGGACCTGCACGATGACGGCATTAAGCCCCGCGGCTTTATACATTTCCACCAATTCAATCCACTGTTCCTTGAGCGCGACGCTCCGGGTATCCGGTGCTTTGGGATAGTCAATATTGGCGACTGTAGCCACCCATACGCCGCGGAATTCCCTTTTGGGAGCGACAGGTTGAGCGAGGCTATGGAGGGAAACCCCCATCAAAGAGAGGAGAAGGAAAAAGTCAAGTGTGCGTTTTTTCATGAGTTAGAGTTTTTTGGTTTCGGGTTTGGAATGGAGCGTTTCAGTTTCCGGGCCGGGGTGCGGCGCCAACCCGTAACCCGCCAACTCGCAACTCGCCAAACTGCCGCCAACCACCTATAATTTCCAGTCCATCCTGAGTGTGAGGTTGCGGGGAGATTCCATCAAACCCGGGCGGATGGTGTAGTCTTCATTGAAGACATTATTAAAAAGCAAGGATAGCTTCACCGATTCGGAGAACTTGTAGCTCGAGCGCAGGTTGTTTACCAAATAGCCCTCGTTATTCTTTTCCCTGTATGTGCCAAGCCCATCTACAATGGCCGCAAAGATAAAGTCAATGGCTTCTATATGGCTGGCATAGAAAGTTTCCAGCCCAAAACTCAAGGATTTGACCTCGGTTTCCACATCCAGCTTGAAGGTCCGTCGGGAGCGGTATTTGAGTAAATTCTGTTCCTTATTTGACGAATTGTTATAGTTGACCTGACCCTGCGTAGCTTCCTGCCCCGCTTCAATGGGGCGAGTATCCCAACTCAGAAAGCGGGGGTCTATCCACGTATAGCCGGTGAGAATGCTGGTGGGAAGCCCGAAGAAATTTCCGCGGCCTACAAGGGATACTTCCAGGCCTTTGATATCCGTATCGCCAATATTGATTGAGCTGAAACCAAGGCCTACGAGGTTGAATTCCAGCATATCCTCAAACTTGGAATAAAAGGCAGCGATATCGAGAAAACCCTCAAACGAGGATATTTTGAACCCACGTTTCACGGCAAGTTCGGCGCTCCATCCGGTTTCGGATGTAGAGTATGGATTGGGCAATACAAAAAATCCTGCATTGGTAAAGATATAGCGCTCGGCCACTGTGGGGTAGCGGTAGCCCTGGCCCCATGAGGCGCGCAGGAAAGTCATGGTAGATGCCTGGTAATTAAGCCCTGCACGGAATACCGGCTTGGACTCCTGTTCTTCCGAAGGGGGAATGACCCCGAGCAGATAGCTGAACCCGGGGTTGTAAAGCACGTTGTTCTCATAGCGGAACCCGGCAGAAGCGTTGAGCCGGTCTCCAAACTTCTTTTCAAATTGCAGGTATCCGGCTAAGTTCCTCGATGTGAAGGTGGTATCTCCATAGAGTTGGGCAGTCACGCTGTTCCATGTACCTACGAAGCCGGAGGTCAGCACTGCATTCAAAGCGGTAAACCTGCGCTGAAACTGGTATTCGCCATAAATGACATAGGATTTATTGGACTGGTCGGCGCCGTTGCTCACAAAGTTGTTATTGTCCACTGCAAAATACCTTCCCAGTACGCGGTGCCTGTTGCCGCCCTTGTCGAAATAGGTTAAATAGGGATCAATATTATACCGGAACCGGTTCCGGGTACTGATGGTATTGGGCGCCCCCTCAAATCTCCTGGGTTCGGAAAGCCAATAAAAAAAAGAACCGGTATTGCCCTTGTTAAAGTTGCCGTTGATCCCCGCCGACAAGCGGTCAGTGAAGCGGTAACGGGTGGAGAAATTAAACCGCCCGTATTCATTATAGGTGTCTTTGTTGAAGCTTTTTTCATTTTGGTAAAAACCGCCGAGTACCAGGTCGAACTTGTTGAATTTCTGCCGGTGGTAGAGATTGGCGCCATAGGTAAAGGGGCCTTCCAGCGTATCGGAGTCCCACCATTTGAGCGACTTGTCTTTGGGAGAGAAAACGGTAGTGGCCCACAAGGCGCCGCCGGTTTCGGTTTTGGAACGGGCAAAAGCGGTGCGTACATTGATGATTCCATTGAGAGCGGAGGAACCGTAAAGCGCTGAAGCAGCTCCTTTCAGCACTTCCACCTGTTCGATATTTTCCACAGGCACGTCGTTCCAGTTGGGGAAGCCTGCATCAGCCTGCAAGATGGGCACGTCATCCACCAATAGCAGTACCCGGCTGCCGGCGCCTTGGGAGAAGCCGGAACCGCCCCGGATATTGGCCTGGCCGTCAATAATGGTCACGCCGGGTATTTTTTCAAGTGCTTTATCCAAGGAAACCTTGCCGGTGTTGTTGATGAGGTTGGGTTTGAGCACCTCCACGGATACCGTCTCCTCGCTCAGCGGGCGGGCAAATTTTCCGCTGATAACAGTTGCCGTTTGTAATACGGAAGTTTCCTCCTCAAGGTTGAAATCAAGTGTCTGCGTTTCGCCGGAATCCAGTGTAACAGACTGGTTTATAGTCTTGTATCCCACAAAGCTCAACACCAGCTGATAAGTTCCAGCCGGCAAGGATATCCGGTATGTACCGTCGTAATCAGACACGGCGCCCACCGCGCCTAAGCTGATATTAGCCCCGGGAAGCGATTCTTTGGTTTCCTTGTCGATTACTTTCCCTTGCAAGACGGCATTCTGGCCGAATGATGGAACAGTGCCGGCAAGGATGAAAAAAAACAGGAACACATGGAAAAATTTGCTCATAAATTGTTGTTTTATAGCCTTTTGAAAGAAATCGACTATGTTCACAGGAGCAAAAGGGAAGCACAAATCTAAAGCAAGGTTCCGGAATAAATAAATTTTTTTGCCGGTCACCTCATGCGGCAATAGCAGGGATTTGTCATCTTTGTTAATCGTAAACTGTGTTTTTGAGGCTATCACATGTTAAATCAATTCATTATGATTCAAAGAGCTTTACTTTTTACCGTTTTCTGCTTCAGCTTTTTATCAGGTTTGGAGGCGCAAACCTGCACGCCTGCACAGCCTTTCCCTGATTCGCTTATTGCTCTGCCTCCTTCCTGGTCGCTCACGCGCCTGGATGCCGGCATCCAGGATACGGCATGCATAGGGCAGTATTATGAATTCACACTAAGTCTGAAAGCGCCCGGTTCCATACCCGGCCTGCCGGGCATTACCGTCCTCTCGATCGCTATTCCCGCCCAAAACGGGGTGGCCAACATCCCTCAAGGCATGAGCTATGTGTGCAATCCGCCAAACTGCGTCTTTCCAAGAGACTCGCTTACTTGCATCAAAATTTTCGGCACGCCCACCGATCCCAATGATGTAGGCCAAAAAGACCTGACGCTTTCACTGACCATCAACAGCAATATTGGCGTAATACCCAATATTGCCTATCCCAACCCTACGCTTGATCCAGGGGGGCACTACTACCTGCATGTCAAGCCGCAAGGTTCATCAGGCTGTTTCATACCCAATTCTACCAATGAAACAACCCGCACCGTAGTGGATTTGACCAGCGCTCCCAACCCGACTACCGGTTTCACCCAAATCTTCCTGCAATCGCTCCAAGCCGGCACGTTCGACTTTTTAGTTAGCGATCTTACAGGAAAACCGGTGCACAGAGAACGGGTGCAGATTTTTACCGGCGAAAACATTATCCACTTCGACGGCAGTTTCCTGCCTACAGGTATGTACCTGTATTCGTTCAGCAACGGGGCAGAAGTGGTGACGAGAAAGATGGTGCTCAACAAATAATTATTTCAGGGCAAGCAAGCGGCGATGCACCTCCAGTATCCGGGGGAGTATCGCCGTTTGTTCGTCGTTGCGGATTACAAAATCCGCCAGCGCTACTTTTTCCTCCTCCGGCCATTGTTTGGCCATCCGCGCTTCTACCGCCGCTCTCTCCACATTGTCGCGGGCCATGACGCGGCGGATGCGCAACTCTGCCGGGGCAGTCACCACGATCATCTTATCCACCAAACGGTAGCCGCCGCTCTCGTACAAAAGAGCCGCTTCCCTCAGGGTATAAGGCGCAACCTGTGCTTGGTGCCAGGCCTCGCCGTCGCGGTGCACGGCGGGGTGTACCAAACCATTGAGCCGCTGCAATAACCCTGCATCCTGGAAAACCAGCGCGGCAATATGGACGCGGTTCAGGCTTCCGTCAGGGAGAAATGCCCCCGCACCGAATAGCCCGATAATTTCTTTTCGCAACCCCGGGTCATTGGTCATCAGCCATTTGGCGCGCTCGTCGGCATAATACACGGGGATACCGAGCCATTCGAACACCCGGCAGACGGTACTCTTTCCGCTGCCTATCCCTCCGGTTATGCCGATTTTAAGCATGGATAATTTTTGTGAAATGAGGAGTTATTTCTATACTTGCGCAACGGTTGCAAATATACGACATGCCAGATAATACCCGATTGCCCACCTATCTCCTTTCCAAGCTACGCGCCCACGCAGCATCACTTTTTCCTTTTTCCTTTTTCCTTTTTCCTTTTTGCAGTTTCCTTGCGGCCCAAGACCTCCACTTCTCCCAATTTTACCACAACCCACTCAACCTCAACCCCGCGCTCACCGGCGTCTTTGCCGGCGACCAGCGTTTCGCGGGGGCATACCGCAGCCAATGGGCCTCCGTACCTATACCGTATCTCACCTTTTCGGCAAGTTATGACCAGAAATTCGCCCTGCCGGGCATGCGCAACGGCAGGTTCGGCGGCGGCCTGTTGTTCAATTACGATCGAGCCGGAGATGCCGGGCTGAACTGGATGCAAATAGGGCTTAACCTGTCCTACACGCAGAAACTCTCCGACAACCTGTTCCTCACCGCCGGCGCTCAGGCGCAAGCCGGGCAGCGAGCCTTCAGTCCTCAGCAACTCTACTTCGACGAACAATTCAACGGGGACATTTTTGATCCGGGCTTACCCAATTTTGAAAGTTTTATCCAAACTGCGGCGAGCTATCTTGATTTTTCGGCAGGAATAAACGGGCTATACCAATCGTCTGAATCCCGCAGCGCGGTACATGTTGGCGCTGCATACCGGCACATCAACCGGCCCGGGATACATTTTTACAGTAACTCCAGCCTGCGCCTGGCGCCTTTGGCAAGCACATACCTGATTGCCGCATTGCAGGTAGCCCCCGCTGTGGACTGGACTTTTGCCTCCGCAGCGCAGTTCCAGGGGCCGTACCGGGAATTTGTTTCCGGCACCGGCGTTCGTTATTTTCTGGCGCAGGAACCGGGCCGTTCCCTCGCGCTCGGCGCTGGGGCTGCCTACCGGCTAAACGACGCCCTTATCGCTCACTTTGAGTTGTTTGTACAAAACTGGCGTTTCGGCCTTAGTTACGACATCAACACCTCCCCCTTCCGGGTAGCCACCGTGCGCAACGGAGGCCCGGAAATCACATTGCAATACATCATTCACAAGGTGCAGGCGCCGGAAATCTTCAAGGCATGTCCCATTTTTTGATCCGCGTAGTATGGTGTTGTTTGCTTTCGGTTTCCGGAAGCACATTGTGGGCACAGTCTGCCAAAGCTTTTGAAAAAGCAGGTGACAAAGCAGCTGCCGCCAAAGATTTAAACGCCGCGCTCCAGCACTATGGGCGCGCACTGGCCATCAAACCCGACCACGCAGGTCTGAGCTTCAAGTACGCCGGCATCGCGCAGCGGTTCCACGCTTACGAAGCAGCCCGCGCCTACTATCTCAAAGTGACCGAACATGCTGAGGCCAAGGTTTTTCCCTTAGCGCTTTTCCAACTTGGCATGGTAGAAAAATCACTGGGACACTACGACCAGGCTAAACGCTGCTTCTCCGATTACATAGAGCAATACGGCCGGGCCGACGCCGTTCACCGCGCGCAGGCCGAGGAAAAAATCCGCCAGTGCGAGTGGGCCAAAGAGGTGATCTCCAACCCGCAGCGGGTGGAAATAGAACGCCTGGGTAAAAATGTAAATACCGGATGGACCGAATTCGGCCCTATGCCCGTTGGTGATACGCTGTATTTCTCCTCCCTTCGCTTCGACAACAAGAAGGACAAATATATGCCGCAGCGCATGATCGCCAAGGTGCTCAGCTCCGTGCGATCCGGCCCGGGCCGCCCCTTGCGCGACGGCCTCAATGTGGAGGAACGCCATACTGCTCATTTTGCTTTGAGCGAGACTACACGCCGGTTGTATTTTACCCGCTGCGATTATATCAATGCCTCAGAGATACGCTGCGCGCTATATTATCGCGACCCCGACCGGCGCGGGCGCCTGCGCGGCGCCGATGTGTACCTGCCCGACCCGGTCAATCTGCCGGGGTTCACCGCCACCCAGCCTGCCGTTGGTTATGACTCCATCTCTCAGAAAGAAATGCTGTTTTTTGTCTCTGACCGGCCGGGTGGCGCAGGCGGGCTGGATATCTGGCAAAGCGAGATCATGAACAACGGTAAATTCGGCCCCCCGGAACCACTTCGCGGCATCAACACTGCCGGAGACGACATCACGCCCTTTTTTCACTCCCCGACTCAAACGCTATACTTCAGCACCAACGGGCGCTACAGCCTCGGCGGATTGGATATTTACAGCGCTGCAAAAAAACAAACATGGAAGGAACCTCAACATGCCGGCGCGCCCATAAACAGCAGTTACAACGACATCTACCCGGCACTACTGCCCAATGGCCGGTCCGGCTATTTTTCCTCCAACCGACCAGGATCGCTTTACCTGGACGCGGGCAATAAATCCTGCTGCAATGACATATACAAATTCCACATACTCCCCCCCCTGCCCAAGCCTGAGGACACAGCTGGTTCCACCGCCATCACCTCCACTCCCCCACCCGATCCCGGCGCCCCGGAAAATGGTGTGGAAAAGGCGCCGGAAACGCTCGAGGACTTTCTCCCGCTCGCCCTGTACTTCGACAACGACGAGCCGGACAAACGCACCCGGCGCACCACTACCCGCCGCTCTTATGGCGCCACCTTCGAGGAGTATTATCGCCACAAAGGAGAGTACCTGAAGCAGTACGCCGGCCCGTTGAAAGGCGAGGCCAAAGAGGATGCGGCAGAACGAATGGAAAACTTTTTCGAGATTGAGATCCGCAGAGGGCATGACTTTTTACTGTTGTTTTCCGATATCCTGCTTTCCAGGCTCAGTGCCGGCGATGAAGTGGAAATTTTTATAAAAGGGTTTACCAGTCCGCGGGCGCAAAGCGACTACAACCTGTCGCTGGGCGCCAGGCGCGTCAGCAGCGTCCGAAACCACTTTGACACCTGGCAGCAGGGTGTCCTCAAGCCCTTCCTTCAATCCGGGCAGCTCAAGATCAGCGAGCGCTCCTTTGGCGAAGCTACGGCCTCCCAAGAGGTGAGCGATGCCTTGGACGATCTGCGCGGTTCCATTTACAGCATCAGCGCCATGCGGGAGCGAAGAGTGGAGATAGTAGAGATAAAGCGTACTCAAAACTGAGAAATTGGGAGCACTTGCCAATGTATTTCTTGCTTTCAAACACCATGGAGAGCAAGAGTACATCCGCAATAACTTCGAAGATTTGTTCATGCATTTAGACACCTATCTCTCTTCTGAGAAAGGCAGAAACCTCACGCAAGTTTTGTTTGTTTACCTGACAAGAACAAGCGAACTGCACGCTAAAGAAATCAAAATGTTGGTGCAATCATTACCGGAACCATACAAACCACACATTATGAGTACTTATGATAAAATCGTCCTTGAGGGCATCGAGCAAGGCATCGAGCAAGGCATCGAGCAAGGCATCGAGCAAGGTGATAAGCAAAGAGCCTTTACCGGTATTCGCAATATGTTGCGCAAGGGTTTTTCTGTAGAAGACATTGTCAGCATACTCGAAGTGCCCAAAGCATGGGTGGAAGAGGTGCAATCTTCCGACAAGTAGCTGGCATCGACTTATATCGGAATAGTTGGGATCAGCATGCGAAACGCCCCGGCGAAAGTCCAGGCCGGTGAACGAAATAGAATGGATAATAGAGCATTTACCCCCAATTCATTCCTCATAGCACATCAGCACACCCTCCTTCCCACGCCTGTGGCGTGGTACGGCGGGTAAAATCAGCAAATTAGCACATCAAACATGGCCCAATTCAGAACCAACCACTCCCAATCCGGCGCAGCAACCGGTACCATTGTTAAAGTAGGACTTTTTGCCGGCATCCTGAGCGTGATGTTTTTCCTGTTCAACTTTTTTTCGGGAAACAAAGATGTTCAACCGGAACAACCGGCAGAGCATTCGGCCTCCCGGTTACCGGATTTCCTTCCGCTTTCCTCAACCGGCCAGGTAATTGACCATAAGTATTTCTGGCTCTCTTATGACGAAGAACACGAACAGGCTGAATGGGTGGCCCACGTACTCACCAAAGAACAATTGGATATGCCCTGGGTGGACAGGCAGGGCGATTTCCTCCCCGACGACAAGATAAAAACAGGCTCTGCCACACCTGCCGACTACCGCAATTCCGGCTACGACCGGGGCCATTTGGCGCCGGCCGCCGATATGGCCTGGGATACCGAGGCCATGCGCTCCACATTTGTCATGAGCAATATGAGCCCACAGGCTCGCAATTTCAATAACGGAATCTGGCGCGAGCTTGAAGAACTCACCCGCACCTGGGCCAAATCATGCAAAAAACTCTATGTAGTAAGCGGCCCGGTGCTTTCCCTTCCCCCGAAAGACGTCATCGGCCCCAACCAAGTGTCGGTTCCTTCTGCATTCTATAAGGTATTGCTCGACCTGGAAAGCCCAAATCCCAAAGCCATCGGGTTTATCATCCCCAACGAGGTAAGCTTTGAACCTTTGACAAAATATGCCGTATCTGTGAGAGAAGTAGAAAAAGCAACCGGGCTGGTTTTTTTTCCTGATTTGATCGAAAAAGATGCAGAAGAGCGCCTGAAAGGCCGTTTTAACATAGATTTGTGGCACTTTAGCAAACAGAAGTTCCAACAGCGCATTGACGCCTGGCATAAACAACAATAAACTATGGCCAAGAAAGAAAAATTCATTGAAACCATTACCCAGGGACACACCTTCAAAGGCGATTCCATCATCCTCGGCGCCGCCATGCTTGACGGCGAAGCTATTCCCGGTCTGCAAGTAAAGATACCCCTTCGCACGCTAAACCGGCATGGGCTCATTGCCGGCGCTACCGGGTCGGGTAAAACAAAAACCCTGCAAATTATCGCCGAGCAGCTTTCGGCCAAAGGAACACCTGTGCTGCTAATGGACATCAAGGGCGACCTCAGCGGCATAGCAGCGCCAGGGGAATCCAATCCCAAAATTGAAGAACGACACGGGAAAATTGGCGAACCGTTTTCGCCCTCTCCCAGCCCGGTTGAATTCCTCAGCCTATCCGGTGAAAAAGGCGCCCGCCTGCGCGCCACCGTCACTGAATTCGGGCCGGTTTTGTTCACCAAGATCCTCGGCCTCAACGATACCCAGGGCGGAGTGATCGCCGTGGTATTCAAATACTGCGACGACAACAAGCTACCGCTTGTTGACCTGGCCGACTTCAAAAAAGTACTTCAGTACATTTCCGGCCAGGGCAAAGCTGAAATTGAGGACCAATACGGGCAGGTTGCCTCTACCACAGTGGGCGCCATCATGCGAAAAGTGGTGGAATTGGAACAGCAGGGCGCCGAAACCTTTTTTGGAGAGCGCTCCTTCGACCCCGGCGACCTTTGCCGTTACGATGAAAAAGGCAGGGGAATAGTTTCAGTTATCCGCCTTACCGATATCCAGGACCGCCCCAAACTGTTCTCCACTTTTATGCTGCAATTGCTGGCAGAGATTTATTCCACCTTCCCGGAAGAAGGCGATATGGACCAACCCAAACTCTGCATCATAATCGAGGAAGCGCACCTGGTTTTCAACGAAGCATCCAAAGCCCTGCTCAACCAGATAGAGGCTATTGTGCGGCTCATCCGCTCCAAAGGAGTAGGCGTGTTTTTCGTTACGCAAAGCCCGGCGGATATCCCCGAGAACGTGCTGGCCCAGTTGGGTCTGAAAGTCCAGCACTCCCTGCGCGCTTTTACGGCCAAAGACCGCAAATCCATCAAGCTAGCTGCCGAAAATTACCCTATTACCGAGTTTTATGACGTAGCTCAGCAAATCACCGAACTGGGTATCGGGGAGGCATTCGTCACTGCGCTCAACGAAAAGGGCATTCCCACCCCCCTGGCACATGTGCTCTTACGGGCGCCCCAGTCCCGAATGGACGTACTTACCGACCAGGAAATTGACGCGATAATCCGCCGCTCGCAAATAGCCCATAAATACAACGAAATCATAGACACCAACAGCGCACATGAGATTCTAACTCGAAAAATGGAGCAAATCCAGCGCGAACAGCAGGAAGAAGAGTTCTTAAAACAACGAGAAAAGGAACGCGCCCAACTCACGCGTACCACCTCCTCTACATCACGCCGTTCTCAAAAGAGTACCTTTGAAAAAATAATTGACAGCCCTACTACCCGTCAGATTGGCCGCACATTAGCCACAGAGCTCTCTCGTGGGCTACTGGGCGTTTTAGGCATAAAAACGACTACAAGGAAGAGGAGATGAGGAATCACTTCAAATCCTGGTGATTCTTCACATACAATAGATTTTCCAAATTCCAGGGGATTTCCTTTTCAAAAGGCGCCTGCCTGTGGTCGCAATCCAATTTGGAGCAGATGCCGCAGGCCGCTGGCGGGCGGCAGGGGTCTGCATGAATGAACAACTCTACCGGCACGGGGCTTTCAGCTTGAATGAGCGATTCAAGGCTTTTTACTTCTGCGTGGCCCTGCTCCACGTTGAAATACCAGGGAACAGTGAGGTGGCAATCAATATGAATGGCGGCGCCGTATCGTATCACGCGGAGGTTGTGAATATCTATCCAATTAGAATGCCGGTGTTTTGCCATTACCCCCACCAAAGGGGCGATGATATCGAGGTCGGCCTCGTCCATGATACCGGATATGGCGCCGCGCAGCAACTTGTAGCCCGTGTAGAGAATGATACCGCCGAAAACAATGGCCGTCACGCTGTCCAGCCATTGGGCGCCCGTGAGCAATAGCAATCCTATACCTGTAAGGAGGCCCGCAGAAGAGTAGGCATCCGAAAGCAAGTGCTTGCCTTCAGCCTGCAAGGTCATGGAATGCGTTGCCCCGCCCCGGATCACCATAAACCGGCCAAGCGTAAAATTGACCGCCCCCGAAAAGGCAGTAAGTACCAAGCCTATATCCAACTTCTGAAGGGGCTGCGGAAAAACCAAATTGTAAACCGACTTGCCAAAGATGATCAGACCTGCCAGGAATATCAATCCTCCCTCAAAACCTGCTGCCAAAAACTCAATCTTGCCATGGCCGTAGGGATGGTTGGCATCTTTGGGTTTAGCCGTGAGCATCAGGCTGTATATGGCAAAAAAACCTGCCACTACGTTGATAATGCTCTCCAGCGCATCGGTGAGAATAGCATTGGAGTTGGTGAGCCACCAGGCAAAAAACTTGATGGCCATGAGCGCCACGCCTATACAAACCGCGACGATCTGTAAACGGAGGTTTTGGCGGTTGGCAAGGTCATTCATCCGATGGATTTTCTACAAAGATAACTCCCCTTATCCAATCATTTTACCAATTGCCGCACCACGCTTGCAGGCTGTATCAGCCGGCCGGTTTCGCGGGTGTTCTTAGTGTCTTTACCTGTGCTATTCAAAAGGGTGTAAGCTTCTTTTGCGCTGAGTTGCGGACGAATGCTCTTCATCAGCCCCACCAAGCCGGCTACATAGGGGGTGGCCATTGACGTACCATTAAACGAAGCGTATTGATTGCCGGGAATGGTGGAATAAATGTTCACGCCGGGGGCAGCCACTGCCCAGGGAATATCCTGCACGAAATTGGAAAATACTGCCCGATTGAGTTCAGCATCAATTGCGCTCACGCCGATGACACCCGGCGTATTCACCGGGGCAAAATCGCGGGCGTTCCGGTTGGAGTTACCGGCAGCAGCTACCACTATAGCACCCTTTTTTGCTGCATAGCGCACGGCCTTTTCATAGGCTGTTTGCTTTATCGAACCTGTACGCCCGCCCAGAGACATGGAAATCACATCCGCTCCGGCATCCGCTGCTTCTATCATGCCCCGGATAATACCTTGTTGGGTGCCGGAACCGCCGGCGTTGAGCACCTTGATACTGGCAACCTGGAAGAAGGTATTATCTGTGGAGAATGAGGCTACGCCGAGGCCATTATTCGATACGGAAGCCGCTATACCCGCACAGTGTGTGCCGTGCTTCATGGGGTCATTGTCGTAGGAAGCGTTGAGTGAGCGGTAATTGGCCTTGATATCTTCGTGATCGCCGTCAATGCCGGTATCGAGAATGGCAATGAGAGCTTTTTTCACTGGCTTGATCTCTCCTTTGCGCAACAAATCGTAGAGTTGATCCACCTGCATGACGTCAAAGCCCCAAAGTTGGCTCAAGCCCGGGTCGTCAATCCCATAGCGCCGTTGGATCGGAGAAGGATTTTGGGCCGGCACAGGCGCCACGGTGATCACCTCGTTTTCCTCCAACCAGTCGATCATCCCGGAGCGATGTAAAACCCGTTTGATGTGCCCGAGGCGGGATTCGTATTTTTTCGGAACGTTTACCACGTAGAAATCGTCCAATTTGGTGATCCCGGGGCTTGCCGGCTCAAAAGCCGGCCTGATGTCAAGTCCGTATTGCTCCTTTAAACTCTTCAATTCGGAGATTTGCCTGCCCTCGGTGAGTTGTATGAGCAATTCTCCTTCTCCATCCAATTTGATGCGCCCGCCCATGAGCTGCGCAGTTGGCCTCAATTGAAACTGAAAGAACCACACCAAAAGCAGCATCAAAGCCACCAGTCCCGGGCCGAGTGTTTTTCTGCGCATCAGCATAGCCATCATTGCGATACCTGAAACAGACAGCACGAGCATGTCCCGGGCAAATGTGCCCAATTTCACGTCAATACCCAATCCGGACAGGAGAAGCCCTATGAGATAGGAAACAATGGCAAGCAGGAAACCGCCGGGAAGCCCCCGAACCGGAAGGCGCCGCGATTTGAAAAACAACCACGCCAGCAAGGTGAGGATAGAGCCGGCAAATCCGAGGATGTACAACATGACTTGCAGATTTTGGTACGCAATCTATCTAATAACATCTTTAACCGCGCAATCGTACAGACGAAGCGCGTCTTTTTTGTGATGAATGGAAAAATCAAGGCTTCCGGCATTCACAAGAACGCTAACCTCGCAAGGAATTCCCCCACAGGAATTCGGAAAATCGCTATTTACACATCCTGTTTATCTTTGCCCAATAATAAAATGCTCTTTGCCATGCTTCGTCTTAGCCTTGCCCTGCTGCTCTTCGTTTCCTGTTTTAACCTCTTTGCCCAGAAAAAGCGCTCCCGGTTGCCTGCCGCACTCCCTGAAGTCTCCGGGCTCCACGTCACCTCTCCAGACAGCCTTTGGTGGCACAACGATTCCGGAGGCAAGCCCTTGCTATTCCTCACCAACGGCGCCGGGCGCCTCCTGGCTGAAGTGCCGGTACCTCATTCTACAAATAAAGACTGGGAAGACCTGACCGCCGACGCATCAGGACGATTCTACATCGGTGATTTCGGAAATAACGCCAATACGCGCAAAGACCTGCGCATTTACATTTTTGATCCCGCTACGGGCACGACTGACAGTATCAGGTTTCGCTATCCCGATCAGATCCTGTTCCCGCCCTCGCCGGAAAATACAGCTTTTGACATGGAAGCCTTTTTCTGGTGGAACGATACGCTCCACCTCTTCTCAAAAAATCGCCTCCAACGGGGTAATTACCTCACCCGGCACTACACCTTGCCCGCTGTCCCGGGGAATTATACTGCCCGTCTCATAGATAGCGCCTACCTGCACAAGCGAGTGGCTACGGGCGGCGCTATCCGCTCCGACGGCAGGCAAGTAGCGCTAATCAGCTATTTCTTCAAACGCGTTTTGGGTTTCATCCCAAAAATACGCACCACCATATTCCTGTGGGAGGAATACCCTGGGACGCAGTTTCTTCAAGGCAGGCAAACAGAAATCAAAGTGCGCAAATGCATTCTGCCCGCCCAATACGAGGCAATAGACTTTATAGACAACGAAAACCTGCTGATCGCTTCGGAAAAAGTACCGCTGCGCAAGGCGCACATGCGGCGCATAAAAATCACCGGGCGCAAAGTACGCGGTAGCAGCAACTCAGGGGTTTGATATGAGCAATTGCCCCAACGGAACCGGCTCTGCAACCGGCGTAAATCCAGAAGAAATCCCCGGAAGCCAAAAACTTTCGGGAAGCTGACCTGCTCTCGCATGGCCAACTTCCCGGTAATCATTTCACCGCCGCCCCGCTTCTTACTTCCCCCCCCCAACTTCCCCTACTGCATCTGGGCCGGCGCCGTCCCAACCATTGGATCGGGACGCAACTTTATCCTTTATCCTTTATCCTTTATCCTTTATCCTTTATCCTTTATCCTTTATCCTTT
>CAZNYK010000034.1:0-34843 GCA_964577215.1 uncultured Saprospiraceae bacterium
TTAAAAAGCGCTTAATTAAACTTCTATCTCCACCCACACCGGGCAATGATCGGAATGCACGGCATCGGACAGTTGGGCGGCGGCGCGCAGGCCGGCGCGCAGGTTGTCGCTCACCGATTGGTAATCGATGCGCCAGCCCTTGTTTTTGCCGCGGGAGCCGGCGCGGAAACTCCACCAACTGTAGGAAACGGCATCCGGATGCAGTTGGCGAAAAGCGTCGGTGAAGCCGCTTTCAAACCAGCGGCTCATCCATTCGCGCTCCTCGGGCAGGAAGCCGGATGATTTTTTGTTGCCCACAGGGTCGTGTATGTCTATGGGGTGGTGCGCTATGTTGTAGTCGCCCACTATGACGAGGCGGGGCCTTTCGCGGCGCAGTTCCTGTATCCAGTGGAAGAAATCGTCGAGGAACTCCATTTTGAACGCCTGCCTTTCGTCGCCGGTGGTGCCGGAGGGGAAGTAGCAGTTGAGCAGGGTCCAGTCGCCGAAGTCGGTGCGCAGGATGCGGCCTTCGCGGTCGTATTTTTCCATGCCGCATCCGGCTACTACTTTGTCGGGTTGTATTTTGGTAAAGGTGGCCACGCCGCTGTACCCTTTTTTTTCGGCGCTGTGCCAGAAGGGCTTGTAGCCGAGGGCTTCCAGTTCGGAAGTATCGAATTGGTCGGGCATAGCCTTCATTTCCTGGAAGCAGAGAATGTCGTCGTTGCGGCCGCTCAGCCACTCCACCAAGCCTTTGGATGCGGCGGAGCGTATGCCGTTTACGTTGTAGGAAAGAATGCGTAGCGGCATCAGAGGAAGCGTTGCAGGTGATGGCCTGTGATGGTTTGCAGGGTGCTGAGGGAAAGCGATCGGGCGGCCTCGGCGTTGAACCCTTTATCCATGAAGTGATCCTCAAGCCGTATCTGCGACTGGTAGTACGCCACGCGGAAAGCTTTGATCAAGTCCTGGTTGAGCGGATCGCGTTGCGCCCAGGCGTCCAATCCTTTCCACACCCGGATGTTCCAGTTTTCGAGGGATACTTCTTCGTCCTTTTTCGGGGCCGGAGGAGCGCTGAACAGCTTGGCCCTCAGGGCGGCGGCGGATGCGCTTTCAGAGGTATTAACGCCCAAATTCTGGGCCATGGCGGAAAGCATGGCGATTTCCGGCCAGGTAGAGAGCTGATCGCAGCCCCTGAATGGGAAATCGCCGTCGGCATAGCCGGCGTAGGTTTCGTACACGCGGGCCATTTCGGCGGGGTGGCGCTGGGCCAGCCAACATGGCGCCGTAACTACATTGCCGGGGGCGCTGTGCAGGTAGTGAATGTGGAGCAGCAATTGGTCTAAGTTGTTGTAGGCATAGCTGGAGCGGGTATCGAAAGGAGGCGCTTTGCGCATGGCTTTGCCCTCGAAGGATTCCCTGATGGCCGCGTTCATCAACTGGTTGATCTCGTTGGAAGCGCCCCGGCTCGTAAAAAGCACATAGGCCTGGTAGGCTTTGGCCAAGGGGCCGCCCGCTGTGGTCACTTCCACTACCGCCGCCTGGTCGTTGTGCATGGCGTGGAGCGCCCGCTGGAACTGCGCAGCAGCCGGCGACAGGCCCGGTTGCATTGCATTTTCGGAAAGTGCCCCGTACCGCAACATCTGGCGGTTGGAGCCGGCAAAGGCATTGTACCCGGCAGCGGTGCCGTTGCCGTACAGGCCGTCTAAAGCACCGGTATAAGTCCCTTCTGCTTTTAGCGCCTGTTGGAGGTCGAGCACGGAGCGGCGTTTGATGTTGCCTCTTATAACAGGCATTTGTACCAAAGCTATGGAACTTGCAGACCGGGCCTGCATCGCAGGAGCCGGCTGGTTCTGCCCGGTTGTTATGGGGTCCGGGCTTTTAATGCGCGCGCCCGACGCGTCGTAATCGGCCGGGATGACCGGGATAGAGGCTTGCGCTTGGGATGCTTCGGTTTGAATGTTGAGCGGGATGAGCGGTTTTTTGATGCCGGTTTCAAACTCAGCCAGCCGGTGCAGGGTCATGCTGTTCACCGCCCTGACAAAAGCATCCCTGAACCCGGCTTTCCGGATCCCGTCCAGGCGTTTGCGGGCTTCATCCATACTGGCATAAGGCCCGGTTACTACCCGGATATCCCCGGCGCCCATGATGCCGTACAAATCGCCGGCTGCGGCATATCGCTCCCAGTTTATTTTTGTATTTGATTTTTCCGTGCCGATCTGGATGACGGCCACGTTCATGCCTTCCCTGAGAAATATCTGCCGGGCATAGGCGCTGGGGTAGCCCTTGGCGCGCACCTGCGCTACCGCGCGATCGGCGGCGTCCTTGGAATCGTATCCCCCCAGCATGATGCTCATGACCCCGGCGTCAACCGGTGTGGCATACACAAATCCAATACTGCGCAGTTGGCTGAAATCTTCCGCGCGGGTTTCCATAAAATTGCCGATCTGAACGGTGTAGCGCTCCTGCGCCATAAGAAGGACGGGCATTGCAAGGATTGCAAGCACCGGAAGTATTCTTTTTAGCATCAGTAGTTTTTGTATTTGTTCTGTGCATAAACGCTTATGCATGGCCAAAATTACTTTTTTTTCCAAAAAAGGCCTGTCAGCGCATTTGCAGAAATTCAATATTTCGCTTTAGTCCGCTGAATTTCGACCGCTTCAGGGCCGAGCGCCGGAATACTTTTTGGAATGTTTCCTCCGTGATATCAATCCAATCTTCTTTTTTCATTTCCAGCAGATCGGGGTGCGGTTCAAAAGCCGGTTCGGCATGCGGGGTGGAAAAACGGTTCCAGGGGCAGACTTCCTGGCAAATGTCGCAGCCGAACATCCAGTTTTCAAACTTGCCCCGCACTTCCTCAGGTATGGCTTCTTTCAATTCGATGGTGAAGTAGGAAATGCATTTGCTGCCGTCCACAATGTAGCCCTGCGGCGATATGGCTTCGGTAGGGCAGGAATCGATGCAGCGGGTGCAGGTGCCGCAGTAGTCTTTGATGGGCTGATCAAAGATCAGTTCCAGGTCGAGGATCAATTCGGCTATGAAAAAGTACGAGCCGGCTTTAGGATGTATCAACAGGGTGTTTTTCCCCACCCAGCCCGTGCCTGCCCGGCGGGCCCAGTCGCGTTCGAGTACAGGGGCTGAATCCACGAAACACCTGCCGTTGACTTCCCCGATCCGCTCACGGATAAAGTGCAGCAACTCCTTTAGCTTGCGCTTGAGTACGAAGTGGTAGTCTTCGCCATAGGCGTACCGGGCGATTTTGGGCGCAAAAGGATCGCTTTGCGTCCGGGAGGGATAGTAGTTGTACACCAGGCTGATCACTGACCGGGCGCCTTCCACGAGGCGCCGGGGATCTACCCGCTGTTCAAAATAGTTTTCCATGTATGCCATGCGGCCATGCATGCCCTGATGGAGCCAGGCTTCCAGGCGGCGCGCTTCTTCGTCCATGCGCTCTGCCCGCGCAATGCCCACAAACGAAAAACCCAGGCGCGAAGCTTCTTCCTTAATGAGTTGCGTGTGAAGGGTGGCACTCATCGCCGCATGCGGTGGCTAATCTTCATTATCCTGGAGGATCAGCATCGGAACGCGGATTTGAAACACTTCGCGGGTGGTAGCGCTTTGGTGGAATATCCGCTCCAAAAAACTGCGTTTGCGGCGGATCATACACAGCAGATCTGCCTTGTAATCCTCTGTAAAAGCGCCGAGGCTCTGGTGGAAGGATTCGGCCTCTAATTCATAGTGGAATGAATGTTCCACACTTTCCAGGAACATATCGATGGTGGGGTCAATGCCTTTGTCATCTTCCCCCGTGTCTTTGTGATATACGCGCACCTTGGCGCCGTAAGTTTTGGCGAGACTGAGCAAAGTGGACATGGGCGCGGCCGAGGAGAGGCCGCTTTCATCCACGGCAAAAATAATGGTCTCGAACGGCTTGAAGGAAAAACCCGCCGGAATGGCCAGCACCGGCAACCCGGAGTGTTTGATCACACCATTGGCCGTACTGCCGGAAAATACCTCTTTCAAGCCGGTGGCGCCCTGCGTGCCCATGATGATAAGGTCATAGCCGCCGGCGGCAGCCGTTCGGGATATACTGCCCACGGCATCCCCGCGCGTTACTTTTCCTTCTATGGTGGCGCCGTTGCGCAGTTTCGGCCGCATTTTATCTAACAAGACGGCCATGTCTGCCTCGGATTCTTCCCGCATCATGGATTCAACGGAAATCATAACAGTGGCCGTGGAAGCAATGTGATAGGAGTTAATAACCGTGATGAAACTGCCGAAGCGGTTGGCGATGTCAACGGCGTACTCCAGCGCGGGAGCAGCGTTGTCGGAAAAATCGGTTGGAACGAGCAATTTTTTCATAATTGATTACGGGCATTTTTTGTACCGTAAAGATAAGCCTTTTCGGCGGGTTTTCAAAACGCTCGCTCCAACCGTTCAATACTTTTTTTTTACTCTATTGACGGATAATGCGTTGAACTACCTGGTTTTGACCCATGTGGAGGCGCAACACATACACGCCCGGCGGATGGGCCGACAGGTCTATGCTCGTGGATGCCTCCGAACGGGATACTTCCTGCTGCTGCAAAAGCGCCCCGTTGATGTGATAAACTGAAACGATCCAATCTGCCGGGGCGGGTCCTTGCATCTGGATATGCACCGGCCCGGAGGTCGGATTCGGGTTGATTTGAAGCCTTACCCCCGCAATTTCATACACGGAATTGGGCATCACGGTAAACCGGAACGGAGAGGTAGTGGCGTTGCCGCACTCATTTAATGCTGTCACGCGCCAGAAGTACTCCCCGGCAGCCAAGGCTTGCGTCACCGGGTAAAATACCTGGCTCAGCAGCGTCGAGATCGCGATATCGGAGAAGTTATCATCCCGGGCAATTTCCAAACGGTAATTGTCCGCACCGGTAGAAGGACTCCAACTGATGAGCGGCGTCTGGCTCATGATGACTGCATTATTGGCCGGAGCCGTGAGGGTGGGGAAGGGCGGGGCGGTTTCCACCTCGAGCGTCACGGTGATCTCCCCGGTTTGGGAATCCGCATCCGTTATCGTTATCGCAATTTGATACATACCCCTGGAAAGGGACAGGAGATTGCTTACTGTTGCAATTTGCTGGTTGTTTACAGTAGAGAAGGTCAGTTGCGGTTGCACAGTTCCCGTGCCGCTGCTGCTGAAGCTGAACATCAAGGGGGCGACATATCCCGCGCCGGGATTGAGCGTATAGGCCGCAGTTCCCGTAACGCATGTAGAGATGGAAGCCGGAGAAGCACCGAAGCTCAGATCGCCCACCGTCGTGAATCGGGCAGGCGGGGCGGCTTCGCTCCACCCGCACTCGTTCTGCACATCCACGCGCCAGAAGTAGAGGGTGGCAAATTCCAGGCCGGACAAGGCAAAAGATGTGCCGCTCAACGTGGTATTGGCCACTAAATTGGTAAGCAGCGAATCGGTAGCTACCCAAAGCCGGTATGCCGTGGCGCCGGGTACTTCGCCCCAGGTCAAGGTGAGACTGCGGGGCATGCGGATTGCGTCCGGCAGGGGAGTCAACAGCGGCGCCTGCGCCGGGGGCGTATTCACAGAAAAACTGAGGTCGGAAGCGGCCGTGGAATTGCCGTCGTCGGCGGTTATTGAAGCCGTGAAGTTGCCGGCCCCGGTGAAACCCCATATCCTGGCCGTGATTATGCTGCCGGGTATTGCCGGGTTCAGCGATAATTCATAAGCTACCCCCTGCGGAAGTCCGGTGATGGCCAGATCAACCCCGCCGGTATCGAATGCGGTTCCCACGCCGAATTCGAAGACGGCGGTATCCGCCGCGCAAATGGCAAAATCGGTTTGGGCCGGAAAAATGTCGGCTTCATTCGGAAGGGAGGTGCAAATTTCCAGCGTCCATGCCTGTATGGAGCCGCCGTCCTGGTTGACGAAATCATTTACCCTCAGCGTCCATTCCCCGGATGCCGGCTGACCGATAAGCGCCGACAGCGGGTCCATGGGTTGAAAAGTGCCGGAAGCGGCGGGCGGAGGGGTGCTGCAAGTATTTTCCAATTGCAGGGCCGTATTCAAAGCCAGATCGTCGAACGAGAGCAGCAGGTTATCGCCGCTGCACCCGAATTGAGTGCCGGGTACCCCAATGCGGTCAAACAACACCACGGCAGTTCCTGCCGGTGAGATGAGGGTGGCGCGCAGATCGCCCACCCAGGTGTGCCGTACGTCCAAGCCTGTGATCTTTACCCCTGCTATCACGCCCGGCGCCGCTACCGAAACAGAGGAGGTGATCTGCGGCGTTCCCTCGCTGGGAATAATGCGGGGCAGGTCTGTTGCAGGTTTGGAAGCGCAAATCGTAACGGCAGTGGTTAAGGAGCGCACTTCCGACCATGGCCCTTCGCCGCATACGTTGGTGCCGCGCACTCTCCAGTAATACGTTGTATTGGGTGTCAAAACCTGGTTGATGATGCTGTTGGCATTCAGGTCGGCTACCGCGCCCACTATATTGTTGAAGTCCGGGTCGGTAGCTAATTGGAAGGCATAGCGGGTGCCGGGTTGTTGGGCGGCCCAGGAAAAGTTGGGCGCAATCGGCTCCCCGGCGTTTCCATCTGCCGGCGTGAGCAAATCCGGGGATGCCGGCAGGCCGGAGTTTACCAAAATCGAAAGGAACGAGCCGGCGGAATTTTCGCCGTCGGTGCCGCTCAGGGTCATCGAGTACGTGCCTGGAAGAATATCCGCCGTATTGAAAATGGTAATGAGCACCGTGTCCCCGGGTACGACCGGATTGAAGGAAAAGGAAACTTCCGCACCGGCGGGCAAATTGGAAAGGGAAAGGAGCACCGTGTCTTCAAAGTTTTCGCTGACGACAACTGAATATTGTGCAGAGTCCGGCGCACATACAGACTGGTTGGCGATCAACGGTTCTATCGAATAGCTGCAAAGTCTTGCCCATCGCCCGTCGAGTTCTGCGACGCCTGTATTGTCGGGATCGAGCCAGGGCCGAAGGCTCGTGGCAGGGGTGCCGCCGCCGGTCCAGGAGAAAAATATCCAGCCGTAGGAATCATAGAGGTTGTTGCTACAGGCAGCCGAGCCGCCGTGCAACTGGCCTACTACCTGTTTTTTGCGGTTGAACAAGGGAGCGCCGGATGATCCGCCTTCAGTGGTGCCTATGTCCCAATCGGGTACGATGATGTGATTGCCGGTGGGAATGTTCTGGCTTCCGCTGCCCCAGTTGCCGGGATAAGTGGGGTCAAACTCGAAACTGATGCGTTTTTCGTCGGTGCTGGGGTGATGCACGCAAATGACAGTATCCTGCGGGGTTTGGTCCGAGAGATTCCATCCCGCGTAGAAAGCATCGGCGGCTTCAGGCACAGGGTTGCTCAGCTCAACCAGTGTCATATCGGCAGGACTGAACCGGGCGCGAAGGGAAGAACCGGTATTGAACAGGTCCAGGGCGCCATCCCCTTGTTGGCCGCTTGCCGGGCTTCCGGGTTGGCGGCATACGCTGTTTTGAAAATTCCAGTACACCACCAAGGAAGCTGCGTTATTCGCCCTTACGCCGCAGTGATCGGCAGTCATGAAGTAAGGCGCGCAGTCGCTGCGGGTGGTGTTCACCAAAAAGCCGGTACAGAAGGTCGAGCCTCCCAGTCCGTAAACGGCTACCGATTGAATGATGTCGCGGTAGTTGTCAACTATGCCCCAGCCATCGGCTGCGCCGCACACTACGTCGAGATTGCAGGAACCGGAGAGCAACTGGGAAAAGCCGAGATAGTCGTGGTTGACCGAATGGAGATGCAAGAGAAGCTCAGACCGTTTCGCTACAGGTACCTGCACCTCTATGACGATCTCGTCTCCTTCCACAATGGGCGTCCAGAGCTGGGCGTACTCCTGGTTGTCGGCAGGAGTAAAAGGACCGAGTATCCGCTCCTGGTCGGGAGTGAAGAGGAATAGCCTGCCTCCTTCGGGCATGTGGTAGCTGTCGAATCCGAAATTGAGCGAAAGCGCGCCGGCAGACCGGATGCGCAGGCGCCAAATGGCATAGCCGGCGGGCGTTTCCTCCCATTTGCCGTGCGTTTCAGGGGAGATGTCAACGGTAAGGCTTTCGGCAAAGCGGGGCGCCCGGCCGGGAGCGCGCGCGGCCAGCTCGGCCTGGAGCAGGGCCTCGTTGTCCAAAGCGGGCATTTCCACTAATTGCACTGCACTGATCGGCGTTTTCAGGTTGGCGATTTGCTGGGCCTGCACGTTCAGACCAAGGGCGAACAGCAGCGCGGCAGCGGTAAGTTTGATTTGCATAGGCGTGAGAAGGTTGAAGTGTAATTGATCGCCAAAGCTATCGCTTAGCCTTGATTTGCCAAAGTATTATGCAGGCAATGTCGTGCGATGGGCAAAATATCTTGCACAGGAGGAAGCAGTGGCAGAAGCAGACCCGGGGAAAACAGACCTGTGCTTTTTAGAATGATTCTAAATAAAATATAATACCTCTCTCCCCAGAACATCGGTTGGGCAAGTCCGCTTTATACCATAGTTTTGCGCGCTAAATCCGGTTCCGGTTTTTCCGGGCTTGCGACGCGAAACAAAACGATAAAAGCAAACTGAAATATGAGTTGGGTAACAAATTTCCTGACCTCCTCACTCGGGAAAAAGCTCATTATGAGCCTTACAGGGTTGTTTTTGATCATGTTCCTTGTGGTACACCTGATCGGCAACTTGCAGTTGTTGTCTTTTATGGTTGACGATCCTGCGGATTCGCCGGGCATGGCTTTCAACCAGTACGCCAAATTCATGACCACCTTTACGCCCATCAAGATCGTTTCCTACGGCTTGTATGCATTCATTCTCATTCATGCCGTGCAGGGCTGGGTTTTGTGGCGTCAAAATGCGGCGGCGCGCGGTCCTGTCGGCTATGCAGTCAAAGACCTCCGCGCTGTGAACACCAGCGCCCGCACCGCGGCCAATATGGGCCGGTTGGGAACCATAATTTTCATATTCCTTGTACTGCACCTCTACCAGTTCTGGTTGCAAATGAAATTGGGCAACTTGCCCATGGCAATTTACGGAGGCGAAGAGGTGAAAGACTTGTACTACATCGTGGCCAAGACGTATGAAAACCCCATATTCGTAGCTTTTTACGTGATTTCCATGGCGGCGGTCGCCTTCCACTTGTGGCACGGTTTCCAGAGCGCTTTCCAGACTTTGGGGCTTAACCATAAAAAGTACTCCCCGGCCATCCACTTCCTCGGGAAAGTTTACTCCATTGTCGTACCGATCGGCTTTGCCATCATCCCGGTGGCGATGTATCTCCAATCTTTGAACGCATAAAAATCCGGCATAATCATGAAGCTCGATGGAAAAATACCTGCCGGCGCACTCGGTGAAAAATGGACGAAATATAAGTCCACAGTTCCGCTGGTAGCTCCGCACAATAAACTCCGCCTGGAAGTCATCGTCGTAGGAACCGGCCTCGCCGGCGCATCGGCTGCCGCCACTCTCGGTGAATTGGGCTACAACGTGAAGTGTTTTACTTTCCACGACAGCCCTCGCCGTGCGCACAGCATCGCCGCTCAGGGCGGCATCAACGCTGCCAAAAACTACCGCAACGACGGCGACAGCGTCTATCGCCTCTTTTACGATACCATCAAGGGCGGCGACTACCGCGCCCGCGAAGCCAATGTGCATCGCCTGGCCGAGGTTTCCGTCAATATCATCGACCAGTGTGTCGCCCAGGGTGTACCCTTTGCCCGCGAGTACGGCGGCCTTCTCGATACGCGCTCCTTCGGCGGTACCCAGGTGCAGCGCACGTTTTACGCCAAAGGCCAGACCGGGCAGCAACTCCTCATCGGCGCTTACCAGTCGCTTTCCCGCCAGATCAGCCTCGGCAAGGTGCAAATGTACAACCGCCACGAAATGCTCGACCTCGTCATGGTGGACGGCAAAGCCCGCGGCATCATCGCCCGCAACTTAGTCACTGGCAAGCTCGAGCGCTTCGGCGCACACGCCGTAGTGCTGGCCACCGGCGGATATGGCAATGTGTTTTACCTCTCCACCAATGCTATGATGTGCAACGTGACCGCTGCATGGCGCACGGTGCGTCGTGGCGCGTTAATGGCCAATCCCTGTTTTACGCAAATTCACCCTACTTGTATTCCCGTCTCCGGCGATTATCAGTCCAAACTCACCCTCATGTCGGAGAGTTTGCGCAACGACGGGCGGGTGTGGGTGCCCAAAAACAAGGAAGACGCACAGGCCATCCGCGAAGGCCGCAAAACCGGTAACGACATCCCCGAGGCCGAACGCGACTACTTCCTGGAGCGCAAGTACCCTGCTTTCGGCAACCTCGTGCCGCGCGACGTGGCCTCCCGCGCCTCCAAATCTATGTGCGACGCAGGGCACGGCGTTGCGCCCACCGGACTGGCCGTATTCATGGACTTTGCCGCCGCCATTGAGCGCTACGGGCGCTCCCGCGCAAGTTCTATGGGCATACAAAACCCGGATAAGGCTACCATCACTGCCTTAGGTGAAAAGGTCATAGACGAAAAGTACGACAACCTCTTCTCCATGTACGAGAAGATCACCGGCGAGAATGCCAAGAAAATGCCGATGAAGATTTATCCGGCAGTACACTACACCATGGGCGGCCTTTGGGTGGATTACAACCTCGAAACCAATATACCCGGCCTCTTCGCTACCGGCGAGTGCAACTTCAGCGATCACGGCGCCAACCGCCTCGGCGCCTCGGCGCTCATGCAGGGCTTGGCTGACGGGTACTTCGTTTTGCCCTACACCATCGGCAATTTTCTCGCCAACGAGATCAAAACGCCGCCGATAGACACCAATCTGCCTGAATTCGGCGCCGCCGAAAGCGATACCCGCGCTCGCCTGCTGGGCTTTCTCTCCGTGAACGGCAAGCAATCGGTGGAGAGCTTCCACCGCCGCCTCGGCCGCATCATGTGGGAATTCTGCGGCATGGCGCGCAACGCGGAGGGCCTGACCAAGGCCCGCAAAATGGTGCAGGACCTGTACGCCGAATTCCAGAGCGACGTGTTCGTGCCCGGTACCATGGACGAATACAACCCCGAACTTGAAAAGGTACTGCGCGTTGCCGACTTCATGGAATTGGGCGAGCTGATGATCGTGGATGCCCTCAACCGCAACGAATCCTGCGGCGGGCACTTCCGAACGGAATACCAGACGGAAGAAGGAGAAGCCCTGCGCAACGACGAAGCATACGCTTACGTAGCCGCATGGGAATACAACGGCATGGGGCAGGAACCTGTGATGCGCCGCGAAGACCTCGCATTTGAAGTAGTGAAACCGACGTCGAGAAGCTATAAATAATTTGCTGATTGCACCCGCCGTAGCGCGCCGCAGGCGTGCGAAGGAGGGTGTGCTGATTTGCTAATTTGCTGATGTGCTGATTGCACCCGCCGTAGCGCGCCGCAGGCGTGCGAAGGAGGGTGTGCTGATTTGCTGATTAAGTGCAATCAATCTAAAATAAAAATTGGATCATGAAGATCACACTCAAAGTCTGGAGACAAAAAGGCGCCAACGATAAAGGCCGCTTTGAAACATATACCCTCGGCAATGTGACCGAGCACATGTCATTTCTTGAGATGTTCGACGTGCTCAACGAAGAACTGATCCACAAGAAGCAAGACCCCGTGGCTTTTGAGCACGACTGCCGGGAAGGCATCTGCGGTACTTGCAGTATGGTCATCAATGGCCGGCCGCACGGCCCCATGCAGGGCACCACCACCTGCCAATTGCACATGCGTCACTTCAACGATGGCGACACCATCGTGGTAGAGCCGTTCCGCGCGCGCTCTTTCCCTGTGCTGCGCGATCTGGTAGTGGATCGCTCCGCGTTCGACCGCATCATCCAGTCGGGGGGCTTCATATCCGTCAATGCCGGACAAGCGCAGGATGCCAATGCCATTCCCGTGCCCAGGGAAACCGCTGAAGCCTCTTTCAGCGCGGCAGCCTGCATCGGCTGCGGCGCATGCGTGGCGGCATGCCCCAACGCTTCTGCCATGCTTTTTGTATCGGCAAAAGCCGCGCACCTCAACCTGCTCCCGCAGGGCAAGGTGGAAGCTAAGCGCCGCGTACAGTCCATGGTGAAACAAATGGATATGGAAGGCTTCGGCAACTGCTCCAACGTGACGGCATGCGAAGCGGAGTGCCCCAAGGAAATCTCCGTGACCAACATTGCCAGGCTGAACAGGGATTATTTCGGCTCGGTGGTGGGTTCGGAGATTGAGGTGTAGAGGTTGAAGCGGGCCTACCGCTTGTAACCTTTAATATACTCCGGCACGGGAATTCCCCGTTTCCCCTGCTCATCCGGTACCGGCGCCTGCGGTGTCAGTTGCAACGGTATGACGCCGGCCCAAACTTCCAGTTCCAGGTCTTCAGGATCGTCTGCTACGCCGTGAGCGCGGAATTTGACCGAAGCCTCCTCTATTTCCACAGCGATGAACATGGTCTTTTTCATTTCCGAGGGAGAGGGTTGCCGCGCATCCCGCCAGCGGCCCGGGACGACGTGCTCGGTAAAGCGCTCTGCGGCCATCCATCTTTCTTCTTCCTCGTCCACCCGGCGGGTTTTGCCGAAAGCCACCACCGAGCGGTAGTTCATGGAATGGTGGAATACAGAGCGGGCCAGTACCAGGCCGTCCAACAGGGTCACGGTAATGCAAACAGGGATGCCCTCTGCCATGCGCATGAAAAAATGACTGCCCACTGAGCCGTGCAGGTACAGGGTGTTCTCCACGCGGCAATAAGCGGTAGGGATGACGAAGGGCTGCCCATCCAATGCGAATCCGACATGGCATACAAGGCCTTCGTCCCATATCCGGTTGCGTGCTTGCGGATCGGCGTCGTAGCGCTTGGGGTAGTAGCGGCTACCCTGCGTGCGGGATGTTTTGGGCTTCATTATTCTTCGTTTTCGTGCAGTTTCATAAATGCCAACATCATTTTGATCTCGCCGTAAGAGAATTCATCGCCGAAATGCGTTTTGGCGGATGACATTGTTTCAGAAGGATTCTGATGAAAATATTTGGCAAGCGTGATCACGCGATCATAGTCCATTGCTTCATCTATGTTAAGTTCCCCGGTACCTATATAGTGGGCCAGGTGTCCTTCTATGGTAGAGACGGCAAAGCCCCGCTCCTGTGCGATCTCCGGGATGCTTTTGCCGGACTTGAACAACCCCAGCGTCACTTCTTTGGTATTGACCTTGGGCGCCGGCGGAGGCGGGTCGGGCAAAGAGAGTTGAGCGCCGGACAGGCCTTTCTCCACGCAATATTTTTGCACGATGTCCAGGATTTCGGCGCCATAGCGTTTGGCTTTGCCATCGCCGATACCTTTCACCTTTTTCAGTGCGGAGAGATTGGCAGGCAGCATCTCCACGATCTCGAGGATGGATTTGGTGGAGAGCACTTCGTAAACGATCATATCGTTCGTTTCGGCGGTATCGTCGCGCCACTTTTTCAGGCGGGAATAAAGTTCCGGGTGCGCTGCGCTTTTGGGCGCATCTGCAAACCCTTTGGCCATGGGCGAGCCCGTTGTTTCGGCCTTGAAGTCCATTTCCGCGTCGGCTTTAGCCCGCAGGTAAGCCTGGGCGGAGAAGCCGGCCCGGACCTTTGCCATACAAGCGTTTTTTACAAAAAGCTCCCGCTGAAGGGCTTCCAGTGCTTCCATCGCCGCTTTTTTTACCGTTTTGTTGTCGGTGAGTAAAGGCAGGCTTTTGCATGCCGGCAGCAATTCCACGCCGATTTTGTCTGTAAACCAGGCGCAGGCTTTCTGTAACCGCTCCTGGAGCGCCTCGGTTTCTTCCGGGAGTCCGTTTTCTGCGAAATAGCTCAGCAGTTGCGGTTTGAACTTGCTTCCTATTGTAAATACATTGGCCTCCGCCTGCACATACAAGTTCTTGAATTGCTGAAATCCGTCGGCATGGAGGCTGTTCTCGTGGGAGAGGAACACCCGGTTCATTTGATCAAAGAGGCGCTTGAGTTGGCCGAAGTCGAATAATTCCAGGATGAGCGATTGCTGGTACTCGCGCTTGGATTGCTGCAAGTGAGCTTCCCCGGGCGGGTTTTTTCCCGCCTCTTCCGTGAAATTGCGCACCGTCGAGTCGGTCTTGACGCTGGAATGGCCTATGCGGGAGCGCAGCACGATCCCCTCGAAGCTTTTACAGCGGCTCAGGGCCACGTACACCTGCCCGTGGGCAAAGGCGGCCTGGGCGTCAATGATGGCCCGTTCGAATGTGAGCCCCTGGCTTTTGTGTATGGTGATGGCCCATGCCAATTTGAGGGGAAACTGGTTGAAGCTGCCGATCTCATCTTCCACCACCTCTTTGGTCTTTTCGTTGAGGCTGTACTTCACGTTGGTCCATTCCGCCCGGCTTACGACAATGTCATCATTATCGCCGGGGCATCTCACCTGTATTTCGTCTTCTTTGATCTTGGTGATCTGCCCGATCTTTCCGTTGTAATATCGCTTTTCGCGGGCGGGGTCGTTTTTCAGGAACATGACCTGGGCGCCGGTTTTGAGTTCGAGCGTCTCGTCGGTGGGGTAGGCGTGTTCGGGGAAGTCGCCGGAGATTTCGGCTTTGAAATGAAAAGTTTTCCCGGGTATGGCGGCCAATTTTTCCGTGTTGATGGCCTGGGCGGATGCATTGTGGGAGCTGAGGATGATGTAACCTTCTTCGGCGGGCGGTTCAAAATCCGGCCGGTAGCGGCTGTTGAGCGCGTCGAGTACCCCGGCGTCGAGCTGATTGTTGCGCACTTTGTTGAGCAGGGCGATGAAGGTATCGTCGCTTTGGCGGTAGATGTGCTTGAGTTCGATTGCCACGGGGCTGGTGAGTTGCAGCGCCTTGCTGCTGAAGAAGTAAGGCGTATCGTAGTGCGGCCGCATCAGTTCCCACTCGTCGTCTTTGACTACGGGCGGCAGTTGGTGCAGATCGCCGATCATGAGGAGTTGTACCCCGCCGAAGGGTTTGAGGCGGTCTTTATAGCGGCGCAGCACCTCGTCGATGGCGTCCAGGAGATCGGCCCGCACCATGCTGATCTCGTCAATGACGAGCAGGTCGAGGCTTTGGATGAGCCTTATCTTTTCGCGGTTGAACTTGCGTTGGCGGGAAGCGTCTTTGGCGTATTCGGGCAGGAACAGGCCAAAAGGCAACTGAAAAAAGGAGTGGATTGTCATACCGCCGGCGTTGATGGCCGCAACGCCGGTGGGCGCCACTACGGCCATGCGTTTTATGGGTTCCAGCCTGAGTTGGTTGAGGAAGGTGGTTTTTCCCGTGCCCGCTTTGCCCGTAAGGAAGATATTCCTGTTCGTATTACGGACGTAATCGAAGGCGAGTTCGAGTTGTGGATTTGACTGGTAGTTCATCGTTTTTCAACACTTTGTTCGGACAAAAATAGGGAAACGGGAGGCGGGTTCAAAACTTTGGAGCCGATTGTTATCAGATATTTTTTTGTCTTTTCCGCCCGCGCCGGCCCCGGGCGATCGGGCGGCCATATTTAATCTCGTTTTGTGTAAAAAAAATTATTTTGGTACTTGGTTATTTGGCTCAAATGTATGTACCTTTGCACTCGCTTCTCGAAAAGGCATGTTCTTTTGGGGGCAAAACCAAGAAAATCAACGTTTTCAACAGAATAGAAACAAGGACGTATGCCTACTATTAATCAATTAGTGCGTCACGGCAGGGAGAAAGTGGTATTCAAGAGCAAATCCCGTGCTTTGGATGCGTGTCCGCAAAAGCGCGGCGTATGCACCAAGGTATATACCACCACGCCCAAGAAGCCCAACTCCGCTCTGCGCAAAGTCGCCAAAGTGCGCCTTACCAACCAGATCGAGGTGATTGCCTATATCCCCGGAGAAGGCCACAACCTTCAGGAGCACTCCATCGTACTCGTTGCCGGCGGCAGGGTGAAAGACCTCCCCGGCGTGCGCTACACCATCGTGCGCGGTGCGCTCGATACGCAGGGAGTGAACAACCGCAAGAAGAGCCGTTCGCTCTATGGCACCAAACGTCCTAAAAAATAATTAGCCGGCATTTCAAAGTTTTGCTGTCATGAGAAAAAGAAAACCAAAAGTAAGAATCATCGCACCGGATCCCCGCTATTCAGATCCGATGGTCACTCAATTTGTCAATAACCTGATGTGGGAAGGTAAAAAAAGTACCTCCTTCGAACTCTTTTATAATGCCATGGACCTGGTAGCACAGCGCACCAACGCAGAAGACGTGCACGCTGTGTGGAAGAAAGCCCTCAATAATGTAATGCCGCAGGTAGAAGTGCGCAGCCGCCGTATCGGTGGCGCCACTTTCCAGATTCCTACCGAGATTCGCGCCAAGCGCAAAGTGTCTATCGGTATGAAGTGGCTCATCAAGTTTGCCCGTCAGCGCAGCGGCAAAGGCATGGCCGACCGCCTCGCTGCCGAGATCATCGCAGCAAGCAAAGGCGAAGGCGCCGCTGTCAAGCGCAAGGAAGATATGCACAAAATGGCTGAAGCCAACCGCGCATTTGCTCATTTCAAAGTGTAAAAGCAACAGAATACTAAAACTGAAAATCATCATCTCCGAACAGCCATGAGTAAGGATCTTAAATTTACGAGAAACATTGGCATCGCCGCTCACATCGACGCTGGTAAAACTACCACCACCGAGCGCGTACTGTACTACACCGGTCTTACCCACAAGATAGGCGAGGTACACGATGGCGCTGCTACCATGGACTGGATGGAGCAAGAGCAAGAGAGAGGTATTACCATTACTTCGGCGGCTACCAAAACCTCCTGGCGCTGGAAAGAGCAGGAGTACACCGTTAATATAATAGACACGCCGGGCCACGTGGATTTCACCGTGGAAGTGAACCGCTCCCTCCGCGTACTCGACGGGCTCGTATTCCTCTTCTGCGCAGTTTCCGGCGTAGAGCCGCAATCGGAAACCAACTGGCGTTTGGCCGACAATTACAAAGTACCCCGCATCGGCTTCGTAAATAAAATGGACCGCTCCGGCGCCGACTTCTTCAGCGTGGTCAATGACGTGCGCATAAAACTCGGCTCCAACGCCATCCCGCTCCAGGTGCCCATCGGCTCCGAGGAGAAATTCCGCGGCGTAGTGGACCTCATCACCAACCAGGCCATCATCTGGAACGAGCATGATGCCGGTATGACCTATGAAGTTATTCCCATTCCCGAAGACCTCATAGATACGGTGACCGAATGGCGCAAAAAGCTCGTGGAGGAAATCGCCTCTTACGACGAAGCGCTCATGGAGAAGTTCTTCGACGATCCCGAATCCATCTCTGCCGATGAAATGCGCGCTGCTATTCGCGCGGCCGTCATGGATATGAAGTTCGTGCCCATGATGTGCGGCAGTTCTTTCAAAAACAAAGGCGTACAGGCTGTTTTGGATGCTGTTTGCGCTTTCCTGCCTTCACCTACCGACGTGGAGGCTATCACAGGCATCAACCCGAAAACGGATAAGGAAGAGGTTCGCAGGCCTTCAGTTTCTGAACCGTTCGCTGCCCTCGCCTTCAAAATTGCCACCGACCCTTATGTGGGCCGCTTAGCTTTCATGCGCGTATATTCCGGCGCTTTGGACGCAGGCTCCTATGTTTATAACTCCCGCTCAGACTCCAAAGAGCGCATCTCGCGTCTCTACCAGATGCACGCCAACAAGCAAAACGCCATCGACCGCGTTGAAGCCGGCGACATCGCCGCAGCGGTAGGTTTCAAAGACATTCGCACCGGCGATACCCTCTGTGATCTGGACAAACCCATCGTGTTGGAAAGCATGGTTTTCCCCGAACCGGTGATCGCTATCGCAGTGGAGCCCAAATCGCAAAAAGAATTGGACAAACTCGGCATGGCCCTGGCCAAACTCGCCGAGGAAGATCCGACCTTCCGCGTGAAGTACGACGAAGATACCAACCAGACCGTCATCAGCGGTATGGGCGAGTTGCACCTCGAGATCATCGTGGATCGCCTCCGCCGCGAATTCAAGGTCGAATGCAACCAGGGCGCGCCACAGGTGAATTACAAAGAAGCCCTTACCGCTTCCGTGTCCCATCGCGAACGCCTCAAAAAGCAAACCGGTGGCGCAGGTCTCTTCGCCGATATGGAATTCGAACTCGGCCCCGCCGATCCGGAATTCCTGGAAAGCGAGGATTTCAAGAGCGGCAAGACCAAGCTCCAGTTCGTCTGGGGTATTGTAGGCGGCTCCATCGACAAGAACTACATGAAGCCCATTCAAGACGGCTTCAAGGCCATGATGGACAACGGCATTCTCGCCGGCTACTCCATTGATAGTATGAAAGTACGCGTGTTCGACGGTTCCATGCACGCAGTGGACTCCAAGCCCATCGCTTTCGAGCTTTGCGCCAAGGAAGGCTTCCGCGCTGCCGCCGTCAAAGCGCGCCCGGTGCTCATGGAGCCGATCATGAAACTCGAAGTGGTCACTCCTGAAGAGTATGTCGGTCCTGTGATCGGCGACCTCAACCGTCGCCGCGGTCTGCCCAAGGGGCAGGAGCCCCGCATCGGCGGCGCCATTGTCATCCAGGCAGAAGTGCCGCTTTCCGAAATGTTCGGCTACGTAACCCAGCTTCGCACCATCACCTCCGGCCGCGCCAGCTCCACCATGGAGTTTTCGCACTACGCCGAGGCGCCTGCAGGCGTTGCCAAAGAAGTGATCGAAAAAGCCAAGGGTGTAGCAAAAGTGTAAAAAAATCACGCGCTTCGGGCGTAAGGCCCGGAGCGCTTCTTTTTAAAACAGTATTTAGGCATGAATCAAAAGATCAGAATCAAACTTCGTTCTTACGACCACAACCTGGTTGACAAGTCAACGGAGAAGATCGTCAAGACGGTTCGCAATAGCGGCGCTGTCGTGACTGGCCCGATTCCGCTGCCCACCGAGAAACAAGTGTTCACAGTGCTCCGTTCTCCGCACGTCAACAAAAAATCTCGGGAGCAGTTCCAGTTGCGTACGCACAAACGTCTTATCGAAATTTACACGCCCACCCAAAAGACAGTGGACGCATTATCGAAGTTGGAACTTCCCAGCGGTGTGGACATCCAGGTGAAGTTGACGTGATCTTTTAACTTTTCGTTGCTGACAACCGCCTTTCGAGGCAGCGCAGACATCGTGGTATCTCTTGACGGGCCGGCATTTGCCGTTCCGCCGGTGCATTTGCACAACAGAGTTCATTATGTTATCATATGCGTTGCTGGACAAAGGCGCCAAGCATATTAAAACAATCAACCGATGAACGGAATTATCGGAAAAAAAGTCGGAATGACCAGCGTGTATGACAGCGCGGGCCGCAACGTTGCCTGCACGGTGATCGAAGCGGGGCCCTGCGTGGTTACTCAGGTCAAAACACAAGACACCGACGGCTATTATGCCGTTCAATTGGGCTTTGGTGAAGCCAAGCTGAAGAATACGCCCAAGCCGATGCAAGGGCACTTCGACCAGGCCGGCACCGGTCCCAAGCGAAAAGTAGTGGAATTCCGCGACTTCAACGCGGTGGCCAAGTCCCTCGGCGAATTGGTCAAGGTTGACGAAGTGTTCCGCGAGGGCGACAAGGTCAGCGCAGTGGGCACTACCAAGGGCAAGGGCTTCCAGGGCGTAGTGAAGCGGCACGGCTTCAGCGGTGTCGGCGGCGCAACGCACGGTCAGCACAACCGCTTGAGGGCTCCCGGCTCCATCGGGGCGGCTTCCTATCCGTCCAAGGTGTTCAAGGGCATGCGCATGGCAGGTCGCGACGGCGGCTCAAGGGTAAAGATCCGCAACCTCAGCGTTGTCAAGATTTTCCCTGAGCAAAACCTTATCCTTGTCAAAGGCGCTATTCCCGGCCACAACGGTTCTTTTGTTATTCTCGAAAAAAAGTAAATGATCGGCCATGAAAATTGAAGTTCTCAACAAACAAGGCGAACAAACCGGCAGGTCTGTTGAACTGCCCGACGATATCTTCGGCATCGAACCGAACGAGCATGTGGTGTACCTGGCCGTCAAGCAGTACTTGGCCAATCAGCGGCAAGGTACGCACAAAGCCAAGGAGCGCAGCGAAATGAGCGGCTCCACGCGGAAGCTGCATCGCCAGAAAGGCACGGGCGGCTCTCGCAAAGGCGATATCAACAACCCGCTGTATTACGGCGGCGCCCGGGTGTTCGGCCCCAAGCCGCGCGATTACAGCCAGAAGCTCAACAAAAAAGTGAAGCGCCTGGCCCGCAAGTCAGCCTTGTCGAATAAAGCTGCTCAAGGGCGCATTTTGGTAGTGGAAGATTTCTCTTTCGATTCGCCCAAGACCAAAATGTACAAGGAAATCTTGTCCAAGCTTTCGCTTTCGGGGCAAAAGACGCTTGTGGTGACTGCTGATTACGAGCCG
Source organism: uncultured Saprospiraceae bacterium (assembly GCA_964577215.1). Taxonomy (GTDB): domain Bacteria; phylum Bacteroidota; class Bacteroidia; order Chitinophagales; family Saprospiraceae; genus UBA2329. The sequence goes on from CAZNYK010000034.1 coordinate 20,347, forward strand.
CATTTGCACCTGTCGAGCCGCAACTTGCAGGAATCTGCCGTTGTGCGCGCCGCTGATCTCAATACGTACGAAATCCTCAAAGCCCAAACGCTGGTATTGGCGGAAGGCGCTGTGGAGAAGATCAAACAATCATTGGCTTAATCGCGCATGCCTCGCGGCTCGCTCAAAATGATAGCATCATGGGAAAGACAGTGCTTATAAAACCGATACTTACCGAGAAAGCCGACAGGCTCTCCGGGAAGCTCAACCAGTACACTTTTATCGTAAACCGGAAGGTGAACAAGCTGGAGATCAAAAAGGCAGTGGAGGAAATGTACAACGTGGCGGTGGATGGGGTCAACACTACCGTAATACCCGGTAAAGTGAAAAACCGCAACACCAAAACCGGTGTGGTTCGCGGACGCAAGCCGGCTTACAAGAAGGCCGTCGTCACCTTGGCCCGCGGCGAAGAGATCGATTTGTTTGGCAATATTTAATGCGCCGGATTCCGGCGATGAACTTGTATAAAAATACTGTGCGCAATGGCAGTCAGAAAATATAATCCGATAACTCCCGGCACCCGCTTTCGGGTCGTCAATGCTTTTACGGAGCTTACTACCGACAAGCCGGAAAAGAGTTTGCTCGCCCCCCTGAAGAAATCGGGCGGGCGCAACAGCAGCGGACACCTCACCATGCGTCAGCGCGGCGGAGGCCACAAGCGCCGTTATCGCGTCATTGATTTCAAACGCAACAAAGACGGCGTACCTGCTACGGTGTTGTCTATCGAGTACGATCCCAACCGCACGGCTTTTATCGCCTTGTTGCAGTATGAAGACGGGGAGAAGCGCTACATCATCTCGCCGCACGGCCTCAAGGTAGGGGCTGCGGTTCAATCCGGAGCAGGCGTTCCGCCCACTGTGGGCAATGCCATGCTGTTGAGCGAGGTGCCCCTCGGCGCGGAGATCCATGCCATTGAGATGCAGCCGGGCAAAGGAGCAGCTTTGGCGCGCAGCGCAGGCACCTACGCTGTACTCACCGGCCGGGAGGGAAAATACGCTTCCGTCAGGCTTCCTTCAGGTGAATTCCGCCGCATACTGCTCACCTGCAGGGCCACTATCGGCGTGGCCTCCAACCCGGACCACAGCCTCGAAGTGGGCGGTAAGGCAGGCCGCAACCGCTGGCTCGGCCGCCGGCCCCGCGTTCGCGGCGTAGCCATGAACCCGGTAGATCACCCGATGGGCGGCGGCGAAGGCCGCGCTTCCGGCGGGCACCCGCGTTCCCGCAACGGCATGCCTGCTAAAGGTTTCAAAACGCGCAATAAGAAGAAGCATTCTTCCCAATTGATTATTTCGAGAAGGAAGACCACTAAAAAGTAACGGTCAGACCGCATAAACACAGATCGTCTTATGGCAAGATCAATAAAAAAAGGCCCGTACGTGTTCCACAAGTTGCTGGACAAAGTCGTCAAGGCCAAACAGTCAAACAAGAAAGCCGTGATCAAAACCTGGTCGCGCGCCTCGATGATCATCCCCGATATGGTAGGAGAGACCATCGCTGTGCATAATGGAAAAACTTTTGTGCCGGTTTACGTCACGGAGAACATGGTAGGCCACAAACTCGGCGAGTTTGCTCCTACCCGCAACTTCAGAGGGCACTCCGGCAATCGTAAAAAATAAGCATTGATGCATCGGCCCGGCCTACGCGCCCGGCAGGTTTGCATTCTAATATTCGAAAATTGAAGTAACATGGAAGCAGTATCCAAATTGAAAAGCTGCCCGATGTCGGCTCGCAAGATGCGCTTGGTAATGGACAATATCCGCGGCAAAAATGTAAATGATGCCCTGAATATTCTCCGCTTCACCAAACGCGAATCTGCTCTCTGGTTGGAAAAAGTGCTCGTTTCTGCCATCGCCAACTGGGAATACAAACTCGACTACACGGAAAATGCCGACGACTACGATCTGTATGTCAAGACGGCTCTCGTGGACGAAGGGGCTTTTCTCAAGCGTTTCCGCCCGGCTCCGCATGGCCGCGCACACCGCATTCGCAAGCGCACCTGCCATGCCACGATCGTGGTGGAGAACCGCCTCGCCCTGGAAAGGGAACTTTCCGAGCCGGCAGAAGCAGGAACTGAAGCAAATGACAACAACGAATAAGATTTTAATACTCTAATATGGGTCAGAAGACAAATCCAATCGGCAATCGGCTCGGCATCATCCGGGGATGGGATTCCAACTGGTTCGGAGGTAAAGACTTCGGGCAAAAAGTCGTGGAAGACGAGCGCATTCGCACCTATCTCAATGCCCGTATTGCCAAGGGCGGCATTGCGCGCATTATCATTGAGCGCACCCTCAAGCGCATCACGGTTACCATCCACACCTCCCGCCCCGGTATCATCATCGGCAAAGGAGGACAGGAAGTGGATCGCATCCGCGAGGAGCTCAAAAAGCTCACCGGTAAGGACTCCCAAATCAACATCGTGGAGATTCGCAAACCGGAATTGGATGCCGCCATCGTCTCCGAGTCTGTCGCCAAGCAACTCGAAGCCCGTATCAATTACCGTCGCGCCATCAAGACCGCCATTCAATCTACGATGCGGGCCGGCGCAGAGGGTATCAAGGTGCGCATTTCCGGCCGCCTGAACGGCGCCGAAATGTCGCGCACCGAAGAATTCAAAGACGGACGCACGCCGCTGCATACTTTCCGCGCCGACATTGACTACGCGCTCAGGGAAGCGCAAACGGTATATGGGAAGATTGGCATCAAGGTCTGGATTTGCAAAGGCGAGGTTTTCGGCAAAAGAGATCTCAGCCCGAACATCGGCGTGACCAAAAAAGAAACGCTGCCCGGTGGTAAAGAACGCAGCGGCGGAATGGGCCGCCCGGAACGCGGCGACCGTAGAGAAGGCGGCGGACGCGGGGAGCGCCGGGAAGGCGGCGGACGTGGCGGCGATCGCCGGGATAAAGGCGGCGAAGGCGGAAGAAGAAATCAAAGAAGACGTTAGGATTTATTGTCAATATTGTCGTACCTTTGCGCCACTTTTCCCTAAAGGGCACAGGCACGGGCCGCAAAGGGTAAACAAAAGAAGCCATGTTACAGCCAAAAAGAACGAAATATCGCAAACAGCAGAAGGGCCGGAATGACGGCATTGATTACCGCGGAAGTTCCATCTCCTTCGGCTCAGTGGGGCTCAAAGCCGTGACGAGCGGCCGCCTGACCAACCGGCAGATCGAAGCAGCCCGTATTGCGATGACCCGCTACATGAAGCGGGAAGGAAAAGTATGGATTCGCATATTCCCCGACCGGCCCATTACGGCCAAGCCGCAGGAAGTGCGTATGGGTAAGGGTAAGGGCTCGCTTGATCACTGGGTAGCCATGATCAAGCCCGGGCGCATCATGTTTGAAGTGGACGGCGTTCCCTATGCTGTGGCTGCGGAGGCTTTGCGCCTGGCTGCCCAGAAGCTGCCGGTCATGACCAAAACCGTAACGCGTCCCGATTATCAGGAGTAAAACTTTTGTGTGATCTTTCAATATTTTTGAAATGGCAAGTAATAAATTTTTGGAATTACAGGAATTCACCGATGCCGACCTCGCTGGAGAGTTGGAACAACTGGAAGTCCAATACCAAAAACTGCGTTTCGACCACGCGATCAAAGGATTGGACAATCCTTTGGTGCTCAGGGAAATGCGTCGCGACATCGCCCGGATTCAAACCGAAGTGCGCCGCCGCGAAATCGCAGCCTTAGATGAAGGCGGGTTGCAGCGCCGCTCCAAAATAAGGGCACGCAGAAGTAAAGGTAATTAATCAATGCAGGGTATCGCAAACCACTATACCATGGAGGAAAGAAAATTAAGAAAGTCGAAAATCGGTGTGGTCACCAGCAATAAAATGGATAAGACCATCGCCGTGTCTGTAGAGCGAAGGCTTAAGCACCCCATCTACGGCAAATTCGTGAAAAAGTCCAACAAGTTCCTGGCCCACGATGAAAACGGCGAATGCAACATCGGCGATTTGGTCAAGATCATGGAAACCCGCCCCTTGAGCAAGCTCAAGCGCTGGCGGTTGGTTGAAATTATTGAAAGGGCAAAATAATATTTTGTGTCATGATCCAGCAGGAATCCAGGCTTAGAGTGGCCGACAACAGCGGCGCCAAAGAAGTGTTGTGCATCCGTGTACTGGGCGGTTCGAAGCGGCGCTACGCATCCATCGGGGATGAAATCGTAGTGTCTGTGAAGGACGCCAGCCCGGGCGGTATCAAAAAAGGTACCGTATCCAAAGCAGTTGTGGTGCGCACCAAAAAGGAGATCCGCCGCAAAGACGGCTCCTATATCCGTTTCGACGACAACGCCGTGGTGCTGCTCAATGCCCAGGGTGAACCGCGCGGCACCCGTATTTTCGGTCCGGTTGCCCGCGAACTCCGCGAGCGCGATTACATGCGTATCGTCTCTCTGGCGCCCGAGGTACTTTAATACCCGGCGTTTTCAGAGGCTTATTGTGAAGATGTTTTAATCTCAATATTATGGCTGCCAAAAATCAGCAAAAGCGTTTCGCTCCCAAACTCAAAATCAAAAAAGGTGATCGCGTAGTGGTCATCTCGGGAGCGTATAAAGACAGGAGCAAGGTGCGCGAAGTACTCGAGGTGTTCCCCGATAAAAACCGGGCCATTGTGGACCAGGTCAATATCGTCAAGCGGCATACCAAGCCCACGCAGAACAGCCAGGGCGGTATTATCGAAAAACCTGCTCCGATCCACTTGTCCAAACTGATGCTCGTGGATCCCAAAACCGGCGAACCAACCCGCGTGGGCCGCATGGAAGTGGATGGTAAATTGGTGCGCTATTCTAAAAAATCCGGCGAAATTTTCAAGTGATGAGCAATTATATTCCTAGATTCAAGAAAAGATACCGCGAGGAAGTGGTGCCCGCGCTCATGGAGCAATTCCAGTACGGCTCCATCATGGAAGTGCCCCGCTTGGTCAAGATTTGCCTCAACCAGGGTATTGGCGAAGCTACGCAGGACAAAAAGCTCGTGGACAACGCCGCTGACGAACTCACCATGATCGCAGGCCAGAAGGCCGTGTCGACCAAGGCCAAGCGCTCGGTGTCCAACTTTAAACTGCGCGAAGGCATGCCCATCGGCGCCCGCGTCACCTTGCGCGATCACCGCATGTACGAATTCCTCGACCGTCTTGTGACCGTGGCTCTGCCGCGCGTGCGCGACTTCCGGGGTATCAACGACAAGAGCTTCGATGGCCGCGGCAATTATTCCATGGGCATCACCGAACACATTATCTTCCCCGAGATCGACCTCGACAAAGTGAACAAGATCATGGGTATGGATATCACCTTTGTAACAACGGCCAAGACCGACCAGGAAGCGCTCGCGCTGCTCAAACTGCTCGGTCTGCCTTTTAAAAACCAGAAAAACTGATACCGGCAAATGGCAAAGAAATCAGTTATCGCAAGAGAAGTCAAGCGCACCAAAATGGTGGCCAAGTATGCAGCGTTGCGCAAGCAGCTCAAGGAGGAGGGCAAGTGGGAAGAGCTGGACAAGCTGCCCCGCAACAGCAATCCTATCCGGCTCCACAACCGCTGCGGCCTCACCGGGCGGCCCAAGGGCTACATGCGCTACTTCGGTATCTGCCGCGTGAAGTTTCGCGAAATGGCTTTGGATGGTAAAATTCCAGGTATAACCAAAGCGAGTTGGTAATTCAAAATTGTTAATTCCGGAGCTTCGGCTCCCGGCAAATCCGTATAAAAATCTACCAATGGCTGCTCTAACGGATCCTATTGCAGATTATCTGACCCGAATTCGCAATGCACAAATGGCGGGTCACAAAATAGTGGAGATCCCGGCTTCCGGCGTCAAAAAACGCATCACCGAGATACTCTACAACCAGGGTTACATCCTGAAGTACAAATTTGATGACGAGGTCGGCCAAGGCGGCCAGGGCGTCATCAAAATTGCGCTGAAATACGACCCTGCTTCTCGCAAGCCGGTCATCAGGCAACTGACCCGTGTGAGCAAGCCGGGTCTGCGCAAATACAGCTCTGCCGATGAACTGCCACGCGTCATTAACGGCCTCGGCATCGCCATCATTTCCACTTCCCATGGTTTGATGACGGATAAAGAAGCCCGCGAGCGCCATATCGGCGGCGAGGTTTTGTGTTATGTGTACTAATTTTGAAGGTGTTAAAACAAAGATACCATGTCTCGTATAGGAAAAATGCCCATCTCGCTGCCCAAAGGGGTTGAGGTCACGGTAAGCAAGGGCAACCTGGTTACGGTGAAAGGCCCCAAAGGCACGCTTTCCCAGCAGGTGCACTCCGATCTCATTATCGAGATCGAGGGCGGTACCCTTGAGGTCAAGCGCCCCACCGAACAAAAACGCCACCGGGAAGCGCACGGGCTTGCACGCGCGCTGATCAACAACCTCGTGGTGGGCGTGTCGGAAGGCTTTGTAAAGGAACTCGAGTTGGTGGGTGTGGGTTATCGCGCCTCTAATGATACGATGAAGCAAATGCTTGAACTTTCCCTGGGCTATTCCCACCCTGTGGTGTTCTATATCCCCGAGGAGGTGAAATTGGAAACCAAGACGGAAAAGGGGAAAAACCCGATCGTGCGCCTTGAGAGCCACGACAAGCAACTCATCGGCCAGGTAGCGGCAAAGATCAGGTCCTTCCGCAAACCGGAACCGTACAAAGGCAAAGGCGTTCGTTTCCTCGGTGAGGAAATTCGCCGCAAGGCAGGGAAAACCGCCGGTAAGAAATAATCTGTTTGATGGGGTCTTGGGTTTGGATGTAACAGGCCTTACACTAAGACCGAAAACAAGTGCAACAATGAACGAGCTCAAGCGCAAAAAAATTCACTACCGCATCCGCAAAAAGGTGCGTGGAACCGCTGACCGGCCCAGGGTAGCCGTATATCGCAGCAATAAGTCTATTTATTGCCAGGCTATAGATGATGTGGCCGGTCATACCTTAGCTTCAGCATCCTCCCTGGAAGCCGTGGTGCCCAAGAATCAGACCAAAGTGGAGCAATCCAAGTCGGTGGGCAAGTTGCTCGCCGAGCGGGTCTTGGCCAAGGACATCACTACAGCTGTCTTCGACAGGGGAGGCTATTTGTATCACGGCCGGGTGAAGGCTTTGGCGGAAGGCGCGCGCGAGGGCGGCCTGGCCATCTAATTTAAGAATGTTTTCAATTGCATTTCAGCATGGATAAGAGAAGCAGCAATAAAGTAAAACCGGCGGAATCCGGGCTCAAAGAAAAACTGGTGGCGCTCAACCGCGTAGCCAAAGTGACCAAAGGCGGCCGCACATTCAGCTTCGCTGCCATTGTGGTGGTAGGCGATGAAAAAGGCGCCGTAGGCCAGGGCTTGGGGAAAGCTCGCGACGTGTCGGAAGCTATTGCCAAAGCGGTGGACGATGCGAAGAAGAACTTAGTCAAAGTCCCCATTTACAAAGGTACCATTCCGCATGAGCAGAAGGGCAAGTACGGCGCGGGCAAGGTGCTTCTCAAACCCGCTTCCGACGGTACCGGCGTAATTGCCGGGGGCGCTATGCGCGCCGTGCTGGAGATGGTGGGTATTCACAACGTGCTGGCAAAATCTACCGGGTCTTCCAACCCGCACAACGTGGTGAAAGCTACCATCGATGCGCTCACCAAACTGCGCAGCCCGATGGAGGTAGCCAAACAGCGCAGTATGACGATGGAGAAATTGTTCAAGGGATAATTTAAACGCCGCGAGACATGGGCAAGATCAAAATAACTCAGGTCAAGAGTACTATTGACCGGCCGAAGCGCCAAAAGGCTACTATCCTGGCGCTGGGCATCAGGAAAATGCACCAGACCGTGGTGCACGAGGCCACGCCCCAGATCAGGGGCATGGTGGCTGCTGTCAATCATTTGGTGAAAGTGGAGGAAGTCCAATAAAAGAATCCAAGCATGGAACTGCATAATTTAAGACCGGCCAAAGGCGCCGTTAAACAAAGAAAAAGAGTGGGACGCGGCCAGGGCTCCGGCAGAGGCGGCACTTCTACGCGTGGCCACAAAGGTGCAGGCTCCCGTTCGGGCGACTATGCCAAGGTTGGTTTCGAAGGCGGCCAGATGCCCTTGCAGCGGCGCTTGCCCAAAATCGGCTTTAAAAGCCCCAACCGGATCGAACTGGTACCCATTAACCTCGATCGCCTCCAGGCTATAGCCGAAAAGGCAGGCGTGAAGACCATTACGCCGGAAGTGCTCGTAGAGCAAGGCATCGTGGGTAAAGGAGACTATGTAAAGATTTTGGGCAGGGGTGAATTGAGCGCCAAACTCGAAGTCACCGCTCATGCTTTTTCGGCAAGCGCCAAAGGGGCCATCGAGGCCGCCGGGGGCAGCGTTAATCTCGTATAACTCGCAACTATGAAAAGGTTAATCACCACCCTGCAAAATATCTGGAAAATCAAGGAGCTGCGCAACAGGATCCTTTTCACGCTTGCGCTTCTCCTGATCTTTCGCTTAGGCTCCTATATCGTGTTGCCGGGGGTGATCCCGGCTGTACTGGAAGCCAATGCCCAGGAGAACAATACGCCCAACGACTTGCTGGGGCTTATCAACGTATTTACCGGCGGCGCTTTCAACAACGCTGCCGTACTGGCATTGGGGATCATGCCCTACATCACCGCCAGCATTATCATCCAGTTGCTCGGCTTCGCCGTGCCTTACTTCCAGCGCCTTCAGCAGAAGGAAGGCGAGTCGGGGCGCCGCAAGCTGAACCAGATCACGCGCTGGCTGACGGTAGCCATCACCATGGTGCAGAGCGGCGCTTACCTCACGTACATCAACAGCCTGGGCGCCATCAGCGGCGAGCTTCCCTCCGGCATATTCTGGTTTTCCAACATTTTGATCCTCACGGCCGGCACTATCTTCTCCATGTGGTTGGGCGAGCGCATCACCGACCGCGGCATAGGCAACGGCGTTTCTTTGCTCATCACGGTGGGCATCATCGCCCGTCTGCCGCAGTCTATTGTGTTCGAGTTTCAGTCCCGTTTGAATGACGGCGCATTGCTGCTGTTCATTCTCGAGATGGCTGCGCTGTTCGGCGTCATATTGGCCACGGTGGTGATCGTGCAAGGGGTTCGCCGCATTCCCATCCAGTTTGCCAAGCGCATGGTGGGACGCGGCGCCAACGCCATGCCGGTGTCCGGAGCAAGGGATTTCATTCCGCTCAAGGTGAACGCAGCGGGCGTGATGCCGATCATCTTTGCCCAGGCGCTCATGTTCCTGCCTGCCACGGTGGTGCAGTTTGCCTCCGGCGGCGATCAGGCGGCTTTGGGTTCCAATTCATTGCTGCGCCTGCTCAATGATTTCACCTCGGCGCCGTACAACATCATTTACTTCATTCTCGTAGTGGTATTCACTTACGTTTATACGGCACTCATTGTCAACCCGCAGCAGTACGCCGAGTATCTGAAAAGGCAAAATGCATTCATTCCCGGCATTAAGCCCGGAAAACCTACTGCCGATTTCATCGATGCCATTACGACCCGTATCACATTGCCCGGCTCTGTGTTTTTGGCCCTGATCGCCATATTGCCCGCTTTTGCGGCGGCTGCCGGCGTCAACCAGGCCTTCGCCCTCTTTTTCGGCGGCACCTCCATGCTCATTTTGGTAGGGGTGGTGCTCGACACGCTCCAGCAAATTGAGAGCCACCTGCTCATGCGCCGCTATGACGGTTTGGTGAAATCGGGACGCATCCAGGGAAGAGGCAGCCGCATGATGAACATCGGGGCCGGCGGCTAAGTAACATTAAGGCACTGTGATTCATACTTCGGACCAAGCATGATATTCTACAAGACCGAGGAAGAGATTGAGATCATACGCCGGAATTGCCTTCTGGTGTGCAAGGTGCTGGCGCACGTGGGTTCCATGCTCCGGCCGGGGATCAGCAGCGCCGAATTGGATAAAGCTTCCGAGGAACTCATTCGCGATCACGGCGCCGTGCCCGGTTTCAAAGGATACCGGGGTTTCCCCGCTACGCTTTGCGTGTCTGCCAACGAGCATGTGGTACACGGTATCCCGTCCGACAAGCAGATTTTCAAAGAAGGAGACATCGTCTCTGTGGATTGCGGGGTGATCAAAAACGGCTTTTTCGGCGATGCCGCCTACACGTTTGCCATTGGCGATGTGCCCGAAGAAGTTATGGACTTGCTCCGCGTAACCCACGAGTCGCTTTACAAAGGTATTGAGCAAGCCGTAGCCGGTCGCCGTTTGGGAGACATCGGCTTTGCCATACAGGATTTCGTGGAGCGCGAGCACGGTTACGGCGTGGTGCGCGAACTGGTAGGGCACGGCCTGGGGCGCAATTTGCACGAAGACCCCGAGGTACCCAACTACGGCAAGCGCGGCAAAGGCATCATGCTCAGGGAAAATCTCGTCATCGCCATAGAGCCTATGGTAAACATGGGCAAAAAAGAAGTGGTGACCTCAAAAGACGGGTGGACGATCTTTTCCAAAGACCGCAAGCCCTCCGCTCACTTTGAGCACTCCGTTGTGGTGAGAAAAAACAAAGCCGAAATACTCTCCGACCATTCCATTATCGAAGATGCCATACGCGAAAACGCGCACATCAAAGAACTGGAGTACGGGGCGGCTATGGCTTGAAAAAATACAGGGCAAGTGAGAGAGGAATTTTTTCACAACAAAATTAAATAATCGGAAAAAGTTCTTATCTTTGCGCTCCGAATTTTGAATCATGGCCAAAAAGAACCTAATCAAGCAAGACGGCATCATTGAAGAAGCGCTTTCAAACGCTATGTTCAGGGTTCGTTTGGAGAATGATCATCAGATAATTGCAACTATATCCGGGAAAATGCGCATGAACTACATTCGCATATTGCCCGGAGACAAAGTTTCGGTGGAAATGTCGCCCTACGACTTGTCGCGGGGCCGTATTATTTACAGGTACAAATAAAGTGTGTTGTCATGAAAGTGAAACCATCCGTGAAAAAACGTACGGCCGACTGCAAGATTGTGCGGAGGAAAGGGCGGGTTTACATTATCAACAAGAAAAACCCCAAGTTCAAGCAACGGCAGGGGTAATCGCTTAACAAGAAATCACAACTCAGATATGGCACGTATTGCAGGTATTGATTTGCCCAGGAATAAGCGAGGCGTCATCGGCCTGACCTACATCTACGGAATAGGTCATTCTGCCGCCAAATCCATTCTCGACAAAGCAGGCATCGACGAGAACGTCAAGGTGCATGAATGGAGCGACGAGAATGTGCGCGAGATTTCCCGGATCATCACCGCTGACCACAAAGTGGAGGGTGAACTGAGGAGCGAGGTACAACTCAGTATCAAGCGCCTGATGGATATCGCTTGTTATCGCGGCCTGCGCCATCGCAAGGGGCTTCCGCTGCGCGGTCAGCGCACCCGCACCAATGCGCGCACGCGTAAAGGCAAGCGCAAAACAGTGGCTAACAAAAAGAAAGCAACCAAGTAATTGGTACGCATTGTCTCATTTTCTTAAATCTTTGTCCGGGAAATGGCTAAGTCGACGAAAAAAGTCAAAAAGAGAAAAGTTAAAGTTGAGCCCGAAGGCATGGCCTTCGTCAAAGCCAGCTTCAACAACATTATTGTGTCCATCACCAACAAGAGCGGGCAGGTTATTTCCTGGGCGTCGGCCGGCAAAGCCGGTTTCAGAGGCTCTAAGAAAAACACGCCTTATGCCGCGCAGGTGGCTGCATCGGATGCCGCCAAAGTGGCTCACGAAGCCGGTCTCCGCACTGCCGAGGTGTTTGTCAAAGGCCCCGGTTCAGGCCGGGAAGCCGCTGTACGGGCTATTGACGCAGCAGGAATTAAAGTAACGCGAATCCAGGACCTCACGCCCATGCCGCACAACGGCTGCCGGCCGCCCAAGCGCAGAAGGGTCTAATTTTTCAGAGCAAGCAAAGTCTTTCAACCAATGGCAAGATATACTGGTCCAGCAACAAAAAAATCCAGAACTTTCGGCGAATCAATTTACGGTTTCGACCGGGCTTTCGAAAAACGCAAGTACCCTCCCGGTCAGCATGGTAACTCCCGCCGCCGCAAGCAGCGCTCCGACTATGCGATCCAACTGATGGAAAAGCAGAAAGCCAAGTACACCTACGGCCTCCTGGAGCGCCAGTTCCGCAATACTTTTGAAAAAGCCTCCCGGAGCAAAGGCGTTACCGGCGATGTGCTGCTCCAGTTGCTGGAATCCCGTTTGGACAATACCGTTTACCGCCTCGGCCTGGCGCCTACGCGCCGCGCTGCCCGTCAGTTGGTCACGCACAAGCACATCGTCGTGAATGGAATATTGACCAACATTCCTTCCGCCCTTCTTCGCCCCGGCGACGTGATAGCGGTGCGCGGCAAGTCGCAGCACCTGGATATGGTTTCCGCAAGCCTCCTTGGCAACGCCAAGGAAGTGCGCAAGTACCCCTGGCTGCAATTCAATCCCGACAAGATGGAGGGCGTTTTCGTAGCCTATCCCGAAAGGGACCAGATACCGGAGAACATCAACGTACAGTTGATCGTCGAATTGTACTCCAAGTAAGATCGCCAATGCAAGCCCGCTCGCTATGTGCGGGCTTCGCGGTTGGAGCATAGCAGATATAGCACATCCGACTTTCTCGTTACTTGTTTATTGATCAAATTCACGGATACCACCACATATGAGCATACTCAATTTTCAGAAACCTGACAAAATCGTAATGCAGAAAGCCAACGATTTTGAAGGGCTTTTTGAGTTTAAGCCCCTCGAACCGGGTTTCGGTCAAACGGTAGGCAACTCCCTGCGCAGGGTGTTGCTCTCTTCTTTGGAAGGCTACGCCATCTCCGCAGTTCGCATCGCCGGGGTGGACCACGAGTTTTCCACCATCCGCGGCGTCGTGGAAGACCTGGTTGACATCGTCCTCAATTTCAAGCAGGTTCGCCTCAAGCACCTGCTGCAAGGGGATGAAGGCCAAAACGCCACCGAGAAAATCTATCTCACCATCACCGGCAAAGAGCAATTTACTGCCGGCGATATCGAGGAGCACACCAACGTCTTCAAGGTGATGAACCCGGACCTGGTGATCTGCAACATGGAGCCCTTCGTCAACCTCGAAGTGGAACTCACCGTCTCCAAAGGCCGCGGTTACGTGCCCGCCGACGACAACCTCCCCAAGGACGCTCCCATCGGCGTGATTCCTATCGATGCCATTTACACGCCTATCAGGAACGTGGCTTATCGCGTGGAAAATACCCGCGTAGGCCAACGCACCGACTACGAGAAGCTCACCATCGAGGTGAAAACCGACGGCACCATCCACCCGGAAGAGGCCATCAAGGAGGCTTCCAAGATCATGATCCAGCACCTGATGCTGATCACCGACGAGCACATCACATTCGACGATCCGGCTCGCGGCGAAGAAAACGTAGTGGACGAGCACATCCTGCACATGCGCAAGTTGTTGAAGACTTCTCTGGAAGACCTCGACCTCTCCGTACGCGCTTACAACTGCCTCAAGGCAGCCAAGATCAATACGCTGGCCGAACTGGTGCGCTTCGACACCCACGAACTGCTCAAATTCCGCAACTTCGGCAAGAAGTCGCTCGTGGAAATCGAAGAGCTGCTCCAGGACAAAGGCCTGACTTTCGGCATGGACTTGTCGAAGTACAAGCTGGAAGAGGAATAAGAGCAATTGAAGTCGGGGCGAGGGCGCATTGGCCCAGTCCTCTCCCTATGGTTAATCCTGCAATAACAGAGTAATCGGCCGGGCGCGCCAATCGCCCGTGAAAGGGCCGCTGAAACGTGTTGCGAAGTAAAAACTTTTTTAATCATGAGACACGGGAAGAAGGACAATCACCTCAGCCGTACCAAAGGTCACCGCGTAGCCCTGCTGCGCAACCTGGCCATCGCACTGATCCGCCACAAGCGCATCAACACTACTTTGGCCAAGGCAAAAGCACTCCGGGTATTCATCGAGCCTTTGGTGACCAAAGCGCGCACGAATACCACGCACTCCCGCCGCGTAGTGTTCAGCCAGCTCCAGAGCAAAGAGGCCGCACAAGAACTCTTCGGACCCATCGCCGCGAAAGTAGGCGATCGCCCGGGAGGTTACGTGCGCGTGCTGCACACGGGTTTTCGCCGTGGCGACGCCGCTGAAATGGGCCTGATCGAGTTCGTGGATTTCAACGAGATCTACACCGTCGAAAAAGGCGCTCCGCAGAAGGAAAAAGAAACTGCCAAGAAGCGCAGCCGCCGCGGCGGCAAAGGCGCCGGCAAAGCTGCCGGCGGCGCCACCGCCGTAGTGGAGACCATCACGCCCGACGAAACGGCTGAAGAGGTAGTGGAAACCGCTGCCGATGAGGTGGTGGAAGTTGTGGAAGAAGCCGCAGCCGAAACGGAAGAGACGCCCTCCGGCGAAACGGAAGCTTCCTCCGAGGAAGAAGAAGAACAGAAGTAATTCATAGTTTTGTTTCTTGTTGCAAAGCCCTCCCGGATCACCTGATCCGGGAGGGCTTTTT
>CAZNYK010000035.1:0-1880 GCA_964577215.1 uncultured Saprospiraceae bacterium
GAGCAGGCGCCGGGATAAATTTCCTTTCTTTTTTTGGATGCTCTCATTCCGGGCATTACATTTGTCATTGCCGGGAGGCATTGAAACCTTTAGTTAACCATTTCATTGTAACGTCATGGCAAAGCGGAAAAACGACATTTTGAAGAGCGCAACGCATCCAGTGGAAGAAGGGGATATCATCGGCGGAGAAACCCTGCAAGAAGCGCAAGAGAAAACCGTAGGGCGGAGGGTAAGGGCGAAAGTCAATAAAGAAGCTGCCGCTCTTAAAGATATCATAGAAAAAACGGAGGCCGATAAAAGAAAAACGGCAGAGGACTACATGAAGAGCTTCCCTGCCGAAGAGCGCCAAATGATCCTGCAATTATTGATCGAAGAATATAAGCGAACGCGAGGGCCGAAAACCCACCCCGATGAGGAGTTGTCGAAAGATTGGCGCAATGGCGGTTACCCCTACAAAAACCTGCTGTCCCGGAAAAGTTATGAAAACCAAAAGTATGACTTACAGGTAGAGCTTTTGAAGTTGCAGTCCTGGGTCAAAAAAACCGGAGCGCGTGTCATTATTCTATTTGAAGGCAGGGATGCAGCCGGAAAGGGAGGCACGATAAAACGGGTCATGGAGCATCTGAATCCCCGGGGTGCAAGGGTTATAGCGCTTGAAAAACCAACCGAAGAAGAAAAAGGCCAATGGTATTTCCAAAGGTATATTAAACATCTGCCCACATTCGGCGAAATTGTGCTGTTTGACCGCTCATGGTACAACCGGGCCGGCGTAGAAAACGTAATGGGCTTCTGTACCAAAGAGGAATACGCGGAGTTTATGCGGCAAGTCCCGGATTTTGAACGAAACCTGGTCCGCAGCGGCATCATTCTCATCAAATTCTGGTTTTCGGTGAGCCGCGAGGAGCAAAAAAGGCGCTTCAAAGACCGCGAAAACCACCCGCTCAAACAATGGAAACTCTCCCCCATTGACCGGGCTTCCTTAGATAAATGGGACGAATACACCGAGGCCAAGGAAAAGATGTTTTTCTATACCGACACCTCCGACGTGCCCTGGATCGTGGTAAAATCCGACTGCAAAAAACGCGCTCGCCTGAACGCCATGCGGTATGTCTTGCACAAAATTCCCTATGATAAAAAAGACCCTAAGACCATCGGCAAATTAGACCCGCTCCTCATCGGGCGCTCCAATGTGATCTATGAGAAAGGGGAGAGTTTGCTGCTTAGCGACAGCTCGGTTTTTACTCGATAAAACCCCTGTCTTTCCCTCGAAATCATAGATGCATGAAAATAATCCAACGTAAAGCATTGATTTCCTATATCTTACACCCCTAACCCTTTTTGACGGGAATAATTGCGCTCACCTGCACTTCTTTGTTGAAGTGGGGTACAACGATGGTCTGCCCGGGAACAAACACCTCCTTTTGGCCGTATCCCGAACCTGCCGGCCGGCTGTATGCTTCGATGCATCGCTCCGGGAGGTTCACGATCCAGCAGTGGTCAACACCGCCCCCGGCATATTGGGGCAACTTTATCTCCCGGTCGGTATCAAGTGAACTGTCTGCCACTTCTACCAACAAAAAAACCTCCGAAGGTACAGGATGCCGTTCCTCATAGAAATCATCTGCGGGATGAAGCAGCAGCACGTCGGGTTCCGGTTCCGAAAAATCGTCCAAGCGAAGGGGGTTTTGAATGCTCACCACTGCTACTTTGCCGAAGAGGCGGTTGAACAAGGCATTGAGCCGGTTTACGCAACCGGAATGGGGGCTGTTGATTGGACTCATATATAGAATTTCTCCATTGATAAGTTCTACCCGGTCTTCCGGCCGCAAAATGCCTGTTTCGGCCATTTTGTGATAGTCTTCTACCGAAAACAGACGGCG
>CAZNYK010000035.1:1980-29587 GCA_964577215.1 uncultured Saprospiraceae bacterium
GCCCAGTCCTCCTGCCTCAAATCCGCCGCAGTGGTAGAGCCTGTGCTCTCCGACGCGGCCCGGCAGCGCTTTGAAGCTCAATTGGCCGAAGCCCGGGAGGAATACCGGCGCCGCCCCGGCGAGGCAGATCCGCTGATCTGGCTGGGCCGCCGCACGGCGTATTTGGGGCGCTACAAGGAAGCCATCGAGATATTCACCGCCGGCGCCATGCACTTCACTACCGATGCCCGCTTCCTGCGCCATAGCGGGCACCGCTACATCACCATCCGCTGCTTCGACGAGGCCATCCGCGACCTGAAGCAGGCCGCCCGCCTCACCCGCAACCGCCCCGACGAGGTAGAACCCGACGGCATGCCCAACGCCCGCAACGTCCCCACCAGCACCTTGCAGTCCAACATCTGGTACCATCTCGCCTTAGCGCACTACGTGAAAGGCGACCTGAAAAAGGCACTGCCCGCCTGGAAACGCTGCGTGGAATTGTCGTCCAACCCGGACGGCTTAGTCTCCTCCACCCACTGGTACTACATGACCCTGCGCCGGCTGGGCCGCGACAAGCAAGCCGCCAAAGCCTTGGCTGCCGTGGGCGATAACTTAGACGTGATCGAAAACCAGGATTATTACACCCTCATCCAGTTGTACCAGGGCAAACGCAGCGAGGCGGAGATCAAAGCGGCTTTGGGCGCCGGCGCCAACACACTGAGCAATGTCTCCCTCGGCTACGGCTACGGCAACTGGCTGCTGTACAACGGCCGGCGGGAGGAAGCCATGCAGGTGTTCCGGCAGATCACCGCCGGTAATCAATGGGCGAGCTTCGGGTTTATTGCGGCGGAGGGTGAATTGAAACGCTAAAATGCGTATCTTTGCATTCTGAGACTCATCAGGGGTGCCTTGCCTTACCGGCGAGGCTGAGATCACACCCTTTGTTTCGCTTCGCCGGCGAAACAGGAACCTGCCCGGGTAATGCCGGGAAGGGAAACTTTGCGAGAAGGGTCTGTTGCAACAAGCCGTTCTGGCCCCTGAAACGGTGATTTCTTTCACCGTTTTATTTTTTAACCATGATTCGTTTATTTCATTTTCCCTGCGCAGTACCGGCGACTTCAGCCGCTGGTGGATGTCCGGCGACTGAAGTCGCCGGTACTCTCTTGTTGTTTCCGGCGACTAAAGCCGCCGGTACTACCCGCTTTGCATTGCGTCGCTCGCGCGAGGTTCCACCTCGCGTGTCCTATGCCGCGGGTTCCACCTGCTTTCCATCACCTGCTTGGTACATCGCCCTCCTTTTTCCTTTTTACTTTTTACTTTTTACTTCCAGCAGTTTCCTTGCCGCCCAATCCACCATCAGCGGCAAAATCCTCGACGCTTCCGGCGCGCCCCTGCCCGGCGCCAACGTGTTGCTGGAAGAGTTGTCCCGCGGCGACGTCGCCGGGCCATCCGGGCAGTACCGCATTGCGGAGGTGCCACCGGGAACCTACTACCTGCGCGCTTCCTTTGTAGGCTACGAAACCCGCCGGCAAAAAGTGACCGTGCCGCCCGGCGCCGGCGCCTTGACCCTCGATTTTCGCCTTTCGGAGCAAGGCTATTCCATGGAGCCGTTCATAGTGCGGGCCACGCGGGCTACGGAGCGCACGCCCATGTCGTTCACGCAATTGGATAAAACCGCTATCGCGCGCAACAATATCGGTTTAGACGCGCCTTACCTTTTCCGATGGACTCCCTCGGCGGTTGAAACCTCCGACGCCGGCGCCGGCGTAGGTTACACAGGTATCCGCATCCGCGGCAGCGACGCCACCCGCATCAACGTGACCATCAACGGCATCCCCCTCAACGACGCTGAATCGCAAAGCGTCTATTGGGTGAATATGCCCGATTTCCTCAGCTCCGTGGACAACGTGCAGATACAGCGCGGCGCAGGCGCTTCCACCAACGGGGCAGGCGCTTTCGGCGCTACCATCAACCTGCAAACCAACAGCTTGCCCAGCGAGCCTTTCGCCAATGTGGGGCTCAGCGCCGGCTCGTTCAACACCCTGCGCCGCAACGTGGCCTTCGGCAGCGGGCGGCTCGGCAACGGGTTCAGCATAGAGGGGCGCTTGTCGCAGATCACCTCTGAGGGCTACATCGACCGCGCTTCCTCCGACCTGCGCTCCTGGTTTCTCTCTGCAGGCTGGGCCGGAAATCGCAGCTTGTTGAAATTCAACGTATTCTCCGGCGCTGAACGCACGTACCAAGCCTGGTACGGCGTGCCCGCAGAATACCTGGACGATCCCGTGCAGCGCCGCTTCAATCCCGCCGGCACGGAACGCCCGGGCGAACCCTACGACAACGAAACGGACAACTATCGCCAGACCCATTACCAACTGCTCCAAAATACACAATTGAGCGCCAACTGGAACCTCAATCTCGCCCTGCACTACACCCGCGGCGCCGGCTACTACGAGCAATACAAGGCCGGCGAGGCTTTCGAAAACTACGGACTTGCCGACGTGGTGGCCGGCAGCGACACCATCCGCCAAACCGATCTCATCCGGCGCCTGTGGTTAGACAACCACTTTTACGGCGGCGTGTATAGCCTCACTTATCAAAGTAACGACGCCCGCATAGAGGCCGTACTCGGCGGCGCATACAGCATGTATGAAGGACTGCATTTCGGCGAAGTGGTGTGGGCGCAATTCGCCGGCGCTATGCCCAAGGGGTTCCGCTATTACGAGAACGACGCCCGCAAAACGGATTTCAACATTTACAACAAGTGGAACTACCGGCTCTCAGATAAGTGGGACTCGTATTTAGACCTCCAATACCGAAGGGTCGGCTATGATTTCCTCGGCTTCAATATTGAATTGGAACAGGTAGATCAATCGGTGAACCTCGACTTTTTCAACCCCAAATTCGGCCTGCAGTTCCGGCCCGGCCCTCGCACAGAAGCCTACGCATCTTTCGCAGTTGCAGGCCGCGAACCCAACCGCAACGACTATACCCAAAGCACCCCCGATGCCCGCCCCCTGCCGGAGCGATTGTTCAATACAGAGGCCGGATACCGTATCGCCGGCAAAAAAGGCGCCGTGGCCGCCAACGCCTACCACATGTATTATCGCAACCAGTTGGTACTGAATGGCCAAATCAACCAGGTAGGCGAATACGTGCGAATAAACGTGCCGCGCAGCTATCGCCTCGGTCTCGAGTTTATGACGGAGTACCGCCCCCTGGAAAGGCTGAAGCTCGCCGCCAATTACACCCTTAGCAACAACCGGGTGGCCGCCTTTACCGAATACGTGGACCAATACGACGCCGACTTCAACTGGGCAGGACAACTCGCCGTAGAACGCCGCAACACCGCCCTGGCATTTTCGCCGGCTCATATCGCCAACGCTGAGCTTGAATGGCAGATCATGGGCCAGGCCGAAGGCAAACAGCAGTTGAGCGCTGCGCTGCTGGGCAAATACGTCGGCAAGCAGTACATTGACAATTCCGGCGACAAGGCCAACGTCCTGGATCCCTACTTTTTCAGCGATCTGCGGCTGCAATACAGCTTGGAACCAGGCTTTGCCCGGCAAATAGGCGTAACGCTCCTGGTACAAAATCTCTTCAACGCGCAGTTTGCCTCCAATGCCTGGTCGTATCGCTACACGCTGGACGAAACCCCTCTGCTCGATCAGGGGTTCTTTCCGCAGGCGGGAACAAACTTTTTGCTGGGGCTGAGCGTGGGGTTTTAGCCTGAATCTGTTGGGGGTTATATAAAGGGAAAGCGGTATTGCACATTGCTTGCAGTTCATAGCTACCAGTGAAATAATTTCTACCTTTATTCCCGTTTGCCGGCAATTTGCACAACCCGGCTGCTGCAAGCTGCTATCAATCAATTCACCCGAATGCACAAACAAAAAAACGACATGAGCTTTTTTCACCACTCCTTTCGCGCGCAATTGCGCATCGCCATCGCTTTGGCAGGCTTTTTTCTGCTTGCCGGCACGGCATGGGGCCAGGGTACCCGCCTGTTGCGCCAGCCCGCGATCAGCGGCAACCACATTGCTTTCATCTACGGCAGCGACCTATGGATAGTATCCAAAGGCGGCGGTGATGCCCGGCGCCTCACCAGCACTCCGGCAGTAGAAAGCAACCCGCATTTCTCACCCGACGGACGGCATATTGCCTTCAGTTCCAATCGATCAGGCTCCGATGCCGTATATGTGTTGCCTGTAGAGGGCGGCACGCCTACGCGCCTCACCTGGCATCCGGCCCCGGCCCTTGCGCGCGGATGGACGCCTGACGGCAAGAATATCCTTTACGCTTCCTCCAGGGAAACCGCGCCTACGGGCTTCACCCGCTTGTGGACCGTTCCCGTACAGGGCGGCCCCTCTGCCTTGCTTCCCTCGCCTCGCGGATTCAGAGGAGCATACGATGCTGCCGGCAAGCGAATGATCGTGGAGCCGGTCAACCGCTGGGATGTGGAATGGCGCGCCTACCGGGGCGGGCAAAATACGCCGCTTGTCATCCTCGATCTCGATGATCTTTCCGAAACGCTGTTGCCCAGCGAACGTAGCACCGACATTCACCCTGTATGGATGGGGGAAACGGTATATTTCCTCTCCGACCGCGACTGGGCGAGCAATATCTGGGCATATACGCCTGCAACCAAAGCGCTGAGGCAACTCACGCGGTTTACCGGCGCCGAGGTGAAGTGGATGGGCGCCGGCGGAGGGCTTCTCGTATTTGAACGCGAGGGCTATCTGCACACAATCGACCCTGTAAGCGGCATATCCAAACAATTAGAGATACACGTGAGCGGCGACTTCCCCTGGGCGGAAACCCGGAGGGAGGACGTGAGCGGCAGAGTCGCCGAAGCCTCGCTTTCACCTACCGGTAAGCGCGCCCTCATGGAAGCCCGGGGTGAAATTTTCACCGTGCCCGTAGAAAACGGCAATGCCCGCAATCTCACCCGTAGTGCAGGCGCTGCCGACCGGGCGCCGGTATGGTCGCCCGATGGCGGGAAAGTAGCCTGGTTTTCCGATGCCGGCGGAGAAGGATACAAACTCATGATAGGCGATCAGGACGGCCTCTCCGCACCGCGCAGCATCTCCATCGGAGAGTCGAAAATGGCATGGGAGCCTGCATGGTCGCCCGATGGGAAACACATCGCTTTTGTGGACGACAAGGTGCGGGTGCGCATCCTGGAAATACAATCCGGAAAGATCACCACGGCAGATGTGGGCGGCGTCAATATCGAGCGCGGCAATATGGGACTGAGCTGGTCTCCCGATTCCAAATGGCTGGCATATTCCCGCACTGCGTCCAATAATTTCCGCCGCATCACGCTCTGGTCGGCAGAAAGCGGCAAAGCCCAGGCACTTACCGACCCCATGGCCGACGCCTTCTCTCCCGCCTGGGACCTCGGCGGCCGGTACCTGTATTTTTTGGCCAGTACCGATGTGGCACTCGGTTCCGGCTGGGCCAATACCAGTTCTATCCAGGCCGATCCAACGCACGGCGCTTACGTGGTGGTACTCCGCAAAGACGATCCCACGCCTTTTCCTCCCAAAAGCGACGAAGAAGCGGAGAAAAAAGAACCCGAAGTTGCCGCCGACGATAAAAAAGATGCCGCCGGAGATAAGCCGGCCAAGGCAGATGCCAAGTCTGCGAAAAAAGACCAAACTCCTGAGAAAAAAGAGGAGGAGAAGCCCGCCGTCGAGCCTGTCCGCATTGATTGGGACGGCATCGGGCGCCGCACCTTGGCACTGCCGGCGCCTGTGCGCAGTTACGCATTTTTGGCCGCCGGCCCAAAGGGGTCTGTATTCATCGGCGAACGGGTAAAGAATACGCCGGGCTTGGTTTTGCACAAATTTACCATCGAGGGTAAAAAAAC
This sequence comes from uncultured Saprospiraceae bacterium, assembly GCA_964577215.1. GTDB lineage: Bacteria > Bacteroidota > Bacteroidia > Chitinophagales > Saprospiraceae > UBA2329. The sequence goes on from CAZNYK010000035.1 coordinate 7,829, forward strand.
AGAAGAATTTACCCGTGGAGTACAGCGGGTCTCGGTTTCCGCCAACGGAGAAAAAATGCTTTTCCAGTCTGCCGGCAAATGGCGCGTGGTAAGCACGGCCAAGGCTCCTTCAGGCACAGAGGGTATGCTCGCCGTCAGCCTCCGTATGGAACTGGACCGCCTTGCCGAATGGCAGCAGATATTCGATGAAGCCTGGCGATATGAACGCGATTATTTCTACGATCCCAACCACCACGGCCGCAACTGGCAGGAAGTGCGGGAACGCTATGCGCCTCTCATCCCGTTTGTGCAACACCGCAGCGATCTCAGTTACGTACTCGACCAGATGAACGGGGAGCTTTCGGTAGGCCACAGTTTTGTCTTCGGCGGCGATCTTCCCGCCGTGGACACTTCACAGGTGGGCCTGCCCGGCGCCGACCTGGCGCCCGAAAACGGCCGCTGGCGCATCAAGCGCATCTTTACGGCAGAAAGCTGGAACCCCGGACTAAGCGCCCCGCTCGACCGGCCCGGCCTCAAAGTTCAGGAGGGCCACTACATCCTGGCAGTGGACGGCGCGGAATTCTCCGCATCTGACGACCCCTTCCGGGCTTTCGACGGCACAGCCGGGCGCCAAACCGTACTCCACATCAACGACAAACCCTCCATGGAAGGCGCATGGAAAATCACCGTGGAACCGGTGCGCAACGACAACGGCCTGCGCCAGCGCGCATGGGTAGAAGACAACCGCCGCAAAGTAGAGGAGCTTTCCGATGGAAAATTAGCCTACGTTTGGGTGCCCAACACCGGCGGGCCAGGCTTCGTGTCTTTCAACCGCTACTACTTTGCGCAGCAGGATAAGCAAGGCGCCGTGATCGATGAGCGGTTCAATGGAGGCGGCCTGTTGGACGACTACATGGTGGACCTCATGACCCGCCGGCTCCGCGCCGCCATTACCAATGAAGCCCCCGGCGGCGCCCCATTCCGCCTGCCGGCCGGCATTCTCGGCCCCAAGGTGCTGCTCATCAACGAATTGGCCGGCTCCGGCGGCGATTTCTTCCCGTGGGTGTTCCGCCAACAAAAGGCCGGGCCGCTTATCGGCGCCCGCACATGGGGCGGACTGGTAAAGTCATCCGTACATTACGCCCTCGTGGACGGCGGCGCGCTCACTGCGCCGGATAATGCCGTCTTCGATCCCATCAACAATAGATGGATAGGCGAAAACGAGGGCATTGCGCCGGATATTGAAGTGCGCCTGGATGCGCGCTCCATGGCCGAAGGAAGGGATGTGCAATTGGAACGCGCCGTGCAGGAAGCCCTGCGCCTGCTGCAACAGGAAGGCTCCCGCCAGGTGGCGCCCCCGCCATTTCCAAGGCCGGCAATCGCACCGGGGAAAGATTAAAATGTGTCTTTTTTGCGTTATTGCGTCAAATAATCATCTGTTCACAAAAACAATTTGCCATGAATCTGAGCAAAACCATCCTGTCTCTTTGTTTCGTCGTAATGGGCCTGTTTTTCGCCCAAACAGCTCTTGCCCAAGAGCCTGCCAAAGAAAAAGTCAAGGTCGAACAAGAGGTAAAAGAAAAAGCCGAAACCAAAAGCAAGGAAAAACCGCGCCAGCCGGATTCCGTCTTGAAATCCTCCGATGAAAAGGAAGTCGATCTCGAAAATGACCCGCTGCAAAAGAAAGTAAAAGAAAAGGCTGCGGAAAAGCAGGCACAGGAAAAAGCCGGCGGTACGCCCCAGGGCAATGCCTACGGCAAAAACAAGGGCGAGCTCGAAGGCCGCGAGTTTGGGCAAGCGCGAGCTGAAGAAGCAAAAAGCAAAGCCAAAAAAGCAGGGAAAGACAAGGGCAAGGCCAAAAGCAAAAAAACAGAAGGCCAATAACCTTCAAACTTACTTTGCCGGAACAAAAGAGCCGCCTCGATCATGGATTGAGGCGGTTTTTGTTTTTTCCCCGGGCCAATTGGCCAGCAGCACGGCTTTCTTTTTTATTTTTTTTTGCAACATCATTGCAAAAGAAAAAACTTTTCTATTTTTGCAGCGTTGATGCAAAAACGATTATTCACCAAAAAAAATGTTTTCGGTATGAAACTTTTTCAATCCTTGCTTTTCGGCCTGGCTGCAACGGCATTCATCCTGGCTTCCGGCTGCGATAAAGATGAAAACAATGATGTGACAATCAGCTTCATTTCGCCTGTTGACGGAGAGGTGGTATCCGACGCATCCCGGGTGCTTATTCACATCGAATTCGAAGCAACCGGAGAAAATGAAGCCATTGAGGTGTTGATCCACCCTGACGGCGATGAAAGCGATGTTGTTTTTGAATGGGATCAACACGACCACGACAAGAAGATCGTACTGATGGAAACCATTGATCTGTCTTCTTATCCTTCGGGCACCAAGTTTCTCATAGAAGCCGATGCTTGCCTCGATCATCGCTGCAAAGAAGAAGTTCATGAGCATATTGAATTCTCCATTCCCTGATTCGAGTAGTTCAAGTAATCGCATATTTCACAAGCCGGCGGGGTTTTGCCCCTCCGGCTTTTTTATTGCCGGTCATACCTTTTTGGGTATCTTTGGCGGCGTATAGTCACAGCCATCTTCTTTGCATCCATGAAAATATTGGTTTCCTGTCCAGAATCCCTCTTTCGCCGCGCGCGGTTCTTTCTCTTTTTTTTCCTTTGGTGGATCGGGGCTTTTCCTGTTTCGGCTCAATCTATTGACTTGGGGAATTCACTTTCCCAGGCCGGCAAATACCGGGATGCGATAAGGGCGTATGAACTATTTATGGAGCAAAATCCGGGGCGGACATATGACCACTCGGTGGCTTTGTTGGGAATCAGTTACAATTTTCTTCAATTGGGCGATACGGAAGAGGCCATTGCCGCCAACGACCGTTCTATAGCCATTCGCGAAAAACTCCGTTCTGACGATAAGGCGGAGAACTACATGCGTTATGGCGTAATCGACCTCTACCGCGGAAGGTTTGAAACAGCCCTTGAAAACCTGGCGCAGGCCAGGTCTTTGCCCTCCGTGGACCCTGTGCAGTTCGCCCTGCTGGAGGAACTGATGGCAGATGCCTATGCGGGGCTGAACAACCCCCGCGAAGCAGCCCGGCATTACATGCTATGGGTGGAAAGCCTGAGCGCAGAAATGGACAAAGGCCATCCCGAGGTGGTAGCTGCGCTGCATAAGCTCGGTCGTTTCTACTTATCCCAGGGCCGTATCTCCGATGCCAAAGACGAATTTCTCATTGCGCTTTCGGCAGAGGAACGCTCAGGAAGAAAAGGCTCCCAAACTATACAGCTACTGAATTCCCTTGGCGAGCTGGCCTGGCGGGAGTCCGGCCATCGCGCAGCGCGGAGTTTTTTCCTGCGGGCGCTGACAGTACTGGAATCCAATTCCGAAAGCCGGCGCGAAGACGCAGCAATGACCCATATGAACTTGTGCCGGGCGGCATTGGCCGGGGCCGAACTTCAGGAAGCAGCCACACATGCGCAGCGAGCATTACAGGCGCTGTATGCTGGTTCTTCCCCAGAGGCCATAGCCGCCGCCGGCGCTTCAATACCCGTGGCGGATCGCATTATGGCTGCCCAGGCATATTCCATGAAAGCCAGGTATCTCACTGCGCTCAACAGCCCGGATTCTACGGCAGCCGCGCTCAATTGCTATGCCGCGACCATCGCGCTCCTGGAAGAAGAATCCGTTACAGGAGGCAGTTTTTCTGATGCAAAAAAATTGAGAGAAGGCATTTCCTCCACACTCGATGACGCCGTAGCCGCCGCCATGAATACAGGAAAACCGGATGATGTCCGGCTTGCATTTGAGTGGGTAGAACGTTCCAAAGTGATCCTGTTGCGCGCTGAATTCCTGCTGCCCGCCCAGCCCGGGCATGCCCTTGCCGCTGAGGAAAAACAGTTGCGCGGGGCACTGCGCGAGGCGGAACGCGATTTCCGGCTCAACCCGGAAGATATGGCCAAAGCCCGGGAGGCGTCCATCCGGAAAGCAGCTTTTTTCCAATTTTCCGAACAACTGCGCAGCCTCAACCCCCACTATTTCTACACGCGCCTCGCCCGGCCCCAAACCCTGGCGGCAGAAATTCAGGCCCTTTTGGACGATGAAACCGTCCTGTTGTCTTTTTTCAGCGGCCGGGAACGGCATTTTGTCTTTGCGCTTACCCGTAAGGAATGCACAGCGAACCCCGTGCCACTCGACGACGCCGGCCCAAAGGCTGCCGTTGAGGGTTATCTGCGCGCCATAGACCAGGAAGATGCTGAAGCATTCCTGCTACACGCAAGCAACCTTTACCGCATGCTGATCGAACCTGTAAAAAGCGCGCTGACGGGTAAAACCCGCTTGGTGATCATTCCAAACGCAGGCATGCCTCTGTTCCCCATTGAAGCGTTGCTTACCGCACCGGCCAAGGGAAAGGCCGGAAAAGTGCAGTATTCCAAGCTGCCGTATCTGGCGAAAGCGTACATGGTGCATTATCACCTCGCCGCCCCTTTCTGGGCCATCCCGGCCGGAGCGATTTCCCATGCACAGGCCGGTATGGGATTTGCCCAGCAGGAGGCCACAGCAACCCAGCCTGCACCGAAAACAGAGGCAACGCAAATTTTTCTCGAGTCGGGAAAAAGCGGGGTACTGATATCTGCGCAACCACACCCCGGCAAATCTCTGCACGAAGGGTTGCAAGCCGATGTCGCGCGAATGCTTTCCAGGGGAATACCGCCTGCCCGGGCGCTTGCTGAAGCCAAGCGGGCAAAGATCAAAGACAAGAATTCTTCGGCGCCGTTCCACTGGATCAGCCCAATTCTGATAGGACAATAAAACCTGTAGCCTTATGCCATTTGTTGCCGAAAACACCATAGACGAGGTTATCGATCGCTTTGAGACTGCGCCCGGCGCCTTTGAAGAGGCCCTCCGCAACATGGAAAAAGAGCAGCCGGTACTGCTGGCATGGTTTTTTTCCGAGCACTTCGACCTTTTTACCAGGGAGGAGAGAGAGTACTTAGAGTACCTCGCCTTGGTGGTCTGGCGCTCCATACGCGATGTTTGCGGCCCGCATCCGGCGGTTAACGAAGAGCAGATCAGCGAAGCGGAAGACGGCAACTGGGAACGCCTGGAGGCAGTCAAATCGCATAAGTTCAGAGAGCGGGTCGGTATCTTTTTTGAAAACTATCCGCAGGAAGACCTGCTCGCCTTCATCGAGGATGCCCTGCTTGATGACGATGAAGATGCCATAGTGACAAAAGAAGGCCGTGAAGCGCTTTTCGTCACCCTCAAATCTGTTGTGGATTTGCTCACATGAACCTTCAGCCCTTGGAGATGCGCTCTACCAGCCAGTCTTTATGCACCTTAGGGCAAAGCAGGTAACCGGGATTGCCGGAGCGGGGCGCCTGGCCGAAATGGATGGGAGCGCCGTCTAAATAACTGTGGTTGAGCCCCAATTCCTCTACTATGACCTTCTCCCCTGCCCAGTCCCATGCCTCAATCCGGGGCATGAGGAAAATATTTACGTCCAACTCGTGGCGGGCCATCTGAAGGGTGCGCAGCGCATTGGTTTGCAGAATGCGGTATCCCGGCACTCCGAGGCGGTCCAGCAACTGGTAGTACTTATCGCCTTTGTATCGTTCCGGGTGGCCGAAATAGAGTTCTTCGCGCCCTTTTTCCATGGGTGGCAAAACAGTTTCGGAACGGCCGTTTTCCTGGAGAACTACCCCATGGCCCCTTACGGCATACAGCGTAACTTCCTCCAGGGGATAGGCCAAAATGCCCACAACCAAGCCCTCCGTATGGCTGTAGAAAGCTGCCTGATGGGAAAAACCGGGCCGGCCATCGACAAAATAACTGGTGCCGTCCAACTCATCCACCACAAAGTAATCTTTACCGGAAATAATAGTTTTATCGGGCGACTCCTCGCTGTACAGACCGATTTCCGGGAATGCCTCTGCCCGGGCCTCCTGCCACATTTTGGATATCTCCAGGTCCACATCGGTCACTTTCGAGCCGTCCGGCTTGATGTACACGCCGAAATCCCCCCGGAAGCGGCGCCGCATGATATCGGCGGCTCGCCGGGCCTGGGAGAGCAGGAAATCGAGTTGAGCCTGGTATTGCATAAGTATCGAAATAAAATTCTGCGACAAAGATAGGCGATTTCCCGGCAGCGCTCACAAAAGAATTCTGGATAACTTCGCGTTTCAATTGTTCAACTATTTACGCCATGAAGAGAAGTTTCCTGTTTTTTTTCACCGCCGTTTGGGTAATGGTCATCGCTGGATGCAAACGAACGCACACATCCGACCTCTCCGGTTTTTCAGCTTTTTATGAACGCTTTCATAGCGACAGCCTCTACCAGATGGAACACATTCTCTTTCCCATAGACGGCATTCCATCCGGAATGGATACCGCCTTAGCCTCCATCCCCAATTTCAGGTGGACGGAGGAAATTTGGCAAATACACCGCCCTTTCAACTTTGAAGGCAGCGATTATGAGCGGAAACTGAGCGCCTTCGGCAACGATGTGCTCGAGGAGCAAATCGTGCATGAAACCGGCGCCTTTGCCATGGTGCGCCGCTTTGCCCGAATGGACGGCGAGTGGTACCTCATCTATTTTGCGGATATGAACCCCGTGAAAAACCAGGATAGCGGCATAAACATTGAAGGCGGGTTTTGAGGAAATACCCATTTCCATGGCATGCGCGTCCAAATCCATTTTCACTTTACATTTGTTCTCTCTTTCAAACGGATAAAAAGCCATGGACAGCCGTATCACAGAGTGGAAAGTAGAAGGGATGGACTGCAACAACTGCGCAGCGAGCATCACCCGTTTTCTCGAACGCAAAGGCCTCGACGACGTCTTCGTCAGCTTTTCCACCAAAGATGTGCGCTTCCGCCAGGGCGCCCAACCCGTGCCGTTGGAAGACATCAAAGCAGGTATCCGCAAATTAGGCTATACCGTAGTGGAAGAAACACCTGTAGAACCTTTTTGGACACTTGAAAAAAAGCTCATAGCCAGCGCCGTGTTCACCACGCCGTTGCTGTTTTACCACTTTGTCATGATGGCCGGCCTGCACTGGCGCTTCATGGAAAATGCATGGGTGCAGTTCGCTCTCTGCCTGCCGGTGTATGTCATTGGCGCGCAGCATTTCGGCCGAAGCGCTTTCGGCTCGCTGCGCGGCGGGGTGCCCAATATGGACGTGCTCATCTTCATGGGAAGTACTGCCGCATTTGTTTACAGCCTCATCGGCGCCATCATCTCCGAGCCAAACTACATCTTCTTCGAGACCGCCGCTACCATCATCACGCTGGTACTCACCGGCAACTGGTTGGAAAAACGCGCCGTAGCCCAAACTACCACTGCTATCGGGGAACTGAGCCGCCTGCAAGTTGAAAAAGCGCGCAAACTGATGCCTTCCGGGGCCGTAGTACTCATAGATAAGGACGACATCGCCAAAGGCGATATCCTGCAAGTGAACGAAGGCGACAAAATACCGGCCGACGGTGCGGTATTAGCCGGTACGGCGTGGATCGACGAATCCATGCTCACCGGCGAGAGCGCCCCCGTGGAAAAAGGGCCGGGGGATACGGTCATCGGTGCTTCGATACTCAGCTCGGGCAATCTACGCATGCAGGTACAGGCCGCCGGCAGGGATACCGTGCTTAGCCAGATGATCGAATTGGTAAAAACCGCCCAGCAGGACAAGCCCGCCATTCAGCGCCTTGCCGATCGCATCAGCGCCATCTTTGTACCCGTCGTCGTAGGCATTTCGCTGCTTACTTTTTTAATCGGACATTTCGGGTTCGACCTTACCGCCCAAAAAGCGCTTATGAATGCCATTGCCGTATTGGTCATATCCTGTCCATGCGCCATGGGCTTGGCAACGCCAACGGCCGTGATGGTGGGCGTGGGCCGGTTGGCCAAAAACGGCATATTGGTGAAAGGCGGCAATACGCTGGAAGTTTTTTCACATATCCGAAACATAGTTTTTGATAAAACCGGCACCCTCACCACCGGCGATTTCCGCATCAGTAACATCGACTATCACACCTCCGACGAAGCAAAAGTGCACGCGCTCATTCACAAATTAGAGCAGCATTCCTCTCACCCCATAGCTCATGCGCTGGTGCATGACATGAACGGGCGCAGCAACGGCGCCGCGCTCGATCTGATCTCCATAGAGGAAGAAAAAGGCGTAGGCGTTACGGCCAAAGATTCAAAGGGCAACGTTTTTCGCATCGGTTCTTCCCGCATCCTGAGCCAACAGCCGGCCGCCGGCAATGCCGCCATCTTCCTCACGGAGAACGACCGCCTCCTCGCTTCCATCGAACTGGCCGACGACATCAAACCCGGCGCCGCCGAAGCCGTGGCTTTTCTCAAAAGTCGCGGCATTAAACCCATTGTGCTGAGCGGCGACAAGAAAGATAAAACCGCCGCCGTAGCTGCCGCACTGGGCATAGATACCTGGTTTGCGGAGCAACTGCCCTCCGAAAAATTAGATCGAATCGCCGCGCTTTCGGCACAGGCGCCTACCGCTATGGTAGGCGACGGCATCAACGACGCGCCCGCACTCAGCCGGGCTACCATCGGCGTATCGCTCAGCAACGCTTCGCAGGCAGCCATCCAATCGGCACAGATCGTATTGCTCAATGGTCGCCTCGAGCGCCTGCGCGAAGCCCTCCAGATCACGCACCACACGGTGCTCACCATCAAACAAAACCTGTTTTGGGCTTTCTCCTACAACATAGTGGCCATTCCCCTGGCGGCGATGGGATTTCTCAGTCCGATGTGGGGCGCTCTGTTCATGGCCTTCTCCGACGTGGTGGTTATCGGCAATTCGATAAGGCTTAAGAGTAAGAAAGTATCTTGAGCCCGGCGAAAGGCAGGTACCAGAGAAGAACGGAGCATTGAGCTTGAGTCATGGAGCCGAACGTAGAGGTCCGCAGACTCTATGCCCTTTGCTCTATGCTCTATGCTCTATGCTCTATGCTCTATGCTCTATGCTCTATGCTCTATGTCCTTTGCCTCCCTCACATGTTATTCGCCCGGAGTACTTCAAGCAGCACGTAAAGATCGCTTCCCGGCGGCACAGGCACGTTGCCTTCCTCGCCGAATGCCAGATCGTAGGGCACGGCGAGCAATACAATAGAACCCTCGGGAAATCGCGTCACCGATTTTTCTATCCAGGGGGCCAGCAGGGCGCCCCGGCGATTCACTACCACGGGCTTGGAGGCATACGTGTTGAGAAGTATTTCACCGTCAGGCACGGCTGCGCAGAAGTGTATCCATGTCCAGGAGGAAGACTTGTTGGCAGTGGGGCCGTTTCCCGGCTCGATGAGCAAGTACCGGACACCTGGCGGGAAGCTGTTCATTTGATCCTTCAACAGGCCTGTGCGCAGCATTTCCGCCCATCGGCGGGTGCTGTCGGCTACGGCTTCGGCGCGGGCTTTGTACCGCGGTTCAAGTTCGGCCATTTCTTTTTTGATCTCTTCCAAGCGCTCCTCGAAAGCGGCCCGCCGGCGGTCGCCCTCTTCAATATATTTGGGATAGTCTTCTTTGGCCACAAAATGCAGCAGGTGCAGCACGCCCTGGTACTGGTTGCCGATGGGGAAGCGGGCGCTATCGCCGGGGGAAAGGCGGGGCAACTGCTTCATCAGGGACTCCTGGAATATGCTCCCGCTGTGCAGGGCCGGGTCTTCCACGAAGGTTTGGGCGGTATCGCCGGGTTCCTGTGTGGCAGAGAAAACCAAGGAGTCGCCTTGATAAACTTCATACCGGTAAAAGGCGAAGTCATCCATGCGCGGCTTGTCTGAATTGGAAACCGAGCAGGAAGTGGAAAGAGCTGCCAAACAGAGGCACATCCAGGGTGTTTTCGACCATTTAAATCGCATATTCATATTTGTTTTGACTTTGCGTGCTTGTTACTCCCTTAGAAATTCGTTTCCAGCGCCACAAAGAAGTTCCTGCCCTCGCTGGGCCAGACTCCTGGTCCGGGGTAGCCTGCGGGGCGCTTGGTGAAGTACTGCCTGTCGGCCAGGTTGTTGATGCCGCCGCTGAAGCGCACGCTAGCGCTCGCCCGGAAGGATAGGTTCAGGTCCCACAGGCTGTAGGCCGGCACGTATCCCCTTCCTCCGTTGGCGGTGGGTTCTTTGGTGTTAAAAGCGTCAGAGTGGTGTCCGTCAACGAAAGTGTATTGGATCATCGCCCCGAGTTTTTTGTGCATGATCCTGAGGCCGTTGCGACTTGTCCATTCGGGAACGGTTTCCAGGCGGTTGCCGCGGATATCAATGTTTTGATCATTCATGCTAAGCGTACCTTTGCGGTAGCGTCCGTCCATCCAGGCAGTGGAAGAGAAAACCGACCAATACCCATGTTTACCCAGTGCACTTTGGTATTCCGCATAAAACTCTGCGCCGTGAGTAAGAGAATTTCCTGTATTGGTTTTGAGCAGGAACGCATTGCCTTGGGCATCCGTTGAATAAACGCTTCCAATGCGGTTGTTGTAAGCCATCCGGAACAGGGTCAGGGAATAGCGCAAGCCGGGAGCAGCAAAGTTTTCCCAGCCCAACTCAGCATTGTACCCGAAGGCGTCTTTCAGGTTTGGGTCGGTGCGCTCCAGTACGTTGGGCGGGATGACGTCGGCGAAGATCACCGGGCGGTATGCCTGGGAGAAGCCGGCAAAAATCCTGTTGCCTGCGGCAAACTGGTACTGGCCGGTGGCGCCTGCAAGCACAAAATTGCGCCGGATGGTGAGGGGAATATCTCCGGGGTCCAGGTAACGAATGAATCCTGAACGCCTGGAATCACCTTTTTCGTAGCGCGCTCCGAGGGTAAAGGAAAGCTTAGGCGATAACTGAAACAGGTTTTCCGCAAACACGGCTATGTTCCGGCTGAGAAAGTGCATATCCCGGCCCCAGTCGTCCAATACGCTGAGATCGTAGTCGATATCTGTGGTGCCTTTGCCGAGCTGCCTGCGGTGCAAATCATTGTTCATATATTGCAGACCGGCCACGAGGGTGGATTGCACCGTGCCGGCCATAGGGAAGGCATGCCGGATGCGAAGTTCCTGGGTTAAGCTTTTGAAGCGGTCGATATCAACCTGGCGGTTGCGGAAATCGCCGGTAGCGGGGTCAACAGCATCGGGCGCCGTGGCAAAGCCTATGAACATCACGCTGTTTCGCGTACCGAACACCCCCGATGACAGCAGGGATAATCTTGTGCGGCTACTAATATCCCATTCCAGCCGCAATGCGGGAAGGTAAATATCCGGGCTGTACCAGTTGCGGGAGCGGGTAGCCTGGGTCGGATCGTCCCTGAACATGGCGTCGGTAAGCGGCCCCGGAATGCGATACAAATAGGTGGAACGGGCCAAGGAGGCTTCTGCCTTTATTCTCTTGCCGATATTGAGCGCCGATTTGAGCAGGAAAGCCTCCGAAGAGGACTGTGCCATATCGCGATATCCATCCACCTTGCGCCGCTGGTAATAGCCGAAATAAGTGAGATTTCCACTTTTGCCGCCGGCCGAAGTGAAGTTGCTCAGCAAGCCGTAGGAACCGGCTGTAGCGATATTTTGCAGGGAGAAAGTTCGGGTAGTATCCGGCGATTTGGAGATGTAATTGATCAGGCCGCCAAATTGAGCGCCGTATCCCAGCGCGGCCGTCCCGCTCAGGAGTTCCACGCGGTCAATAGCTTCCAGGGGCATGCTGTAATGCGAAGCCGGATAACCGTACATATCGGAGTTGGTGAGAATACCATCCTGGCGCACATTCAATTCCCAGGAGCGGTGAGGGTCCAAGCCGCGCAAAGCGATGTTGACCTGGTTACCCGCACCATCCATATCATATACCATGGCGCCGGGCACTTTGGCAAAAACCTGCTGGGCATTTTTCTGGGCAAAGTTGAGCGGCACATCGGATATTTGTACCACGGCACTGCGCCGTCCTGCGGCAATGTGCATTCCATATACCGGCGGGAGGCTTTTTACCGGAGATGCCGTAATTCTATAGGAGGCAATTTCAATGGACTGAAGGTCGTAAATCTTCAGGGTATCCTCTTGCTGGGCAAACAATAGGAACGGCAGGACAACCAGCACCCAGGCCGCCAACACTGTTTTCAACATCTCATTCGGTTTTTGAAAACGGGAAGCACGTGAACTGCCCAAAGCGGGACAGCTCACGTGCCGTACGCGCGCCCTAAAGGGGCAGCGGATATTATTTTTTGATAGACATCTGGTTCACCCTTCCGCCGATCTCATAACCGTGCCGCACACCTTCCTGGGCGTCCATGAGAAAGTGAACGCCGAGCGGCAGGCGGGAATAGCCGTTTTCTTCAGCCATTTCGCGGAATGACTGGAAGCTGCGCGGCATGCCGAGGAAATCGGTGCGGTGTTCGTGGCAGCGGTCTACCAGGGCGTAATTGCTTCCGTAGATGTCCTCCAGTACGACAGCAGCAGCAGCGCCGAAAGTGGCATGGCCGGAAGGATATGCCGGAAAACTGGGCGTGAACGGGTTGTGCGGCTCCCAATTGGGGTCCATCAGGCGACGCAGGTAGCTTACCGGGCGCTCGATGTTGTAGTAATATTTGGAGTGCCAGCAAGCCACTCCGGCATCATTGAGAGCCAAGCCGACTTTCAAAAAAGTGTACAATGCAAGGGCCAGGTCGGCGTCTTCCTTGTCCACGACCTGGTCTGCAACAGCTATCCAGCGGCTGGGCGGGCTGAAGGTGAGGTTCAGCGCGTCGTCACTCCAGAACTCGGCGATCCATTGCTGCTCGAAAGCCAGGTGCGGGGTATTGAGGTCATATACCTGCTTGGCTTGTTCCCACAGTGGCGAGCCTCCCTGCTCGCTGTAGGGAAGCGGCGGTCTCGACAGCTTGTCAGATTCGGTAATGGCAAAAGTGCGCGCATTGCCCCAATAGGGGAAAAGCCCGCGGCTGTAGTCGGGATAAGTAGGTTGCCATAATCCAGGGCCGGAGGGCGGGGTATAGTTGGCGGGACGGGCGTTGAGAAATGCATTGTGCCCCACGAGATCCGACCCCGACCACTCAAATATGGCGCGAGCTACCGACTCCCCACGCTGCTTGGAGCGGGTGAAAACTTCGCGGGAAATGAGGTCAAGGGCCTGCTCGTCGAGTTGCGACTCCAACTGATGTACCTTGAATTTCAGATCCGCCGACACATGGGGGAAGAAGCGCTTCATGAGGTAGGCATAAGAGCCGTTGACCACAGTTGGCCAGTGATACTCCTGGCCGGACTGGAATTGAGGCAGGCTCAACCCCGCGTAGTGGTTTGCAATTGAGTTATACTCATCGGACATGCCCGGCTGGCAGGCTTCGAAGGCGGAAAGGCCAAGGTAAGCCAGGGCCCGCGGCGCCGGGCCGGGGCGGTACCCGTCGGCGTAGCGCTCTACTTCAAGGAAAAGTTCATTCCAACTCCAGGGAACAAGGGCCGAGTGGCGCCTGACCTCATTGGAAATTTCCAGTTTGTTGTCGTCTTTACGACACCCGGCAACGATGAGCAAAGCAGCCAACATCATTCCCAAGGTTTTGTAGCGGAGTAAAATCCTGCTCATGGTAATTAGAGTTTGTTAGAGAAAAAAATTGGTTTGATGGATTCAACAAAGAATTCCGGGCACGCAGTAATGCGAGAAGGGAAATGCAGCCTGCTAAATAAGTAGTTGATTGGCAAGGCCTATGACCGATCCGTGTCCAACAAGGGACGGCATTTGGGTACCGGAAACGATCATTTGGTGTGTAGAATATGCCTTTGCTGGGGCAAATGTAAGGGCAAACTGTCAAATCCGCAACAGTTCATCATTTTTTTTTTCAACTGATCCTCACCCACATTTTCGTATTTCTGCTGTCCTCCTCCAATTGCCTGCGCAGCGGCAGGTGTTGCGGCAAATCAAGCCCGGGGTCTTGGTCGAGGATTTGGGCGGCTACCTCCCGTGCTGTTTGCAGAATGCGGCCATCGCGGGCCAGATCGGCGATCCGGAGGTTTAGGATGCCGCTTTGGCGGGTGCCTTCCATATCGCCGGGGCCTCTGAGCTTGAGGTCAGCTTCCGCTATTTCAAAACCGTCATTGGTGCGCACCATGGTTTGTATGCGTTCGCGCGCCTCATTGCTCAGGTTGAAGTTGGTCATCAGTATGCAAAAGGACTGCTCGGCGCCCCTGCCCACCCTTCCCCGCAACTGGTGCAATTGCGACAAGCCGAAGCGGTCGGTGTTTTCCACGATCATCACGCTGGCGTTGGGCACGTTAACGCCTACTTCGATAACCGTAGTGGCTACCATGATCTGGGTCTCCCCCTTGAGGAAACGCTGCATTTCAAATTCTTTGTCGGCGGCTTTCATGCGGCCGTGCACTACGCTGATCTGGTACTGCGGCGGCGGAAATTCGCGACTGAGCGCTTCGTAACCTTCCTGGAGATTCTGCAGATCGAGCGTTTCCGATTCTTCAATCAGGGGATACACTACATAAACCTGGCGGCCTTTTGCAATTTCCTCTTTCATAAAACCAAATACGCGCAGGCGCTGCGCTTCGGTGCGGTGTACGGTCTGGATGGGCTTGCGCCCGGGCGGCAGTTCGTCTATGACCGACACGTCCAAGTCGCCGTACAAGGTCATGGCCAAGGTGCGCGGGATCGGGGTAGCCGTCATTACCAGCACATGCGGCGGGTGGGGCCGGCTTTTGGCCCAGAGTTTCGCCCGCTGCGCCACCCCGAAGCGGTGTTGTTCATCGGTGATGGCCAAGCCGAGCCGGTGAAAAACCACGGGGTCCTCCAGGAGCGCATGAGTGCCTACCAGGATGTGCAACTCCCCGCTTTGCAGCCGTTCAAGTATGGCCTGCCGTTTTTTGCCTTTTACCGTGCCGGTGAGCAGGGCAACTTCCACCTCCATATTATGCAAATATTCTGCAATGGAGTTGAAGTGCTGCTGGGCCAGTATCTCGGTGGGAGCCATCATGCAGGCCTGGAATCCGTTGTCCAGCGCGATGAGCATACATAGCAGGGCCACCATCGTTTTGCCGCTGCCCACATCGCCCTGGAGCAGGCGATTCATTTGCTTGCCGGCGCCCAGGTCCAGCCTGATCTCTTTTACCACTCTTTTTTGAGCGCCGGTGAGTTCAAAGGGCAGATGCTCGTGGTAAAAGGTATTGAAATAATCGCCTACTTTTTGAAATGCATATCCTTTGGATGCGGCGTGGCGGCGGCGCTTGAGCTGGAGGATGCGGAGTTGCAGGAAGAACAGTTCCTCGAATTTAAGCCGGTTTCGGGCGGCATCCAGTTCCTGCTGGTTGCGCGGAAAGTGTATTTGCCGTATGGCGTCAAACCGCGTGGGGAAGCGGAACTTCTCCACCCAGCCGGGAGGAAGGTTTTCAGGCAAGTCTTGCTCGCTGGTCTTTTCCAGGACGGTTTTTACAAACCGCCGCCTGGCTTTGATATCTATGCCTCTGTTATTGAGCTTTTCTGTGGATGCATACACCGGGTCAAAACTCACGGAAGGCTGCGCCGCATCCGCGCTTACCGCTTCCATTTCCGGATGGGGAATGTTTACCTGGTCGCGAAAGATATTCACCCTTCCGTACACTACGTACTCCGTGCCCACCACGAGGTGTTTTTGCAGCCAGGCAATGCCGGTGAACCACACCAGTTCTATTACTCCTGACGGGTCGCGAAAGCGACCGATCATGCGCTTCTTGCGGCCGTCGCCAATAGTGTCCAAACTGCGCAACACGCCGCGAAGCTGCACGTATCCGCTGTTTTCATCCAAGTCTGCAATCCGGTGGAACTGGGTTTTGTCCACATACCGGTAGGGGAAAAGGAAAAGCAGATCGCCCTGGGTGAAAACCTGGAGTTCCTTTTTGAGCAGTTCTCCCCGCACGGGGCCTACGCCTTTGAGGTATTCTATCGGATTGTCTAAATTGCTCATACTTGTTTGGAGAACCGGAATCCGGTTCTTGGAGTCAATGGCGAGCCAGCCGCCAAACCATTTCTGCGGTAAAAATATAAAAACACCCCTGATTTTTTAGTGGTTTCCGGCATTTTTCAGATATTGCCGGGAAGGCAGGTTGGAGGGGGAATAGGCGCGCCGTACTCCATAAGCCGAAAAAAATTATCTTTGCGCAAAATGCTGACCATGGAAACAAAAAGACAACGCCAGGTGGCCGAAATGGTAAAGCGCCATTTCAGTATGGTGATGATGGAAGAAGGCCCATACATATACGAAAGAGGCATCATGGTAACCGTGACCGCAGTGAAAATGACGCCCGACTTGTCGATGGCAAAAATATATCTCAGCGTATTCAATACGGACAATAAACAGGCCGTGATGCTACAGATGGAAGACGAACTCTCCCGCCTGCATCAAGGCCTCGCTTTTCGCTTGCGCAAACACTTGCGCCGCATGCCGGATATCAGCCTGTTCTTAGACGATACGCTGGATGAAATGTACAAAGTGGACTCAATGTTTGAGCAGTTGTACAAAGACAAGCAAATGGGAGAACCGGAACAGTAAAGATAATAGCTACGAGCTGTGAGCCGCGAGCTATGCGTTTTGTAAGGAATGGTACCTCATAGCTCGCAGCTTACCATTTTTTACTGTTACTAAGGATTTACCAGGGACTCATTCCCCTCCTCTTCGGCCTTGATGGCATTCAACTTAGCCAGCATTTCCTCCTTCACCACTGCAAAGAGCGGCAGTTCGCTTTCCGGAAGGGGTTTGGCTTGCGGCATATTGAGCCTGAGGTGGTCCACCTGCTTGCCGTTTTTCCAGAAGCGGAAACAAACGTGCGGGCCGGTAGCCAGGCCCGTTGAGCCTACGTAACCGATGACCTGCCCCTGTGAAACGCGAACACCGGGTTTGATACCTTTGGCGAAACGGGACATGTGCAGGTATTGCGTCTCATATACTTTGTCGTGCTTGATGCGCACGAAGTTGCCGTTGCCGCCGGAGTAGTGTGCCTGTGTCACCACGCCGTCGCCTACCGCCATGATCTCCGTGCCGTGCGGCGCTGCATAGTCGGTGCCGAGGTGCGGCCGTTTGTACTTGAGCACAGGGTGGAAACGGTTGAGATTGTAGCGGGAAGAAATGCGGGAAAAGCGCAACGGCGCCTTGAGGAAGGCCGTTTTCAGTGGGCGGCCCTCGAGGTCGTAATAACCTTTGTACTCGCCATTTTCGTAATAGATGGCATACACTTCTTTATTGCCGCTCTTGTAGTAAGCGCCTTGTACTTTGCCGGCGGCGGCGGGTTTGTCTTCCACGTACTTATGTTCGAAGACCGCTTTAAACTCGTCTTCTTGCTGAATGCGGTAAAAATCAATAGACCAGCGGAGGGCGTCTTCCAGCCGGTCGGCCAGTTCGTAGCTGTGCCCTTGTCCCACCATGGCATCCCAAAGCGTGGATTTGACTACAAAATGGCCGGTTTCAATGCGGGTTTCCACCTCGCGCTCGATGCGTTCCACGTTGTGATCGCCGGACAGGTGAAAAAGCACATACTCAAATACGTTCGGCTCATACACCATGTACATCGGCTGTCCGCTGGGGCCGTGCGTAAGGATATTGTACGATTTGCCGGCCTGCAGCTTGCGGAAGTCAAAAACGCCTTCCGTATTCTGGACGATTGTCTTTACGGCATCGGCGCTCAACTCCTGCGCGGTCAGCATCTCGGAAAAAGATTGTCCGCTTCTGATCTTGAATTCCGCTACGGAAAACGTATCGATGGCAAAACCCCAGCGCAAAGTGGGCGTGATGATTGGAAAAGCGCCAAGCTCGAGCTCCGGGGAGGCATCTTTGGCGGAGGCGCTTAGGAGGGAAGGATCGGCCAATTGCCAGGCGGCAAGGCCCAGGGTGAGCGCTGCGGCGCCCAATCCTGCTCTTTTGATCCATTTTGAAATGGCGCCTGCTTTCGGGCGCTTTTTTTGCTCGTGTGATGACTCGTTGTTAGCTTGCTGATCCACGTTGGTTTTTGTTTTGCGTGAGAAAAAAAGCAAACCATCGTAAGGTGACTGTCGTGCGATTGGTTTGACGTATATCTTCTACGCTCACGGAATTTATACTTGATAGCCGGTGGTTTGCGAATTTAATTTTTTGCAAACCACTGGTCCCGACGAAAAATGGTTTAAATTTTTTCGCAAACCATTTTTCGTCGGGCATAATATCGGCCGGCATTCCGGCAGGGCGCAAATATAGGTTTCCCCGGCATTCCCGCTAAAAATTTTTAGTTAAATCTTCCCCAAAACGGAGTTTTCAGCCCCGAAACGGCCTTTATGCGTAGTTTTGCAGGCCAATTTTTATCACTCATGACCGAATCATCACGGTACGACCAGAGGGGCGTTTCTGCCGACAAAAGCGAAGTGCACGAAGCAGTTAAGCACTTGGACAAAGGGCTGTTCCCCAATGCTTTTTGCAAAATCCTGCCCGACGTGGCCGGCAACGACCCCGCCTATTGCAACCTCATGCACGCCGATACCGCCGGCACCAAAACCAGCTTAGCCTACCTCTACTGGCGCGAAACCGGCGACCTGTCCGTGTGGGAAGGCATCGCACAGGACGCCATCGTGATGAACCTGGACGACATGGGCTGCGTGGGCTGCACCGACCAGATCGTCCTCTCCTCGACCATCGGGCGCAACAAACACCTCATCCCCGGCGAGGTGGTCAAAGCGGTGATAGACGGCACTACAAATTTTATAGACAAAATGGACCGGCACGGCATCGGCATCCAGCTGGCCGGCGGCGAAACCGCCGATGTGGGCGACGTGGTGCGCACCATTGACGTGGGCTACACCGCCTTTGCCCGGATGCGCCGCAGCGAGGTGATGGAAAACGCCATTCAGCCCGGTGATGCGCTGGTGGCTTTTGCCTCCTTCGGGCAAGCTACTTACGAAGCCCGCTACAACGGCGGCATGGGCAGCAACGGCCTTACCTCTGCCCGCCACGATGTATTACACCATGACTACGCCTCAAAGTACCCTGAAAGTTTCGACCCCCGCACCGATGTGCAATTCGTGTATTGCGGCAGCCGCAAACTCAGCGAACCGGCGCCGGTACCCGGTCTCGACATCGGGCAACTGCTGCTATCGCCCACGCGTACTTACCTGCCCCTCATCCGGGCCTTGCTTGAAAGCCTGCGCCCGCACATTCACGGCATGATACACTGCACCGGCGGCGGGCAAACCAAAGTGATGAAATTCGCTCCCGGCCTGCGCATCGTCAAGAACAACCTCTTCCCTACCCCACCCTTGTTTGCCATGATACAGGAAGAATCGGGAACGGACTGGAAGGAGATGTACCAGGTGTTCAACATGGGGCACCGCCTGGAGGTCTACCTGCCCGAAAAGTACGCGGAGGAAGCCGTCCGCATGGCAGCCGGCTTCGGCATAGAAGCCCGCATAGCCGGCAGGGCGGAAGCGGCGCCGCACACGGAGGTGGTACTGGAGACGGGGCAGGGGGTGTTTAGCTATAAATAATAGCGAACCGCGACGCCCATGGAACCATACACCGCCCCCGACCGGAAACAACGCTACGCCGATTTTTGCAGCCGGTGCGGAGATGTACCCGTGTTCCTGGCCCCCTGGTGGCTCGATGTGGACGCCGGACCGGACGGATGGGATGTGGCGCTTGCAACGCAAAACGGGGAGATCATCGCCGCGCTGCCCTACTGCTTCTCCCGACTGAGATGGTTCAAAGGCATCGGCATGCCGCCGGTGGCGCCCTATCAGGGCTACTACGTTGCCTACCCGCCCGATCAGAAATTGAGTTCGCGCCTTGCCTGGGAAGACAAGGCCGTTTCGTTACTTTTCAATAGTTTGCCCCTGCATTCCTTTTTCTTCCAACACTTCCCGCCCGGCGCCGGCCCCTGGACGCCGCTGTACCGCCTCCGTTACCGGCAGACGACGAAGTATTCTTATGTACTACAAGACCTGGGCAACCTGGAAGCCGTGTTCGCCGCCTTCGAAAACAGGGCCAGGACCGCCGTGCGCAAAGCGGAGCGATCATTGACCGTAGCAGAGCCGTTGGAAAGCGACAAGCTTATAGCGCTGACCCAACTCACCTACCAAAAACAAGGGCTGCCCAACCCCTACGACGCCGGGCGCCTGGCTAAGCTCGCCGAAGCGGTGGTATTGCAAAAGAAGGGCAAGTTATACACCGCCGTGGATACAGAAGGCCGTGCCCACGCCGCCGCACTGGCCGTATGGGACCGGCAAACAGCCTGTTACACCATCCAGGCCTCCGATCCGGCTCTGCTCGCGGAGGGCGGCCCTGCGCTCTTGGTGTGGCACGCCATACAGGATGCGGCACAAGCAGGCATGAAGGCATTTGATTTCACCGGAAGTATGATGCCGGGCGTAGAGAAATTTCTGCGCGCTTTCGGCGGCACGCCCCTGCCCCGCCATTATATCTACAAGGAAAACGGGCTGCTGCTCTATATACTTATGCGGCTGAAGGAGTACAGGGAAAGTTCCAGACTCAAGGCGTAAGGCCATGGGCGGTATGCGGCGCACAGTACGCGGCACACAGATGCTCACAGATGAAGCCGGAGATACAATCTATGCTAATTCTATAGACCAGATAGAGCAGGCGGAACCGAGTTACGCCACATACATTGGGCAACTTCTGCCCGGGATGTTTTCCTTATGTTTGCAGCCCGAAAAATACTTCCTGCATGACACGCAAAGCCAAAGCCGCTGCCATTGCCGAAATATTGGAACGCCTCTACCCGGAGACGCCCATTCCCCTGAGTCACGAAGATGCCTACACCCTGTTGGTTGCCGTCCTGCTGTCGGCCCAGTGCACCGATGAACGCGTCAACAAGGTGACGCCGCATCTTTTCGCACTGGCTGATACCCCATATGCCATGAAAGAGCTTCCGGTGCAAACCATTCATGACATCATCCGCCCCTGCGGCTTGGCGCCGCGCAAATCACAGGCCATTTCCGAGCTGTCAGGAATATTAGTGGAAAAGTACCAGGGCCGGGTACCCGCCACCTTCGAGGAACTCGAAGCCCTGCCCGGCGTGGGGCACAAGACGGCTTCGGTGGTCATGTCACAAGCCTTCGGCGTTCCCGCTTTTCCCGTAGATACCCATATTCACCGCTTAGCCTGGCGCTGGGGCCTGAGCAACGGCAAAAACGTGGAGCAAACCGAAGCCGACCTCAAAAAGGTCTTCCCTAAAGATAGCTGGAACAAACTGCACCTGCAGATCATTTACTTCGGCAGGGAGTACTGCCCGGCGCGGGGACACGACCCGAAGGTGTGCCCGATTTGTAGTGTATATGGGAGAAAGGAGTTGTTCGGGGATTGATGATTGATGATTGATGATTTTTGATTGATGATTGATGATTTTTGATTTTTGATGTGGTGGAAAAACGGAAGAGTGAACACATTAGGCAGCGCTTGGCGCTTATTTCCTTGGTAGTACGGGACTACGACGAGGCCATCGCATTTTACACTCAAAAGCTGCATTTCCGGCTTGTGGAAGACACGCCGCTGAGTGAGACGAAACGCTGGGTGCGGGTGGCGCCGCCTGAATTGGACGACGGCTGTTGCCTGTTGCTGGCCCAGGCAACTACCGAGGAGCAGCGTAGCAGGATAGGGAATCAAACCGGAGGGCGGGTGTTTTTATTTTTATATACGGATGACTTTCAACGGGATTTTCAAAATCTGCTCGACAAAAGCGTTACCATTGTGCGGCCGCCGAGCGTTGAATCTTACGGCACGGTAGCTGTCTTCGAAGACCTGTACGGCAATCTTTGGGATTTGATCGAACCGGCGCGGTGATT
>CAZNYK010000035.1:29687-34572 GCA_964577215.1 uncultured Saprospiraceae bacterium
TCTTCGAAGACCTGTACGGCAATCTTTGGGATTTGATCGAACCGGCGCGGTGATTGATGACTTGGCGGTGAACGGGTTGATCGGCTGAATCGGGATAACCGGTGTTCTATTGAAATACCATGTTCCGAAAGCCGGTTCCTCCGATTACCTCGGTTCCTCCGATTCCGCCAGATTGGTTAAGCCGGGTAGATCGATTTACGATTTTTTGATTGATGATTTTTGATTGGGCCGAACTCGGAACCCGCAACACGAAACAAAGAAAGTGCTTGATTCTTTTAAAATATTCCTCTCCGAAAAGTGCCTGTTTCAGGGCAGCGAGCGCGTATTGCTTGCCCTCAGCGGAGGAGTGGACTCCATGGTGATGGCGCATTTGTTCCGGGAGGCAGGGATCAGCTACGGCATTGCCCACTGCAACTTTCAGTTGCGCGGCGAGGCCTCCGACGGGGATGAGCAGTTGGTGCGCCGCTACGCGAAAGCTTCCGGTATTCCATTCTACCACAGCGCTTTTTCCACGAAAGAAATTGCCGAAAAAGAGGGAGAATCTATCCAGGTCACGGCCCGCCGCCTGCGTTACGAATGGCTGGAAAAAATACGCCGGGAGGAAGGTTATGATCTCATTGCCACGGCACACCACCTGAATGACACCGCAGAAACGGTGCTTTACAATCTTGCCAAGGGCTGCGGCATACGCGGCTTGCTCGGCATTCCGGTGCGGCGGGAACAGATCATTCGCCCCTTGCTGTTTGCCACCCGGCAGGAAGTGGAAGCATTTGCAGCGGAGCGGGGTATCGATTGGCGCGAAGACGCTTCCAACCTGGAAACTTATTACGTCCGCAACAAGATACGGCTCGAGGTTTTGCCCTTGCTGAAGGCCGTCAATCCGCAGTTGGAAAAAACCATGGCGGCCAACATACAGCGGTTTCGGGACACAGAGGCGCTTTTTCAATTTGCAGTGGAGGATATTGCGCGCCGTGTAAAAAAGGAAGAGGCGCCCGGCAGCATTACCATTCGCGTAGAAGACCTTGCAAATTATCCCGCTCCGGCAACGGTTTTATACGAAATACTCCGGCCCTACGGATTCGTTCCGGCTCAGGCGATCGCGGTTTTGGAACGCGCCGAAGGACAACCGGGTGCAATTTTCCTGAGCAGGGAATGGAGGTTGCTTATAGATCGAGGCGAGATTCGGCTGGAGCCTGTGCAAAACATCGAAGAAGGACCGATTGAATTGCAACTTACTACAAGCTCTGCCGCAGTACCCGAGGGCTGGTTCGACATTGACCGGCTCGATGGCAAGCCCGCCGTGATCTCCGCAGATCCGCATACAGCCATGCTGGATGCAGATTTGCTGGAGTGGCCCCTGCGCCTGCGCCGCTGGAAACCAGGGGATTTTTTCTACCCTTTCGGCATGAAGGGGCAGCGCAAAAAGCTCCAGGACTTATTCACCGATGAAAAGCTGTCGCGCTTCGACAAGGAAAAAGTATGGATTATAGAAACCGCTAACGGCGATATCTGCTGGGTAGCGGGCTATCGCATCGACGACAGATTTCGCATCTCTTCCTCCACAAGCCGCTATTTGGTTTTGAAATACCACAAAAACGATTCAACTTTGTAAAAAATCACTTGAATATGAACCGTTCCTTTTTTACGCTCCTTTTGCTCTGTTCTACTTTCACCTTCCTGCAGGCACAGGAAATCACCGTTCCACAGACGCAGCGCCCGCTCATCACCAAACGCACTGCGAGTTGGTGCCCAAACTGCGGAGGTTGGGGATGGACTTTTTTCCGCAACCTCATCGACGACAATAAGGACAAAGCAGTATTTTTCGCCGATCACTACAGCGGGGATCATACCACTCCCACTTCCTTAGCCATCGCCGCCAATTTCGGAGGCGTGAGCCAACCCGTTTTCTTTTTGAACAACCAAAACCAGAACGTCACCAGCAGCAACACGGCAACGGCCCGCACCAACTTCCAGAACCAGGTAAATACGGCCTTTGCTACTCCCCCTGTTGTGCAAAGCGGCTTTCTTCCCATTCTCAACAGCGCAACCAACACGCTGACCGTGCAGGCCAAAGCGAGGTTTTTCCAGAATGCCGATGGGGAGTACTATCTCGGCATATACCTGGTTCGCAAAGAGTACATCGGATTTCAGGCCGGCGGCCCGGGCAATAATGCCGAGCACAAGGAAGTCCTTTGGAGCCACCTTACTCCCACGGCATTCGGCGAACCCATCGGAAACGGCGCTATTGCCCAGGGCACGGAAGTGAATGTGAATGGGCAGTTGTCAGTAGCAGGTCTCGACCCATCCAAACTCCGGGTGGTCACCGTTGTATGGAAAAAAGAAGGGAATACCTTTCGCGTCATCAATGCCAATGAAGAAGACACTTTTTTAGAGCCGAGCGCAGCGGATGAAATTTCGGCCTCCCGTCACCAAATGCGGATTTTCCCCAAAGTTATCCAGGATGAAGCTCGCGTTGAGTTAGACCTCGCCGAAGGCGTTTCCTCCATGCGAATAGAATTGATCGCGCCCTCCGGACAAGTAGCGGAAACCATTTTTTCAGGTGCGGCTGCCCAGGGTACGCATCATTTTGCGCTGCGCAGGGGCAATTATCCGGCCGGATTATACTTTGTACGCTTGAGCAGCCATGCCCATGTTCAGACACAACGTGTGATCCTGAAATAAGGCAATACTTCAGAGACCGGATAACAGAGCAAAAAGCAAAAAAAAAGCTTATCCCGTTAGCCGGGGTAAGCCGAACCTCCAATCAGGGTTTCAGGGTATGAAATCTTGGGGTTTAGTTTTTTCGGAGCATCAACCGGGATCCGGCTTGAACAGGTTAATCCTGATGACTGAGAATTTTTTTACGCACCAGTTCGAGGCGCATCTCATTTAACATGGCAAAGTTACGGCCATATCCTGCAATCCCGATAATACTGAGGTTAGTATCCCTAATACTTTCGTATGGTTCAGTTATTTTTTTTGCCGCAGGACTTCGCTGGGAAGCCTTCCAAACTCCTCCTTGAATTTGCGGGAGAAATAATACGGATGCCTGAAACCCACTGCATAGGCTACTTCGGAAACGGAGAGATCATTCCTCTCGAGCAAGCGTCGCCCCTCCCACAGTCTTATGGTTCGAACGAAAGTGGTGGTATCCATACCGGTTTCCCTTTTTATCCGGAGGTATAAAGACTCCCTGCTGATGGACATCGCCTCAGCCAGCTTTTCCACCCGGAAGTTTTCGTCGGCCAGATTTTTTTGTACCAGGTCAACGGCAGACTTTACGAATGGAGAATCCATGGGAAAAGGGAAAAGCATTTCCCCGCCACCAGGCAAACCTTCAGTGTCTGCTTTGCGGGAAGCAGCAAATGATTGGGCCAGTAGTTCCTCCCGGTAGGCTAAGCCGGTGGAGAAGATCACAATTTCCAGCAAGACGCCGAACTTGAAATCGTACACCGGTACGCGAATAGTCCCGGAGGCATTGACGTACCACCCGAATGCCCCTCCAAGGATATCTTTCCTGAGTTCGCCGCCGAACATTTCCGGAGACAGCGTCATGACCATTCCCAACACAAGGAAAGAAGTGCCTATGGCAATGAACTTAGTCATAGGATATGCGCGGTGCTTCTTCCACAATAAACCGATGATGAAAAACGACATCAGGAAAAACGCTATCCGGACATACAAAAACACCACCTTCATGATGGTAGGCGAACCCAGTTCCTCGATGAGCAACATAGCAGGTATGGCAGCCGCAAAAAAGAAGGCGCCTCCGTGAAGGAACCGGGCAATCCGGGGCAAGTAACGGGGCAGTTCCAGGAACTGGCTCACAAAAGCCATGTAGAAACTATACGAACAAAAAGCAATGACGACCTCAATGGGGTGCTGGCCTTGCCCAAAGTGTTTGAACAGCGGCCTGAATTCAAATTGGGAGTTTTCCAGGATGCGGAGGTAGTACAACCCGCAGGAAACCAGGTAAAGGCAATAAAACAACAAGGAGTGCAGTCGCTTTACTCTCCATTCTAACAAAAAAAGGATAAACAGGAAGCCCGTAACCCCCAGGAAGATGAAAAAGTAGTGGTCCTGCGCAGTCCGGGTAAATTGAAATTCAGCGCGCACCGCGGATTCCTCCTTCTCAGTGAGCAGGAAAACTTCTTTCACCTCTAAGCGACGAAGACCGACATTTTGGAATTTCAGCAAAAAAACCTCTGTGCTCCCAGCCGGCTGCGTGAATGGTACAGCCATAAAGTTATCGCGAAACGGCAACCGGCCATGTTTCACCATACTGCCTGCGGCTGTAGAATCGGATAAATGCCCCTTGTCCAAACGAAAAACCTGGAAGTAGTCGCAGATCGTAGCGGCATACCAAAGGCTGTGCTCCGGTTTGATGGATATGTCTTCGGGCCGGAAAACAGCCCAGAGCGCTGCACCGCGGGGAATCTTCTGAGGTATGCCGGCATATGCTGTGAATTGATCCGCCCGGGCGGGCCAAACATCGGCCAGGGACTGCGTGCCGCTTTCATCCAGCCGCCACCTCCCGTGGAGTACCAGGTTTTCCACATCAGGAGCATCTTCAAAATCCATGCTCCAGGCCTGGTAGTTGGTCAAAACCAGGAAAAAAAAGAGAAGAAAATGCAGGCCGGGCATTCGAGTCCCAATGCCAGTATGGCCGGTGCGCCGAAGGACGCGGGTAAAAAGAGGACATGCCGCCCTCGGCAGCGCGAATCGTCCAGCGCCGTTTTGGGCATTTGGTGATGGCATAGTTTGTTTCCTCTTTCTGCTGCAAAGGTACTACTCCCGGCAAAAATAAATTGAAATATGTACAGATATTCTTCTATCTTCAACACGTTATACCCGGCGAAAAATATTTTGCGAAAAAATTTAAACC
>CAZNYK010000036.1:0-1641 GCA_964577215.1 uncultured Saprospiraceae bacterium
CAGGTCGGCATCGAATTTCATCACATAATGCTGGCTGTTTTGCAAGCCCGTTCCCACGGCATACAGGATGTCGCCTGCATCGAGTGAAATATCTTTAAAAACAAAGCCGCCTTCGGGGGTCACTCCGTTGAAAGGCTGGCCGCCGTTGTTGGTGCGCATGATTACTCCCTGTGCATCAAAATTGGCCGCGATGAGCAAATCGCCGTTGGGAAGCGCTTCCAGATCGCGGGGTATTTTGCTGCCGGTAAAAAAAATGGGGCCGAAGTAGAGCTTTTTCCAATTAAGCGTACCGCTTTCGTTGAGGTTCAGCAGGAACATATCGGTGTTGGAGGTCATCGCATCGGTTTGGCTGCCGAGTACATAGTAGGGGAAGGCGGGGTTCTGCGGCACAGCGTTTCTCACAATGCGCCAAAAACCGTCGCGTAGCGGCAGGTCGTAGCTGCGCACCCAGTTGAATGCGCCGGCGGCGGTCACCAAGCCCATGATGCCCCGGCTGGTGTTGTCGTCGGGCAGGGAATTGCCCACCACCAGCAGGTTGCCGGAGGGCGTGAGCACGGCGTCGTTCCACACCGAAGCTATGTTGAGGCTGAGCGTCCACTGCAGTTGGCCGGCAGCGTTGAGCCGCGAGACAGTGGCTCTCGCCGGCTGTCCGTCGGTGATCTCGCCTTGTCCAAGTACGTAATAGTTTGCGCCGCTGGGTATGACCTTGGTAAACACCTCATCCAGCGCCGTGCCGTACTGCCGTTGGAATTGAGCGGCAGCAGGCACAATGCAGGCGAACAAAAAAAGAAAGGTAATTGCAGCGACAAACTGGGAAAAACGCATGGTCATAGTGTTCGAGTTTTGTTGAACAAGGCTTTTGAGGAGGCGCCGGGCTACCCTTTCCACAAAAATGCAATGATGTTTGCTTCGAGAAAAGCGAGAAATGAGATTCGGTCGGGATGGGATGAAATTCGGCGGAAGCGGGCTGCTTAGCGAAGGGGTGACCGCCAGTCACCTCTTCGCTACAAGACCCTCCCTTTGCTTTTTCCGCCGCAAATCCCTAACTTGCACCTTCAAATCACCGCAGGATGCTGGTTGCCGACAAAAAGATCACGGTTCAGGAGTTTCGCCTCATGGAGTTTGAAGGCGAGGATGCCTACTACGAACTCATCAATGGAATCATCGTGAGAAAAGCTTCACCTAACCCTTACCACCAGGAGATCTCACAGAATCTCAACATGGCTTTGAGCCTTTTTGTGAGAGGCCGCAAGCTCGGCAAGATATTCACCGCGCCCACCGACGTCTTTCTCGACGACTTCAACCACGTCATCCCCGACCTGCTCTTCGTGCGGCAGGACAACCTCGGCATTGTGGACTACAAAGAGGGCATACTCGGCGTGCCCGATCTCGTCGTCGAGATTATTTCTCCCGGCTCCATCCTGCAGGATCGCGTGGAAAAACGTGCCGCCTACGAGCAAACCGGCGTGCGGGAATACTGGATCGTGGATCCCAACAACCGCTCCATCGAGATATACGAAAACCGCAATGGCGCTTTTGCGGCGGTGTCTTTTGCCGCCGAGACGGGTAAGGTGCAGTCGCACTTGCTGGAGGGTTTGGAATTGGACCTGGCGGAGGTATTCCCGGAGCGTGCTGCTTGAA
>CAZNYK010000036.1:1741-33408 GCA_964577215.1 uncultured Saprospiraceae bacterium
GAAGAGGCTTTGGATACGGAGCGGCTGTTCGCCTGGCATGCAGCCCTTTTTCCCACCGGGCGCAGCGGCATGTACAAGATCAACGTGGGGGGCTGGCGCACCGATACTACCGGCCCCATGCAGGTAGTTTCAGGGCCGATGGGGAGGGAAAGGGTGCATTTCCAAGCGCCTCCCGCCGGCTTGTTGAATGGGGAAATGGAGGCTTTTCTGGACTGGTTCAACAGCGAAGCGCCCATTGATCCGGTTGTAAAGGCAGCCATTGCCCATTTGTGGTTTGTCACCATCCACCCTTTTGACGACGGCAATGGGCGCATCGCCAGGGCCATTGCCGAAATGCAGTTGTCAAGAGCTGACGGCAGCGCAGCCCGTTTCTACAGCATGTCGGCCCGCATACGCCAGGAGCACAACCAGTACTATGCGGTGCTTGAACGCACCCAAAGAGGCGATTTGGACATCACTCCGTGGCTGCTTTGGTTTTTGGCTTGCTTGGAGAAAGCCATCCTGGCTGCTGATACCACCCTGGGAAAAGTATTGGAAAAAGCAAGGTTTTGGGAACGACACCGGCTCACCCCTGTCAATGAGCGCCAGCGCATGATGCTGAACAAACTGCTGGATGGATTTGAAGGAAATCTCACCAGCTCCAAATGGGCCAAAATCGCCAAATGCTCCCCCGACACCGCCCTGCGCGACATCCATGACCTCATCGAAAAAGGCGTTTTGCAAAAAAACGGCGCAGGCGGGCGAAGCACGAGCTACGGCCTGGCGCCGCTTTAGCCGCCGGCAGTTGCTCCGCTAATTCCATAAGGGCATAGCTAAGGCGCGACATGGCCAATTCTCGCTCGGCAGGTTCGACAAGCCCGGTATTTTCTACTTGTTGAAGCAAAACGTATTTCGCCTGCAGAAGCAGCGCTGCGTCGCCGAGCGGCGCACACAGTTGCAACGCTTCATCTATCCGTTGCTGGATGACAAGCTCCTCCACCACCTCCTTTGCAGGGCAGATTTTAAACTGGGGTTTAGTTGTGCCGAGGTGTTGCAATACATTCTGAAATATCCCTATTTGAGACTGCAACTTTTCTTCCCAGGTGATACTGCCATTTTCAAACGCCTCATTTGCGGCATCAAACGCTTCCCTGTGCCCTTGCACGCCGGGAAGGCCGGCTTGGGCCGCAAGGTCGAGCAGCGCCTCCGTCTCGGCGCCTGCAACGAGTTTTCGTATGCGCTCCCGCTCCGGATCGGATAAGTGAGACATGGCTGACAGCGGCGTATTTTAATTGCGTAATATTAAGCGAGATCGAGGAGGGAACGGAAACAAAATGGGATTCGGTAAGAATGGGATGAAATTCGGAGGTACAAAAGGTCGTAAGGATATGTTAGTATGACTTTACCCTGCAATTTTGAAATTAATTTTTAATTTTGCAGGGTAAAAAGTATATTTAGATGCATTCATATCTCTCCCGTTTTGCGGAAAAAGAAATTACCCGGCTCTCCAAGCGGTTTCCCGCAGTGGCTATCGTTGGGCCGCGGCAAGTAGGGAAAACCTCTTTGGCCAGGCACCTGGCTGCCTCATGGGAGCAAGACACGGTATATCTGGATTTGGAAAATCCCGCCGACCTGAACAAACTCAGCGCCCCTGAGCTCTTTCTAACGCCGTTGCAGGATAAAACGGTCATTCTGGATGAAGTACAACGTGCGCCGCACCTTTTTCCTGTTTTGCGTGGAATAATTGACCGGCATCGAACCCCGGGGCGTTTCTTGTTGTTGGGATCGGCTTCTCCGGAACTGATACGCGATACCTCGGAATCATTGGCCGGTAGAATTGCATATTACGAACTCCCCCCACTTGTATTCCCTGAAGTATCGTTTCTTGCAGATTATCAATCGCATTGGCTGAGAGGGGGATTCCCGGAAAGCCTGCTGGCGGAAGACGAACAGGCATCTATGGAGTGGAGGTCGTTTTTTATTCAAACTTACCTGGAACGAGATCTGCCTTTGCTCGGGCTAAGCGCCAACCCCGTTCTCACTCGCCGCCTATGGACAATGCTCGCCCATTGGAACGGCAACCTGTTGAATTATGAATCTCTCGGCAACTCTCTTGGCATAACCGGCGCCACGGTAAGGCGTTACCTCGATTTTTTTGAATCGGCTTACCTCATTCGTCGAATTCAGCCCTGGTTTTTCAATATTTCCAAGCGCTTGGTAAAATCGCCGAAAGTATATATTCGCGATACCGGGATATTGCATGCATTGCTTTCCATAGAAACTTTGGAACAGTTGCAGGGTGTCCCTATGTTGGGCGCATCATGGGAAGCCTATATTATTCAGGAATTGGCTGCCGTGCTACCGCCTCGCTGCGAACTATGCTTTTACCGAACTCAGGACGGCACCGAGGCAGATGCAGTCATCATCAGGGGAGGGAAGCCTGAGGTTTTGGTTGAAATCAAGTACAGCTCTTCACCGTCTCTAACCAAGGGGATGCGCATAGCGGCTGCCGACTTGCAAACCCGGCGAAATGTTATCATTGCGCCGGTAAAGGAGAGTTATCCTTTGCAGGAAGGCTTCGAGGTGTTGAGCTATGCAGACATTCCATCTGTATTCTAAGCCTCCACAGGTATCCGAAGCTCCACCTTCATACCCACCACATCCCCCGCAGCATCGGTGATATGTTCATGCAGGAAGGCTGCTTCGCCGGACTGCCCGGTCAGTACGTCCAAGCGGCGCTTCGTCAGCATCATGCCCACCGATTTGCGCCCTGTGGCATCCGGGTTGGCCGCTGCCGGATCCATGCCGGGTCCGTTATCGGTCACGGTCACCAAGAGATATTGACCTGCCGGAGCAAAGATTACGCTGATGCGCCCTCCTTCTTCCTTGTTCTTCATGCCATGCAGGATGGCATTTTCCACAAAAGGCTGCACCAGCATGGGCGGCAGGCTAATAGCGTCGGGGTCTAATGCGGGGTCTGTTTCGATGTGAAAGGTAAAGCGCCCCGGGAAGCGCAACTGCTCTAAGGCAAGGTAGTTCTCCAACATTTCCACCTCTTCGCGCAGGATGTGCGTACCGTCCACGGAGCCGTGCAGCGCTAAGCGCACCAAGCGAGCGAAGCGGGCAAGGTAGCGCGTGGCAGCGTCGGCCTCGTTTCCGGCAATGAAATTCTGGATGCTGCTCAGGCAGTTGAAGATGAAGTGCGGATTCATCTGCGCGCGCAGGGCCGCCGATTCGAGTTCGCTGATCTTCCTGCTCGTTTCGGCTTCCCGCCTTTCCAGCAATAACCGGCTGCGATACCACATCGCCAGCCCTGCGCTCAGCACGGCGATCAGGGCCGACCAGAACCAGACCGTCTGCCACCATGCCGCCCGGATGCGGAAGGCCCAGCGGGTCGGGGTGCTCCACTCGCCGGCTTCATTTTGCGCCTGCACCTCGAAGGTGTATGCGCCGGGCGCCAGGCCTGCAAAGTTTACCTCGCGGGTGTAGGTGTAGGTGAATGCCGTGTCTGTACTGCCACCCAGCCGGTACCGGTATAGTATTTCGCCTTCGGAACGGTAATGCAGGGAGAAGAACCGGATGGAAAGGCTGTTTTGGCGATGACCAAGCCTCGTCCCGGGGTTGAAATCAGCCGGGGCATTATTGATGAGCAAACGCTCCATTTCCGGGGCGGGCATGGGAGCGGGGGGAGGCAAGTCCCGGAAGCGGGCCAGGCCTTTGTCAGTAGCCACCCAGGTTTCTCCGGCCAGCACCAGCACATCGTTGATGTGGTTCGAGGGCAGGCCCACTTTCCGGTCTATGGTCGTGATATCCCATCCCCCGCCTTCACGAGGGTTTAACTGGTTCAGGCCCGCATTGGAACAGGCAAAGAGAGCGCCTTCAGGGCTGTAGTAGAGTTTGGTGAGGTAATCAGAGCTTAGACCGTCGCGTTCGGTGAGGTGGGTGAAGTTGCCTTGTGCATCATCGCGTATCAGCAGGCCGGCACTGAGCAGGGTAACGGCCATACCGCCTGAGGGCAATACGGCCACATTGCGCGGCTGAAAACGCAGGGCCGGATGATTGAAAGGCGGCGCTTCGTAGTCTTCACCGTTCCAGCGTTTCAGCCCTTTGGGGGTTGTTATCCAAACGCTGCCGTCAGCTTCCGGAGTCACCGAAAAAGTGCGCATATAAGGCTCCGGCTCATTTTTCCCGCCCATATGCAGCAACTCATTGCCACCGGCGTCAATTTGTATAAACCCTTGGGGCGATGCGGCCCAGAGCACATCGCTACCGGGTGCTTGAGCAATATTCTTAGCGGTAAGGCCGCCTTTGCGGCGGGCGCTGCTATCCGCCCAGATGGAGAGGCTCCAGCGCCCGTTTTCCCAGAAGTGGATGGGATTGATGCCCCACAGCCGCCGGCGCAGGGGGTCAAAATGGAGCGCGTCGATACCGCGGGAAACGAAGGGCGGCTTCGGCCATAGCTTTACGTCGCCGGAAGCCGCATCGACGGATACGATGTCAACGGGCTGCAGACCGGCATAAAGCGTAGAGGCGCCATCGCTTGCGAGAGAAAGGACGTCCTCGGATGGCAGGCCGGAAGCGCGCGAAAACACCTCCATCCCGGGGTTTTTGCAGTACCACACGCCGGCCTGGAATGTAGCCGCCCACCAGCCGCCTTCGCGGTCGAAAACAATATCGGTGACAAAACTGCCCGGAATAAGATTGCGGCTTTTTCCCTGCCGCAATTGTTCGAGCGAAGCGTAGTAGAACAACCCGGGCCTCGGCCCCATATGTGAGGCGACCAACAGCCCTCCGCCGGGGGTTTCTTTCACGGTTTGGGGCCATATCCCGGTATCGGAGCGCCACAACACGCAGTTGTTATACACGAGATAAAAAATGCCTCTGAAGCAAAACAGCAAGCTGCCGTCGCTCAACTGCCAGACGCCTCTTTCGGAGTGGTGATAGGGATGTACCGGCGGCAGTTGCTGCAGTTGCTGCAAATGCCCGCCCCGGTACTGCCAGACAGTCTGGATGCGCTCGTAAAGGGGGAGATAGCCCCACGGCCCCTTATCGGTAATTTGGGAAGTAAAAATGAGCTTTCCGGCTACCCGGGCCAGGATCAGCGCGTCCTGATTGGGTGAGAGCGCCACTACGCGGTGTGCCCCGCATGCTTGTACTTCCAGGATGCCCAGGCCGCTGAGCGCCAGCCATACGCTGCCTTTCCCATCTACCGCCAAGTGCTCGGGCAGCGTGAACTTTTCCCGGTATGAAGCAGTCAGCGCATTGTATTTCCAGGCTTTTACGGAGTCGTTTTCCACCAGCCACACCGTGCCGTCCAGGCGCGTGAACCATATCCGCCCCTGCTCATCTTCGGTGGGCAGAAAAGCCTCGCTGCCCCGTTGGGCGCTCGTATCAACGGGGCGCACAAACTCATAGCCGTTGAAGCTGCATAAACCCTGGTTGGTGGCAAACCACAGCCGGCCGCGGCTGTCGGGCAGTATCTTATACACTTCATTGTCGGGCAGGCCCTGGTCGGCTGTGTAGTTGCGCCAGGAAAGATGTTGCGCCGCTGCCTGAAAAGGCAAGGCTGCAAGCAGTGAAATACTTGCTATCAGGGTCAGGTGACGCAACATGTGAATGGATCAGTGTGAATGAGAAGATAAATTTGAGAAACTTATTGCTTCCGGCAAAACATTGTCGTACCTTTCGCTTAAGAGCGACTTTTTGATTGTCCAGACCTGATTGAACATGAACTTGAAAATAGCCCTCGTAGACGATGAGCCTGCGTGCAGGGAATTGCTGCGCCGCACGCTTCAGCGCGATTTTCCCGGCATGATCATTTTGGGAGAAGCGGGCGGTGTGGCCGAAGGGCTGGCATTGCTCCGGGAAATCGCGCCCGACCTCCTCCTGCTGGATGTGCAAATGGAAGACGGCACCGGCTTCGACCTGCTCGACCGAGTACCGCAAATTGATTTCCACGTGGTATTCACCACGGCGCACGACGCCTTCGCCATCCGGGCGTTCCGCTATAATGCCATTGACTACCTGCTCAAACCCGTTGACCCGGACGAACTCGCCGCCGCCCTGCACAAGGTGCAACAAAACGGCGCCGGCGCCTCCATGAATCCGCAAATTGAAAACCTGCTGGATACCGCCTCCGCAAAGCAGTTTGAACGCATGGCGCTGCCCACGGCTTCGGGGCCGGTGTTCGTGTCCGTCCGCGATATTGTAAGAATGGAAAGCTACGGAAATTATTCCTTCGTCTTTACGGCCTCAGGCGAGCGTATCTTAGCCTCCCGCAATCTAAAAGAGTTTGAAGAGATGCTGCCTTCGCCTCCTTTTTTCCGGACGCACCAGTCGCATATCGTTCACACCGCCTTTGTGAAGCGATTCCTCAAAGAAGACGAGGGCGCCGTACTCCTGCAAGACGGCACAAGCGTGCCTGTGGCCCGGCGCAAAAA
Organism: uncultured Saprospiraceae bacterium; assembly: GCA_964577215.1. Taxonomy (GTDB): domain Bacteria; phylum Bacteroidota; class Bacteroidia; order Chitinophagales; family Saprospiraceae; genus UBA2329. Next base: position 8,161 of record CAZNYK010000036.1, read on the forward strand.
AGACGCGTTCATGGAGGCACTCCTGGCAGAGAGCCGTGACACACCCCGTAAATGATCGCGAAAGGCGGGATTGTGTATGCCCGATCGCGGGGGAATCAACCCAGTCTGTAATACGCTTACATCAAGCCTTTAAGCATCAGATTCCAGTACATAAAGGGCAAGCCGTGTTTTTTTAGCAAGTACATGCTGTAATGCTCTTTGGTGGTATCCACAAAGGTAGAGATGAGCTTATCGCTATCGCGCACGTTGTTGTATTTGAACTCCGCCAGCACCATCTTGCTATACCCGGTCAATAAAGGGCAAGAAGAGTAGCCTTCATAGCCTGGGTTCAATTCGCCGGGATTTTGGCGGATGAGGTGCAGCAAGTTGCCTACCAGTACAGGCGCCTGTTTGCGTATGGCGGCCCCGGTTTTGGCGGTGGGCAGGGCTGCCGTGTCGCCCAGGCCGAAGACGTTGGGATAAACCTTGTGTTGCAGGGTGTTGATGTCCACATTCAGCCAGCCTTTGTCGGGCCCGTCCTGGTGCGCCAGTTTGGAATGCTTCACGATATCGGGGGCGCTTTGCGGAGGTGCCAGGTGGATCATATCGAAGGGGACGGCCACTTCGGTGGAGGATAGCGCCTGCTCGCCCAGGTCTTGCTTATTGTGATAAAGTTTGGCCGGGTTGTCGGCATTGTCGAGGATGGTGTAATAAACCATCTTGTTGGGGCCGTCAATTTTGGTGATCTTGTGGAAGAAGCGCAACTCTATGCCTTTCCTGTCCACTATCTCCATCAGGGTTTTGGCGAACTCCGGCACCCCGAAAATGACTGTACCGGGGGTGATGAAGGAAACCTTCGTTTTGTCTCTCACCCCGATTTTCCGGAAGTGTTCATCGGCCATGTACATGATCTTCTGCGGAGCGCCCCCGCACCGGATCGGCGTAGCGGGCTGGGTAAAGATGGCATTGCCGCCCTTGAAGTTTTTCAGCACCTCCCATGTGTATTGCGGGTCAATGTAGTTGCTGCACACCCCATTTTTGTTCATGGTTTCGGGAAGGCCCTCCACCGCGTCGAAATCGAACTTGATACCGGGGCAAACCACGAGAAAATCATAGGTGACTTCCGTGTTGTGGTCCACGATTACTTTATTCTCGTCGGGCAGGATTTCACTGGCTGCATACCTTATCCAATTGGCGCCCTTGGGAATGAGGTCCTCCTCGTCGCGTTCGGTTTCTGAAAACTTGAAAGTACCTGCCCCCACTAAAGTCCAGGCCGGTTGGTAGTAGTGTTTTTTAGCCGGATCGATGATCGCTACGTCCAGCTTTTTATCGGCGCGGAGAAGTTGAGCCGCAACGGTAATTCCCGCCGTGCCGCCGCCGATAATGACAATTTGATGATGTTTGGAAGTCATCGTTGATATTTTTTGAGAATGTACAGGGGGATTGAACCCTGAATGAAGGACAAAGTAAGGCGGCGCCACGGCCAAACCCGGTGATATTGATCACATTGACGGATGATTCTTGGCGCCTTGTTCCCCATCTTGCAAGGCGGGCGCCGGAGAATCACTTGATCTGATGCGGTAAGTACTTGCGCACCACCCCGTAGAAAAACGTACCAAACATGGCTGCCGCCAGGAATACAATGAATACCGTATAGCCGCTGCCCATAAGAATGAACATAGGCGCCGGGCACACGCCTGCCAGTGCCCACCCCAGGCCGAAAATAAAACCGCCGAGAATATAGCGCGCATAGGCATTGTCCTTGGGTGGGATGACGATCTCCTCGCCTTCCACGGAGCGCATGTGTGTGCGCTTGATGAGTTGCACAATGAGCACGCCCAGCACTACCGAGGCGCCGATAATGCCGTACATGTGGAATGCCTGGAAGTGAAACATCTCGAAGATGCGGAACCAGGAAACTGCTTCCGCTTTGTAAAGCGTCATGCCGAGGAGTATGCCGATGAAGATGTATTTGGATAAACGCATGGTCGTTTTTGTTTTAGAAGATCAGAGGAAACAGGAGATGGGTCATCACCAAACCGCCGAGGAAAAAGCCGATCACGGCCACCAATGACGGGAATTGAAGCGCAGAAAGCCCACTGATGGCGTGGCCCGAAGTGCAGCCGCCGGCATATCGCGCGCCGAAGCCTACCAGGAAACCGCCCCCCACGATGATGAGCAGCCCCCGCCAGTTGAACAGGTACTCCCAGGAGTAAAACTCGGGTACCAATGGCACGGCGCCTTCCTGGAAAGCAAATTGAGGGCTGAGCTTGTTCAGCGTTTCTACAGTAGCAGCCGACACGTGCGCCACCTGTTCTCCGGGAGTGGAGAAATAATGCGAGGCGATATACCCCCCGAACATGGCGCCGAGAGCCACCATGAGGTTCCAGCCCTGCGAGGCCCAATCGAATTTGAAAAAGTCGGAGAATTTGTCAGCCCCATCGGCAGCGCACATGACGCGCAAATTGGCCGAAATGCCGAAGTCTTTACCCAGCCACAGCAGGAGAAACATAATGAGCGCGATCAGCGGGCCGGCCACATACCAGGGCCAGGGCTGGCTGATGAAGTCTTTGATGTCCAATAGAAATTGAGGTACCATTTTGATTTGTTTGTAGTAACTGACCTTTTGAAAACCGCCCCGGCTGCGCAGGGCGCAGTTCGAGCCTCGCGTAAAGGCAAAGCTAATGAAAAGAATTGTGCCCGGCAAAATCGCCCGCCAATGCGAGTACCTGCCGCTCCAAATCCGCCAATGCCGCTCCCACCTCCGGTGAAAGCCCGATGTGCATAGGCTGAAGTTCGTTTACCGACATGACAAAAAGATGGATTTCCGGCATTTTCCCCAAAAGGGTAAGCCCGTCCAGCAGGTCTTTCAACCCAATGTCGTGCGTGCTTAGCGCTTTGGGAAACTCCGAAGAAAAGCGGGGCTTGAGCAGGCGGATGGTTCCGGGCGGGTTGGCGTCCAAAGTGGCGTCTATCAGGATCACCACCGGATAGCTCGTAAAATATTCCGTGAGTTGAAATCCTGCGGTGCCGCCCTCCCGGACATCTACGCCCTGCGGCAGATCGTTTCGCAACGCCAATCGTTGCGCCAGGTGAACGCCCAGCCCCTCGTCGCCCATAAGCAGGTTGCCCAAGCCGAGGATGAGCAAAGGATTGGATTGGGTATTCATACAAGAAAGGTGGATTTAAACTGCAAAACCGAAAAATATAAAATGACAAACCGCAAAAGGACACGGCTCAAATTCATTGCATTGGAAAGTACCGGGCATTTTGCGGTTTTACATTTTTCCCCGACACTTGCGTCGGGGAAAATTTGCGGTTTTATCCCTCTTTCTCCTTTTCAAACACCTCCTCCTCGATAAACTTCCAACCGCCGCCCATGGAGGAAATTTCACCTCGCCCTTCCACATAGTCGTGGTAAAATACCAGGTACACATGGATAATGGCAAAGACGATGAAAAACCACATGGCCGCATGGTGCAGGTTGCGCAGGGCAAAATCGCCGCCCACTAAGGTAGACACCCACACGAACATATCGGCAAACCACCAGGTGCTCATGGCTGCGTACAACCCGAAGCCGGTGATGCATTGCACCAGGAAAGCGATGAAGGTAAGGAAATAAATGAACCCCGCCAGCGCATTGTGTCCAACGGAAAGGTGTTCTTTTTCCTTCTTGAGAAGGATATCAATTTTCAACACCTCCCACATCTCCCTGAAGAACTTTTTGCCTGTGGGGATGAAGTTCTTCCATCCGGCGTATTTATTGCCTGCAAAACCCCAATACAGGCGGAAGATGAAATTGAAAAAGAAAATATACGCTGCGGCAAAATGCAGGAAGCGAATGGTGCCGAAAAGGTACCGGTAAGAGGCTTCCGTTTGCGACATAAGAGCAGGCGGATTGCCGATGAGGTAGCCCGTTACGCAAAGCACCACTATAGCCAGCGCGTTGAGCCAGTGATAAATCCGCACGGGAAGTTCCCACACGAACACCCGGCGCAGTTTATGAGGAGCGGAAACGGTTGTTGTTGCCATGATGGTTGGGTATAAATTTAAACCGCAAAATGTAAAACCGCAAAACTCAAAACCGAAAAAGGAGCTCAACGTACCATCATTTGAGTACTCCGGACTTTTACATTTGAAATTTTACATTTTACATTTTTCGGTTTCTTAAAGAACTTTCACCTTGCTTACATGCTTGCCTTCCTCGTCATACAGGTGCACGGCGCAGGCTAAGCACGGGTCGAAGGAGTGAATGGTGCGCAGGATTTCCACCGGCTGCTCCGGGTTGGCTATCGGCGTATCCATCAGGGAAGATTCATAGGCCGACATCTTGCCTTCCGGATCGCGCGGGGAGGCGTTCCAGGTGGTGGGCACCACCAACTGGTAATTTTTCACCTTCTGGTCCTCAATGACGATCCAGTGTGCCAGGGCGCCGCGGGGAGCTTCCGTGGTACCGACCCCTTCAGCACGCTTTTCCCAGGTTTTGGGATCAAACTTGGTGGTGTCGGCCATGCGGCGGTCGCCGTTGCGGATGTTGGCGATGAGCTGATCGTAAAACTCCAGCGCCCATTGTGCCACGAGGATGCTCTCCAGCCCGCGGGCAGCCGTGCGGCCGAGGGTAGAGAACAGGGCTGCAGCGGGCACGTTGAGCTTGGCGAGGGTGCTGTCCACCACTTCTTTGAAGTCTTCCCGGCCGAGGGCATAGCCCACGAGTACGCGCGCCAGCGGGCCTACCTCCATGGCGTTGCCTTTCCAGCGCGGCGTTTTGAGGAAGCTGTACTTTTTGTCCACTTCCAGGTAGTCATACGGCGGTTTCGGGCCGGTGTACCTGATGTTGGTTTCGCCCTTCCAGGGGTGGAGGCCTTCGTTGTCGCCCACGGAGTACTCATACCAGGAACGGCTGATGTACTCGCGGATTTCCTCGTCATTGGTAGTATCTACCTCCAGCACCTTGCTCAGGTCCTTATTGAGGATGGCGCCGGCGGGGAATTTGAGTTGGGTGCGGTCGTTATACCCGTTGGTGGGCAAGTCGCCGTACACTAAGAAATTGCCCAGACCGCCGCCAATGGCGCCCCAGTCCAGGTAATAAGGCGCTACGGCCAGCAAGTCGGGGATATAGACCTGCTCAATAAACGTTTTGGCGTTTTTCAGCAGTTGGCCCACCATGGCTAAGCGCTCGGCGTTGATGGCGCTGGCATCGTCTATGCCGATGGAGCAGGCCATACCGCCAACCAGGTAGTTGGGGTGCGGGTTTTTGCCGCCGAAAACGGTATGCACCTTTACGATCTCTTTCTGCCATTCCAGCGCCTCCAAGTAGTGCGCCACGCCGATGAGGTTCACTTCCGGCGGGAGTTTGTATGCCGGGTGCCCCCAGTAACCGTTGGCGAAGATGCCGAGTTGGCCGCTTTCCACAAAGGCGCCGAGGCGTTTTTGCAGATCGGAGAAGTAGCCCGGCGAGCTTTTGGGCCAGTTGCTGATGCTTTGGGCGATTTCGGAGGTGGCTTTGGGGTCGGCCTTGAGGGCGCTCACCACATCCACCCAGTCTAAGGCATGCAGGTGGTAGAAGTGTACCACGTGGTCGTGCATGTACTGCGTGGCAAACATGATATTGCGCACCATCTCGGCATTGGCCGGCACGGTGATGCCCAGCGCGTCTTCTACGGCGCGAACCGAGGCGAGAGAGTGAACGGTGGTACATACGCCGCACACACGGCCCACGAATGCCCACACGTCGCGCGGATCGCGGCCTTGCACGATGGTTTCGATGCCGCGCACCATAGTGCCGGAGCTATATACATCGGATATTTTGCCGTCTTTGATCTCGGCTTCTATGCGCAGGTGACCCTCTATGCGGGTGATTGGATCTATGACTATACGTTGAGCCATGGCGGTTATTTTTTTGTTGAGTTGTGAGCTATTAGCTGCGAGCTACGAGCTTACTCAGAGCTCACAGCTAATTGAATTAAAGTTCCTTTTCCGACTCCTTGCCTTCCTGGATGACGTTTGCGATGAGCTTCTTCTTCTGAATGTTGGTGGCGATGGCGTGGCCTGCGATACCTGCAGCAGTGACGCCGGCGGCTACCATGCCGATCTTGTCGGCATTGCTTTCAATGCCGAAGCCGGGGAAGGATGCTTGCTGGCGATAGATCGGTCCGTTGTCCCAGAAGTTTTCTTCGCTGCAGCCGAAGCAGCCGTGACCCGACTGTATGGGATAGCTCACGCCGGCATTCCAGCGCATGATACCGCAGGCGTTGTAAGTCATCGGGCCTTTGCAGCCCACTTTATAGAGGCAATAGCCCTTTTTGGCGTTTTCGTCATCGAAACTCTCTACGAACAGCCCGGCGTCGTAGAACGGGCGGCGGTAGCAGCTATCGTGCACGCGCTTGGAGTAGAACGCTTTGGGGCGGCCAACCCGGTCAAGTTCGGGCAGGGTGCCGAAGGTGATGATATGCACCAGCACGCCGGCCATCACCTCGCCTATGGGCGGGCAGCCCGGCACTTTGATGATGGGTTTGCCTTTCACCAACTTGTGAATGGGCGTGGCGGAAGTGGGGTTCGGCCTGGCCGATTGTACGCAACCGTTGCTGGCGCAGGAACCCCAACAGATAATGGCTTTTGCGCCTGCTGCTGTTTCCTCGAGTATCTGCTCGGCCGATTTGCCTCCGATACAGCAATAGGCGCCGCCTTCGGCTGTAGGCACCGAACCTTCCACGCAGAGCACGTACTCGCCGTAGTGGTCTTTCATCGTTTTGTGCATGGCCTCCTCAGCCTGGTGGCCCGAAGCGGCCATCAGCGTCTCCGTGTAGTCCAAGGAGAGCTTGTCCAGAATGATGTCGGCCACGATCGGGTGGGACGAGCGGATAAAAGACTCGCTGCAACAGGTGCACTCCTGGAAGTGGAGCCAGATGACGGGCACACGCGGCGTTTTCATCAATGTTTTGGCGATCTGGGCGGTACCGGAAGCCTCGAGGCCGAGGTAAGCCGCCATCATCGTGCAAAATTTCATGAAGTCTCGCCGGGAATAACCTTTTTGTTTCAGCTCTTCATAATAGGTGGGACGCTTGGTGGCTGTGGGTACCATGACTGCTTTGTTTTTTGTTTGTTAGTTAATGTGGACGTCCAAAGGAAATGCAAAAGATAAATTTTGCAGTAATGCAGCAAAGTAAAATCAATGCAAGAAGGGATTTGCTGATATTAGTCATTTGTTCCGGTGACTTTTGTCATTCCGCCAATTGGTATGCGTCCGATATTTTTGCTTGGTATTTTTTCACGCCAAAAATTTCCCGTCCATGCGTCGCACCTTCAAATTCACAATTTTCGCAGCTTCACTGACCGCCCCCTTCATCGCTTCAGCCCACGCCGGCCACAGCGGGTTCCCCGCCGATCACATTTTGCACTATTTAGCCACCCCGGTACACGCCATTCCCGTTTTCATGGCGGTGGCCGTAGGGGTAGCCGCAGCGATCATACTGCGCAAGGAGCTGGCTATAAAGGCGATACGTAGCCGAACAAGTAAAAAGTAAAAAGTAAAAAGTAAAAAGTTGACTCTGCGGGGCGGAGGAAACCCCGGTGCCCCCTGATGAAGGGAAGGGAGGAAGTATCAGCACATCAAGCATGCACGAATTATCTATCGTACTGAGCATCATTGACATCGCCGAGGAGCAAACCCGCAAGGCGGGGGCCAGCAAGGTGGATCGCATTGACCTGGAGATCGGCCTGCTGGCCGGAGTGGAGTTCGACGCGTTGGACTTCGCCTGGGATGCCGGCGTACAAAACACGGTGTTGCAAGGGGCTGAACGGTACGTTCATAAAATCCCGGCCCGCGCCCGCTGCATGGACTGCGGCCACTTGTTTGACATCGAGCAATTGTTTGAGGCCTGCCCGGCCTGCGGGCAATATCTGACCGAGGTCGTGCAGGGCAGGGAGTTGAGGGTGAAGTCGCTGGAGGTGAGTTGAAAAAGGCGCATCAAGCCTTCATCACTTTTGCAATTCCCAAACCCATTCCGCTTTTCCGTTTGCCACCCGGATATAACCGATTGCCTCGCCCCGCTCAACGCGAAAAAGGGCACGATCTTCGTATTGCACGATAAGATCGAAATCAGGAGGAATAAGAATAGTGCCCTTTTTGTCGACAACGCCATAAAAGCGCTGCGGATTGGTGATGATGTTTCCATCGGGCTGGATGTGGAGATTGCGAAATTTGGGAGGCACGACCATGACGCCCCTTTTGTTGATGGCGCCGTAAGCCTCGTTGCGATTGCCTGAATCCATGCGTTTGACTTTTGCGACTCCAAGCCGGAATGGGCTTACCTCCTGGTAGTACCTGCCAAACACATTACTGCCTGAAGCATCGGCATAATACCGGCCCATTCTATTATTGCTTTGATCCTCCACCCCTAAGAAGTTTTCAGAGAAAAAGAGCGGCATTGTTCCTTTTAGTTGGTGGAGTTCTTCTCCGAAGCGATTGATCCCTTTTGTTCCGGAATTCGTCGAAACCAAGGAAACGCCCTTTTTGAACGGCGCGACCTGATCGAAGGGATGCTTTATCTGCAAGCGATTGAAAGTGTCGATAACAAACCATGGGCCCCGGTCAATATTTCTGACGGCTACTAATCCTTCTGACACGGTATCAATTGCTGCAAAAGCGGCAGGAAGCACTTCCCGGCCTTCCAAATTGATCAAACCCCATTTGCCGGTAGATCTTTTCACTTTGGCATAGCCGTTAATAAAGCCCCCTATTTCGCTATACCTGGGAGGCAGCACCAATTCGCCCCGGAAATTGATGAGTCCTTTTTGGTTGTTGTTGTCGGCACATATGGCAAGGCCCCACAGGTTGAGTCGCCCAATATGCCGGAAGGCATCGAAGGTAGCCAGTATCTCCCCAAGCGTATCTATGAGATGGTAGGTTGTCTTACCTTTGATAATGGAGGCGGCAACGGCAATCCCGTGAGAAAAGTCAAGTGGCAGTGGATTGATCGTGTCCGGGGGTAAAGGCTGCAGCGCTGCCCCTTGTGGCTGGTAGAAAAACTTAGGCGGTATTGCGATGTTGCCTTTGCGGTCATAACACCCCCAGGCCCATCCGTTCTCTTTAAACCAGCAGCGGCCGTATTTAAAATCGCCGATAAACTGGTGCCCCTTCGCCGGCTTGCCCGTGGAAAAAACCGTTTGCCCTGCAGCGTCAATGAAAACGCACACTCCCGAAGTATCGGCCACCAATGCCCGGCCCTCCGAAAAGGGGCGCGCCTGAATAAACCGGGGAGATATTGCAATGTTACCCAAAGAGTCGATATATCCCCAAAGGCGGGTTTGGGGATCTAAATATTGGGCCAACCCTTCGGAAAAAGGCCGCAAACGGGTGGGATTGACAAACAGTTGAACGCCTTTTTGAGTGAAGTAGAAAGTAGGCGTACTGTCCACGTTTACCAGGAAAAAATCCGGCATATTGGCCACAGCAGAAAAAATAGCCGGAGCGATGACCTTTCCTTCGTAATCGAGCATACCGTAATCTGCATCGGGTTTGCCGAGGTAAGTGCGGTTATTTTTTTTCAAGAACAAGGCAAGGCTGTCTTGCCAGTAATAGTCGAGCACATAGTCGGCGTCAATAGGCGTCACCAGATCGCCTTTCGTATCGATGTAGCCCCACCGCAAAGGGTTTTCATGCGTTCCGGTGGCAAAAATCCTGACCTTTTCCATGCCGGTCAGCGCCTTATGCTTTTCAGGAAAAACTTGAAAATCAGACAAAAACTCTGAATGCAGCGAGATTTCAAATTTAAGAGATTCCTGAATTTGACCCTTAAAATCCGCTGCGAGCACCCCTCCGCTGCATACGCGTGCCCTGCCCGCCACAAAGGGGCCGATGTAGGTGAAACGCACAGGCTTGCCGGCTGACTCAAGCTGTCTGCCCTGCCTGTCAATCAGCCCCATCAGGCCGGCCGTATCCAAGAAAGCCGTGTAGGTGTAAATACTGTCGAAGGGCCGGAACCCCAGCATCTGCGCTTCATCGACAAATGCTTTTTTCTCCTTTGAATAAAAGCGGGTCAATGCCTTGGTTTCTCCCCGGCCGGGAGGCGCCAGCGGCGAAACATAACCCGTGTCCTGGTAAAAAATCGCCAGCATTTCGTCGGCAACGATTTCACTTGCCCTCAGTGGCCTTCTTTTGTCCGGAATGGGTTCTCTCCAGAGTATCGAATCTGCCTCGTTTTCCCTGAGGTATTCAGCGAGTGGGTTTGGCTTGACAATCGCGAACCCGCCCGGCTCCGACCGCAAGAGAAGCCGGTCAGAAAGTTGCGTTGCCGGCTTGTAGCGAGGCGAGGGCAGCCTGGGAGCGGGTAAGGCCTCCCGGAAGTTGAAGTCCGCATTTGCTGAAACAAGCACAGCGTTCGTACTGATTATTTCCTGGCTAAACCCCTGTTCGGGTGTATAAGTCAGGTCAAAAACCAGATTTTCCATTTGCAGTTGCGCTTTGTTTCCTCCAAAGAGCGTGGCGCTTTGATGGATACAGGGAAGCTGCGCGCTTTGGGTATCCCGAAGGGCCAATATCCCAAACCCGTTTCCGTCCTTGCTTACTGCCAAAAGGTCGCGAAAATCGGAAATTGCATCAAACTGGCAGGGGAAGGCAAGCCCGCTTTTCCGGGCGGGCTGAAGTATGCCCCATTTACCTTCGCGCAAGACTCTATATGCGTAAGGCGCCCCCGATGGAATGATCATATCAAACTCTTCCGAAGCTTTCCGCCCGGCGCTGTCAATCAAAGTGAATACGCCTCCGCTTTGCCAATGCAGCGCGTATTTGTCATCAAGAGGAAAAAACCATGTGCTGCGCAAAATAGCTTTGCGGCTTTTCAGCTCTGCAACAGTCTGCATCGTGGATTTGCCCTCGTTGGCGGGAATGACGTGGGCGCTCAACTTGGTTGGGCGGGGGGCGATGCGCCACAGGATAACAGAATCCGAGATGTTGGCATGAGTGACGAAAACAGCGAGTGATTCATTCAGTTTTTCTACATGGCGGTACCTCGCCCCTCCGGCTTCGTGCCCGCCTCCCCTCTTTGGCTGAAGAATATTCCATTGCTGCCCCGCCTGGGCTGCAAAAAAAATCGGGCTTAAAACCATAATGTCCTCGAAAGCGCTCTGCACTACCCAATTTCCATTGGCGTCTATTATCTGCCAAAGCCCTTTGCCGTTAGCGGTTCTTACTTTAAAGTACCCTATGGTCTCGGCGGGAATGATGTCGGTAAATTGATGCGGCAAGCGCAAAGGCCCGGCAAGACCTCTCATGCCCCAGAAGCCGTTTCTTTTTACAAGAAAGAAGAATTGCTGTTGTTCTTTCGTTGTGCCGGCGGCCAGGCAGATGTCCTCGTATCGTTCCCCTTCAAGGAATTCCCGGCCGCTGGAGTCAATTAATTTGAATAAAGCATCTTCTTCCTCCTCCACGGCAAACAGGGCAGGGGTTAAAACCCGTATGCGATGGTACCTTGGCGGCAATACCTCTTGTAGCGATTGATCGAGCAGGCCGACTTTTTCGTCAATTTCAAAAAGGCGGTATGGCGAGTGTTCCCCCCGGTCAGTAGAGGTACTGTTGTAGGGGATGTTTTCGTCCATGACATAGTCGTAGCGGGGTGGAATGACGGTATGCACATAAGCGCCCTCAGGCCGGTTGTATATTTTGATATACCCGACTTTGTGATTTACCCTTACGGGGTACACATCCAGCGTCCGCTTGTCGGCAGACCCCGAAGCCTGGGCAAAGCCGGGAAGTCCCGCCCACACCCCGATCCAAAGCGTTACCAGGAAACGCAGCATATTTCCAAAGCGTTATTGCTAAAAAAATCGGAAGCCGGAAGCCGCCGTCCTGTCCACCGGCTCTACATACCGGCTTCCCGGATGAGGCCTTGCAGGTCTTGTAGAGAATTCGGCAACTGGTCTTTCACACGCATCTGAAAAGTATAACTTTCCCCCCTTGCCTGGGCCATGTCCTTCCGCGCTGCATTGAAATCACTTTGGGTGAACATGGCAATCTTATCGTTGGGCAATACGGCTAAGAGTTTATTGTCGGATCCGGGACTGTAACGGAAACTCTTCCAATCCTGGTAGGGAAGGCTGATAACGGTTCGGCCTTCGCCTGTGATGTGATAGATCGTGACCAATTCTTTTACCTGGTTCGGCAGATTGCCGAAATCGAAGTTTGCCATCAGGGGGATTAAGTCCGGTCTGTTCCAGATGATGTCATAATTATACAATCCGAAACTAATGATGCTCATTTCGCGCCGGAAGGATGCCTGCCGTTCCAATATCTCCCTTTTGTTTTTGAGCATTTCGAGGTTTGCCTGGTATTCGGCCATAGCTCTCCGGTAACCGGCCATAGCCTCCTCCATGTTTTCCTTGTCCAAGGCCCGCTTCACAGGAATACTGTAAAGTGAATCCCCAATCAGCGTGAGTTGGTACAAGCCTGCTTCTTTTGCCGGCTTCAATTCTTTTTTAAACCAGATACCCGGTTTGGATATCCACTTGTTGTTCCTGGGGTCTTGGGCCGGATCCTCGCCCGCATAAGCCAGAACTACTGGCTGGCCAACTTGTAAATCGGGGCATTGCCGCACATCCAGGTCGCTGAATACCAGCCGTTCCGATTCCGGTGTAGGCTTGGGTTCTTTTGGCGGCGAGGCTGTCCTTCGCATTAGGCTATTGATCTCTTGTTTTAGTTGAGCGTCACTGCCGGTGTCTTGCCCTGCCTCCTCCTCCGGAATACTGGTGACGCCCTGATTGAGCCAGGCGCCCTGCTTTTCATCGAAAACCCAGAAGTCGTAAGCGCCTCCGACTTTAGAGACAAAGTTCACTTTCATGGAGCGGCCAGGCCCGATTCCTACGGGACGTCCGTTGCTGGAGCCCCGGATGTCGAACATTCCCGCTGTTTGAAGCCATTCCCGGTTGCCGCCCGGGCCTTGCATGTGCATGGGAATGCCTGCGGCAATGATCTCGGCTGCCTCGTGGTATTCCTGGAAGCGGAGTTCCACCGCTGAATTCACAACTTCTCCTGCTTCGTTTACAAAGCAGGAAGCCGGCACATGCAATTCTGTACCTGACCGGAGTTTTAAAACGGAAGGCCGGGAAGGGTCTTCAATGCGAAGCGTTTCACCCTCGAGCTTCAGGTTTTGAACCGGAGGCCGAATGGCTGAACTTACAGCTGTCAAAGCTGATCCGGTCTGCTCTTCGGCAACGCCGGCGGAGGCGGCATTATCTGAAGACGCGGCAGGCCGGCAGGAAACCAGGCCGGCGGCCATGAGAAAACAAAGTGCGGAAAGAATCGCGATTTTCGCCTCCAAACGACGGAAAAGCGGTTGAACGGAATTGAAATGCATGGTGAAAGGAGTATTAGGGTTAATAAATAGCCGGGATCACTGAACAAAACGCCGCATCGCTTTTCGGCATTGCAAAATTAAGAAGTATATATCTAGATCACTCAAATAATGAAAAAAAAATTTTAAACTCCAGGTAAAAAGCCTGTTATACCCGACGAAAAATAGTTTGCGAAAAAATTAAAATCATTTTTCATCGGACAACTGTATGGCCAGTGATTTGCAAAAATACAAATTCGCAAAACGCCGGCTATTGAGCATAAAGGGATTGTCAAACCGCACCTCGCTCATTCATAGGCAAAATCTCCTGCAAAAAAACGACAGTCTCCCATTGGGGCTTTCCGATTCAGTTGATCCCCTTAGAACAATTGCCCCCCTGCCTCGTTAATTGGACTGTAAAGCCAACCAATTCTATATGCCATGAAACTAGTTTCCATCTTTTCTATTGCGCTCTTTTTCAGCGTTTCTTTTTCCTGTAAAAACATCAATCCGCCCAAACCGCAAGTCTTCCGCAAAGCCAGTTCCCTGCCGTTAGACAGCATCCGGCTCCCGGAGGGCTTCACCATTGATGTATATGCCGAAAACGTGGTCAATGCGCGCTCCATGACCCGTTCCCCCAACGGTACCCTGTTTGTGAGCACTCGCGACAAAGGCTCCGTATATGCCCTGCAAGACACCAACAACGACTACTACGCCGACGTGATGCACACCCTCGCCAAGGGACTCAAAATGCCCAACGGCGTGGCCTTCAAAGACGGAAGCCTGTATGTGGCCGAGGTGAGCCGCATCCTTCGCTTCGACGACATCGAAAACCGCTTGGATAATCCGCCCGCTCCGGTAGTTGTCTATGACAAATACCCCACCGATACCCACCACGGCTGGAAGTACATCGCCTTCGGCCCCGACGGCAAATTGTACGTACCCGTAGGCGCGCCCTGCAACATCTGCGAAAAGGAAAACGAAATTTACGCATCCATCACCCGAATGAATCCCGATGGTACAGGCCTGGAGATCGTACAGCGCGGCATACGCAACACCGTGGGCTTCACCTGGCACCCGGAAACTAAAGAGCTTTGGTTCACCGACAACGGACGCGACTGGATGGGCGACGAAATTCCCGCCTGCGAGGTCAACCACGCGCCTAAGGATTTCATGCACTTCGGATACCCCTATTGCCACCAGGGCGACCTGCCCGACCCGGAGTTCGGCGCCAAACGGCCGTGTTCCGACTTTACGCCGCCGGCACAAAAACTCGGCCCTCACACCGCGCCGCTCGGCATCGAGTTCTACACCGGCAAGCAATTTCCCAAAGCCTACCGCAACCAGATATTCGTTGCGGAGCACGGCTCCTGGAACCGAAGCAAAAAAATAGGCTACCGCGTGATGATGCTCCGATTGGAAGGCAACAAAGTCGTCAGCTACGAGCCTTTCGCCGAGGGCTGGCTCGATCCTAAAAAAGACGATGTATGGGGCAGACCTGTGGATATCGAGTTATTGCCCGACGGCTCCATGCTCGTGTCAGACGATTACGCGGATGCGATATACCGGATTAGCTACCAGGGAAAATAATCAATACCTACATGCAAAATTTGCAACACACTATTGAAGCCGCTTGGAACGATCGCAGCCTACTTGCCGATCCGGCTGTGGCTGCCGCCGTGTACGAAGTGCTGGAAATGCTCGACAAAGGCCAAACCCGCGTGGCCGAACCCGACGGATCAGGCGGATGGAAAGTGAATGAGTGGATCAAAAAAGCGGTGGTGATGTACTTCCCCCTGCAGCAAATGCAGGTGATGGAAGTAGGCCCCTTCGAATTTCACGACAAAATACCCCTCAAGCGCAACTACGCCGCCTTAGGTGTGCGGGTAGTACCGCCTGCCGTGGCCCGGTACGGCTGCTTCATCGAACGCGGCGCCATTCTCATGCCCGGCTATGTGAACATCGGCGCATGGGTAGGCGGCGGCACCATGGTGGACACATGGGCTACCGTAGGCTCCTGCGCCCAGATTGGCCGCAACGTACACCTCAGCGGTGGCGTGGGCATAGGAGGGGTGCTGGAACCGCCGCAGGCCGCCCCCACCATCATCGAGGACGACTGCTTTATCGGCTCGCGCTGCATCGTGGTGGAGGGCGCCCGTATTGAGCGGGAGGCAGTCCTCGGCGCCAACGTGGTCATCACGCAGTCCACGCGCATCATTGACGTCACGGGCGAAGAGCCGGTCACTTACCGGGGCCGGGTGCCGGGCGGCTCGGTGGTCATCCCGGGTGCCTACGCCAAAAAATTTCCCGCCGGGGAATACCAGGTGCCCTGCGCGCTCATCATTGGCCGCCGGCAGGAGAGCACGGACAAGAAGGTGTCGCTCAATGAGGCGCTCAGGGAGTATAATGTGGCAGTGTAAAAAAGGGCTTTCTCTACGCAAAACCTTCGTGTTTTTATACCGTTCTTGTGTACATGAGGCATTTCACGTAAGTTTGTAACAAAAATTATGGCGCAGAAAGAGCTGTTAAACCGGATAAGCGTAAACCCGAATGTGTGTTTCGGAAAACCCTGCATCAGGGGAACCCGAATATGGGTATCTCTCATTCTGGATATGTTGGCCGCAGGCGATTCAGCCGAAGACATTTTAAATGCCTATCCACACCTCAAAATAGAGGACATCAGGGCATGTATCGCTTATGGTGCAGCCATGAGCAGGGAGAATTTCGTGGAAATTGAGTTTGCTGCCTGATGAAATTGAAGTTGGACGAAAATTTCAGCCGGCTCTAACTGAAGTCTTTCAGTCTTCCGGTTTCGATACACATTCCGTCTGGTCGGAGAATTTATCCGGCACAAGCGATGAGGTCATATTTTCTACGATTATCACAGAGAAAAGGGTGTTGATAACTTTCGATACCGATTTTTGTAACATCCTGAGGTTCCCCCCTGAATCTACTCAGGGCATTATTGTGATTCGTCCTAATCGCCCGATTAGCCTCAGTTCTATTAGTAGTTATGCAAATCAGCTTGTGGAGTTACTCCAGGAGCGAAATCCGAAAGGTTGTCTTTGGGTGTTAGAGCCTGGCAAACTGAGGGTTAGAAAACCCGAGGATTTGGATGAATTTTAGGTTTTTCAAACGAGGCCGTGAGATTCCTGATAAGATGCGTTACTGAAAGAGGTGGTCAGAGAGAATTACGTGGCGGTGTAGTTTTTTTCTTACCTTGCCAGTTCAAATTAACATAAAATGTCGGCAAAACGCTTATTCCTCTTAGATGGCCACGCCTTGGTGTACCGGGCGCATTTCGCATTCATCACCCGGCCGCTCATCAACTCCAAAGGCCTGAACACCTCCGCCATCAATGGATTCACGCGCACCCTGTGGGACCTCCTGCGCAGCGAGCGCCCCACTCACCTCGCCGCCGTGTTCGATCCGCCGACACCTACCTTCCGCCACGAGATGTACGAACCCTACAAAGCCAACCGCGAAGAACAGCCCGAAGACATCCGCATTGCCTTTCCCTACATACACCGCATCCTGGAGGGTTTTAATATTCCCGTGTTGAGCATAAACGGATACGAAGCCGACGACGTCATAGGCACCATTGCCCGGCAGGCTGAAGCAGAGGGCTACACCGTCTTTATGGTCACGCCCGACAAGGACATGGGGCAACTGGTGTCGCCGCACGTGTTCATGTACAAGCCGTCGCGGCAGGGCAACGGCGTGGAAATCTGGGGCGAAAAGGAGGTTTCCGAAAATTGGGACATCCAGCGCGTGGAGCAGGTCATTGACATACTCGGCCTGCAAGGCGACAGCGTGGACAATATACCCGGCATACCCGGCATAGGCCCCAAAACTGCTGCCGTACTGCTCAAAAAGTACGACAACATAGAAAATCTCATCGCCCACGCCGACGAACTCAAGGGGAAACAAAAGGAACTCGTGCAAACCTATGCCGAACAAGCCCTGCTCTCCAAAAAACTCGCCACCATTGACGTACACGCTCCTGTGCAGTTCGATCCGACCGCCTTCCAGATTGACCCGATCAACCGGGAGGCGCTGGCAGAGGTTTTCAAGGAACTGGAGTTCCGAAGCATCGCCGCGCAAATTCTCGGAGAAAGCGAGCCTCAACAACGTCCGGCAGCCAAATCCGGCGGCGGCGTACAAGGCAGCCTCTTCGACGATTCCGCCATGGAGCATGCCCCCGGCCCCGCCGCCCATTCTGTAGCCGATAAAAATATACACAATACACCCCATTCATACCATCTGGCCGACACACCCGAAAAGCGCGCCCAACTCATTGCCCTGCTCGAAAAACAGAAGCAATTCTGCCTCGACTCCGAAACCACGCATATCGACGCCAACCAGGCCGAATTGGTGGGGCTTTCCTTTTCCCTGCAGCCCGGCGAGGCCTGGTACGTGCCCGTTCCCTCCGACCAGGAGGAAGCCCGTGCCATCGTAGAGGAATTCCGGCCTGTGTTGGAAAATGAAAACATCGAAAAAACCGGCCAAAACATCAAGTACGACGCCATCGTGCTCAAATGGTACGGCGTGGAACTGCGCGGCCCCTGGTTCGATACCATGATAGCGCACTACCTGCTGGCGCCCGAGCTGCGCCACAACATGGACTACATGGCCGAAACCTACCTCAAGTACAAGCCCGTATCCATCGAGTCGCTCATCGGCAAAAAAGGCAAAGAACAAATCACCATGCGCGAGGCGCCGGTGGAGGAAGTGAAAGAATACGCCGCCGAAGACGCCGACATCACCCTGCAACTGCGCCGCCACTTTGAGCCTATGCTCGAAAAGGAAAGCCTGGGCAAGCTCTTCCACGAGATCGAAGCGCCTTTGGTAAAAGTCATCGTGGATATGGAATACGAGGGTGTCCGCATTGACCCCGGTTTCCTGGAAGCCTATTCGGTGGAACTGGCCGGGCAGATCGCCGGCCTGGAAGAAAAAATCCACAACGAAGTGGGGGTATCTTTCAACATCGGCTCGCCCAAACAAGTAGGCGAGGTGCTCTTCGACCGGCTCAAAATACCCTATCCAGGCAAAAAAACAAAATCTGGCCAGTACTCCACAGATGAGGAGATTCTCACCGACCTGTCGAAAAACCATCCCGTCGCAGCCGACATCCTCAAGCACAGGGGCCTCAACAAGCTCAAGTCTACCTACGTGGATGCCCTGCCCAAGCTCATCAACCCCCGCACAGGTCGCGTACACAGTTCTTTCAACCAGGCGCTCGCAGCTACCGGGCGGCTCAGTTCCAACAACCCCAACCTGCAAAACATACCCATCCGCACGCCGGAGGGCGCCGAAGTGCGCAAGGCATTTATACCGAGGGATGAACAGCACGTGCTGCTCTCTGCCGACTATTCCCAGATAGAACTGCGCATCATCGCCGAGATCAGCGGCGACGAGGCCATGCTCGAAGCCTTCATCGCCGGGCAGGACATCCACCGGGCTACAGCCGCCCGCGTGTTCGGCGTACCTTTTGACGAGGTAACCACCGAGCAGCGCTACCGCGCCAAAACAGTCAATTTCAGCATCATCTACGGCGCCGGCGCCACCAACCTGTCCCGCCAGTTGGACATCAAACGCGCCGAGGCGGGCGAACTTATCTCCCAATACTTCCAGCAATACCCGGGCTTGAAAGCCTACATGGAAAATACGGTTAAACAGGCCCGCGAACAGGGCTACGTCACTACGCTCATGGGCAGGCGCCGCTACCTGCGCGAGATACATTCCAAAAGCTCCCTGGAACGCAGCAATGCCGAGCGCATGGCCGTCAACACCCCGATACAAGGCACCGCCGCCGATATGATCAAAATAGCCATGATACATATCCATAGCGACCTGAGGCATCGCGCTCTGCAAACCAAAATGATCCTCCAGGTACATGACGAATTAGTATTCGACGTGCCCAGTGCAGAGCTGGAAACCGTGAAGCCCATCATTGAAGAGGGAATGCGCAACGCCATTCCGGGGCTGAAAGTGCCGATACTCGTCGGCATGGGTACAGGCAATAACTGGCTGGAGGCGCATTGAGGGCAGGAAAATTACATATGAACTGAAAACCGCTCCGAAGATGAAACCGGATATTCACCCGTTTTTTTTATATTTCACATTTTGCAAATCCACCCTCGAAAAGGATCAGGACTTTTTTCTTCTTTCCGGCTTTTTTCCCCTGCCCGCGATCCCATCCCTTTTGCGGCTTTGCCTTTTGAGTTTTGCAGTTTTCGGTTTCCTCTCCTCCTGCACCCGCCCTGCGCTTCAGCCGGAAGCCGATCCCATCCGGTTCGTCAACCCATTTATCGGTACCGGCGGCCACGGGCACACTTATCCTGGCGCAACCACCCCGTTCGGCATGGTACAACTAAGCCCCGATACCCGCCTTGAAGGCTGGGACGGATGCTCCGGATACCACTACACCGACACCATTGTGTACGGATTCAGCCACACCCACCTGAGCGGCACAGGCGTGTCGGACTATGGCGATGTGTTGCTTATGCCCTACACCGGCCCCACCCGTTTTCACAACGGCGCCGACGGGCAGCCCGGCTACGGTTCCGCCTTCCGCAAAAGCACCGAAAAAGCTTCGCCCGGTTACTACGCCGTGCAACTCGCAGATTATAATATTCAGGCCGAACTGAGTGCCACCCCCCGCACCGGCCTGCACCGCTACACCTTCCCCGCCGGCGATACCGCCGGCCTCCTGCTCGACCTCGTGCACCGCGACGAAGTGACAGACGCCGCTCTCTGGGTGCGCAACGACTATGAAATAGAAGGCTACCGCATCTCCCGCGCCTGGGCCGAAGAGCAACACGTATATTTTGCTGCGCGTTTTTCACGGCCTATTGCAAGCTTTGAAATAGAAGGCAATCCCGGCGTTGATTCTCTGCGCGGCAAGCACCTCAAAACAGCTTTCCGCTTCGCTCCCTCTGCCGAGCCTTTGGTAATACAGGTAGCCATCTCAGCTGTAGATGCAGAAGGCGCCCGCAATAACTTAGCCGCCGAAAATGCTTCCAACGATTTCGATGCCG
This sequence comes from uncultured Saprospiraceae bacterium, assembly GCA_964577215.1. Taxonomy (GTDB): domain Bacteria; phylum Bacteroidota; class Bacteroidia; order Chitinophagales; family Saprospiraceae; genus UBA2329. Next base: position 28,505 of record CAZNYK010000036.1, read on the forward strand.
CGCTGGCACAGGCACAGGCCGCCTGGAACCGGCAACTGCAAAAGGTACGCGTGCAAATGCGGAGCGATGCCGATCGCACCGTCTTCTACTCCGCGCTTTACCACGCCTCGCTGCAGCCCAATCTCTTTACCGACGCCGACGGGCGCTACCGGGGTTTAGACAAAAACATCCACAAAGCCGAAGACTATACCCACTATACGGTCTTTTCCCTCTGGGATACCTACCGCGCCGCGCACCCCTTGTACAACATCATTGAACCGGAACGGAGTCGCGACTTCATCCGCACTTTTCTCAGCCAATACCGCCAAAGCGGCGAACTGCCCGTGTGGGAACTGGCAGGCAATGAAACCTATTGCATGATCGGCTACCATTCCGTATCCGTCATCGCCGATGCCTGGGCCAAAGGTATCCGCGACTTCGACGCCGGCCTCGCCCTCGAAGCTATGCAGGCCACGGCTATGCAGGACAAATTCGGCAAGAAGCACTACCGCGCGCACGGCTTTGTACCTGCGGAGATGGAGGCCGAGTCGGTATCCAAAACATTGGAGTATGCCTACAACGACTGGTGTATCGCCCAAATGGCAAAGGCAACCGGCAATTTGGAGGCGCATGAAGCCTATACCCGCCGGGCGCAGTCGTACCAGAATCTTTTCGACACCTCAACCGGTTTCTTCCGCGCCCGCCGCAACCAGAGCTGGATAGAACCTTTCGATCCCGCCGAAGTGAATTACCACTTTACCGAGGCCAACGCCTGGCACTACGGATACTACGTACCCCAGGATGTGGAGGGCTGGATAGAACTGCACGGCGGCCGGGAAAATGCAGCCCAACACATAGACGCGCTTTTTGCGGCAAGCTCCCAAACTACCGGACGCGAACAGGCCGACATCACCGGCCTCATAGGGCAATACGCCCACGGCAACGAGCCGAGCCATCACATCGCCTACCTGTACAACTTCTGCGCGCAACCCTGGAAAACGCAGGCGCGTGTACAGGAGATCATGCGCTCGCAGTATGCCGATGCGCCCGACGGCCTCTCCGGCAATGAAGACTGCGGCCAGATGTCGGCCTGGTACATCTTCAGCGCACTGGGTTTTTACCCCGTCACGCCGGGCAGCGCCGATTACATTATCGGTTCGCCCTTGGTAGAGGCCGCCGAGATACCCTTAGCCAACGGCAATACCTTCCGCATTGCCGTGAGGAACGGCGGTCCGGATGCGCCGTACATACAGTCGGCCAGGCTCAATGGCCGCGATTATTCCCGCTCATACCTGCGTCATGAAGACCTTTTGGCCGGCGGCTTGCTGGAGTTTGTTATGGGCGCCAAGCCGAATGCGAAGTGGGGCGCCGCCCCCGGCGACCTTCCCCAAAGCCGCATCGAAAACAACCGGTTGACGCCGCTGCCGGTAGTGGCCAAGGGCAACCGGGCCTTCTTTGGGCAGGATACGCTCGTACTGGCCCACCCCATGCCGGGTGCGGAGATATTCTACACCTTGGACGGCACAGATCCCGGTACCGGAAGTGCCCGTTATTCCCAGCCCATCGTCATTGCAGCAGATACCGAGCTGAAGGCCGTAGCCCGGCATCCGCAACTCGGCATGAGCCGCAGCATCACGGCACGCTTCCTGCGCGTGCCCGCCGAGCGCAGCATACAGTTGGCGCACCCATACGCCCCGCAATATGCCGCCTCAGGCCCCGGCGCGCTGATCGACTTCCTGGAGGGCGGCAACGACTACCGCACCGGCGAGTGGCAGGGCTTTCAAGGCGTGAACCTCGATGCCTTGGTGGACCTCGGCGCTCCGCAAGCCGTGCGCAGGGTGCGCGTCCGGTTCCTGCAGGACGAGAACTCTTGGATATTCATGCCGCTGCGCGTTGCATTTTACTCTTCCCCGGATGGAAAATCCTTTAAATACCTTGGAGAACAGACTGCCCGGACGCGCCCTGAGGACAAAGGCACTATCATAGAGGATTTCGCGGTAAGCAGCAGCACTACAGCCCGGTTTATCCGCGTGGTGGGCCGCAATCGAGGGGTATGCCCGCCCGGCCACAAAGGCGCCGGCGGCCAAGCCTGGATTTTTGCCGATGAGATAAGGGTAGAGTGAGAACGCTGCCGCTCGCCTTAAACTTTGCCGTTCCGCGCCTGTTTCCCTATATTTGCAGGTTTGAACACTATAATGCCCTGAAGCGCTAATGGAGGAAGAGCTGGACATACCGGAGCAGGATCAATCGGCGGATGAAGAATATGCGGATTATAACGAGATTTTGGTGGACCCCAACCAAAGCCCCATTCGCATTGACAAATTCCTGATAGACCGGATGCAGCGCGTATCGCGAAACCGCCTGCAAAATGCCATCCGCGCCGGCTCTATCCGCGTGGACGGGCAGGAGATCAAGCCCAACTTCCGCGTAAAGCCCGGGCAGCGCATTACGGTATTGGTACCCCATCCTCCCGGCGAAGGCGTGCGCATCGTGCCGCAGCGCATTCCTCTCAACATCATTTACGAGGATGACGACCTCCTGGTGCTCAACAAAGCGCCCGGCATGGTGGTACACCCCGGCGTGGGACACTGGAGGGGGACGCTCGTGAACGCCTTAGCCGGGCATTTCCAGGAGACCAAAGCGCCGGTACTGGGCGACGGGAAAGACAGCCGCGTGGGCCTGGTGCATCGCATCGACAAAAACACCTCCGGCCTGATGGTGGTGGCTAAAACGGAGTACGCCATGTCGCACTTGGCCAAGCAGTTCTTCTACCACACCGTGCAGCGCACCTACTATGCATTGGTGTGGGGAGAGCCGGAATCCGAACAGGGCACCATAAGAGGCCATGTGGGCCGCGATCGCAAAGACCGGCAGATGTTCACCGTCTATCCCGAAGGCGAGCACGGCAAATGGGCGGTGACCCACTACAAAGTACTGGAACGACTGTACTACGTGAGCCTCATACAGTGCAACCTGGAAACCGGCCGCACCCACCAGATACGCGTACACATGAAGTACATCGGCAACCCGCTGTTCAGCGATGAGCGCTATGGCGGCGACTATATCGTGAAGGGTACTGTGTTCAGCAAGTACAAGATGTTCGTACAGAGGGTATTCAACATCATGCCCCGCCACGCCCTGCACGCCAAGTCTATCGGCTTTATACACCCTGCCACCGGCGAGGCCATGTATTTCGACAGCGAATTGCCTGCCGACTTTGCCGAAGCCCTCGACGAGTGGCGCCGGTATGTGGAACAGCGCAAAGCAGCAGTGGGGAGAGGGGGGATGCCTTTGTAATATGCTGATGTGCTGATGTGCTGATATGCTGATGTGCTGATGTGCTGATGTGCAATAAGATTTTGTCAAACCGAAGATATCGGATTGCTCCTTAATATTGATTTGTATGGTGCAAAAAAGACAGGAGATAGGTTTTTCGGGAAAGAAAGTTGTCGCTTCGTTATGGAATTTTTGAGGTTTTGCGTCTTTGCTTATAGAGACCTAAAAAACGAAGTATTATGGAACAAAAGGGAAATTTGATATTGGACTTGTCGTTGCAGTTTGCACTGAAAATCATTACTTTCTGTGAAGAGTTGGAGGGGGGAAAGAAATACGTCGTTGGGAAGCAATTGCTCAAAGCCGGTACTTCCATCGGGGCCAACGTATCGGAAGCGCAAAGCCCGGAAAGCAAGGCGGATTTTGTGCATAAAATGAAAATTGCAGCCAAGGAGGCCAACGAATCCAAATACTGGCTGACTTTGTGCCAACTGGCTCCCACTTACCCGGATTGTGAAGACTTGATCTCCGATGTAATCGTCATTCAAAAAGTTTTGTCCAAAATAATCGGGCGTTCAAAAACCTGATAGCAAAAAACCTGTCAAACCGTAAAACATAGTATAGTAAAAATCAGCAAATCAACAAATTAGCAGATCAGCAAATTAGCAAATTTATATGACCCTCCAAGAACGCATAAACCTACTCATCGAGCTGGGCCGCCTCTTGCGACAACCCGACGAATACCTCGAGGCCGTCATGCATCGCTCGTATTACAACAACCGCTGGTTCACCGTCGAGAATCAGCGCAAAGCCATAGACGCCATAGCCGGCTGCATGCTTGACCCCCTCAAGCTGCGCACCTGGGCCGGCCAGTACGACATTCCCGAAAATCAGCTGCCCAAAACCGTGGGCTTGGTCATGGCCGGCAATATTCCATTGGTGGGCTGGCACGACGGGATGTGCGTGTTCGTATCCGGCTGCAAGGCCAAGATCAAGCTCTCCGACAAAGACCCCTGCCTCCTGCCCTATCTGCTGCAATTGCTGGAAAAAACCGACCCGCGCGCAGCGGCATATTTCGAGATCGTGCCCCAATTGCGCGACTTCGACGCCGTGATCGCCACCGGCAGCAACAACACCTCCCGCTACTTTGAGACCTACTTCGGGGCATGGCCCCACATCATACGCCGCAACCGCAACGCCGCAGCCGTGCTGGACGGCACGGAAAGCCGGGAGGAACTGCTCGCATTAGGCGAAGACATCTTCCGCTACTTTGGCTTGGGTTGCCGCAATGTGTCGAAAATTTACGTGCCGGAGGGCTATGATTTCCAGCCGCTGTTGGATGCCCTGCACGAGTTCCGCCAGATCGTCCTGCACGACAAGTACAAAAACAACTACGACTACAATTTCGCCCTCTATACCCTGAACAAAACGCCCTTCCTGATGGCCGGCAGCATCCTGCTCACAGAGAACCCGGCATTCAGTTCGCGCATCGCGGCGCTGCACTACAGCTACTACCGCAGCATCGAGTCCATCGAGACGGAACTGGCACAAAACGCCGAAGCCATACAGTGCGTCATCTGCCGCGACGGGCTGTTGCGCAGCGCTACCCTGCCTTTCGGCAAAGCCCAGGAACCGGAATTGTGGGATTATGC
>CAZNYK010000037.1:0-11056 GCA_964577215.1 uncultured Saprospiraceae bacterium
TGATCAGCGGCCAGTACGCCCCGCAAGCTTATACGCTGTCCATTCCTTCCTGGATGCCCCCGCCCCTCATCCCCGAAGATAATCCCCTCACTGCCCAGGGTATAGAGTTAGGGCGGCGCTTGTTTTACGATCCTATTCTATCTTCCGACAGCACCTTGGCTTGCGCATCCTGCCACCGGCAATCCAAGGCTTTTACCGACGGCAGGGCGCTTAGTACAGGGGTACTCGGGTTGAATACCCGCCGGAGTTCAATGTCCATCGCCAATTTGGTCTTCTATCCCCGCGAGTTGTTCTGGGACGGCAGCGCCAATACACTTGAGATACTATCCCTGATACCGATTGAGGATCACACCGAAATGAATGAAACCTGGCCTAATGTGCTGGAAAAACTGCGCCGCCATCCGGATTATCCCAGGCGATTCAGGGAAGCTTTCGGCATCGAACGCAAGAGCGAGATCAGCAAAGAGCTGGCCGCCAAGGCCATGTCGCAATTTATGAGAACCTTGATCAGCACCAACTCGCGCTACGACAGGGTGGTTTGGCTGAATGATGGTTGGTTCACCGACGAGGAAGAGCGCGGCAGGCAGTTGTTTTTCATCGAGGAATCACAGCAGGTTAGCCACCCGGGCTGCTCGCATTGCCATTTTGCTCCCATGTTCGGGAATAATTCCTTCACGACTTATGCAAACAATGGGCTGCAGGACGTACCCAACCTCGATGCTTTTCCCGACAAGGGCAGGGGAGGGGTGACCGGCAACCGCTTCGATAATGGCAAATTCAGGGTGGTTTCTCTTCGCAACATTGAACTTACTGCTCCTTATATGCACGATGGCCGCTTTCAAACGCTCGAACAAGTATTGGACAACTACTCCCGGGGAGGCCATGGGGTTGAAAACGAGGATACCAATATCCTTCCCTTTACACTGAGTGAGCAGGGCAAACAAGACCTGATCGCTTTTTTGAAAACGCTTACCGATACGACTTTTACGAATAACCCGGCCTTCAGCAATCCTTTCAGGTAAGGAGTAAAATTATGTTACTTTTGGGTGTTAAAACCGCGTAAATGAACTCAAAGTTATACTTCCGCTTACTTCTTGCGGGCGGGGCACTCTTGCTTTTTTCAGTCTTCCTGGCATCGTGCAGGCAGGAACCCAAAGCGGAGAGCCGGAATTATATTGTAGTAGAAGGTCAGACCATGGGTACCTATTACCGTGCGACCTATGCAGACAGTCTGAACCGCGATTTCAGTGCGGAAATTGACGAGTTGCTCCGCAAGATCAACCTGGAAATTTCTACTTATATCGACTCCTCCACCATCTCCCGCTTCAACCAGGCTCAGGATTTCATCGATCTCGGTATCAGCATTTCCAGCATGGCGCCCATTTCGCACAACCGCCACTTTTGGGCATGTTATTGGAAAGGCTTGGAAATGTACCAGAAAACAGGCGGAGCATTTGATCCCACCATCATGCCTTTAGTCAATTATTGGGGCTTTGGATATACTGAAAAAAGGCCGGTTACCCAGGTGGACAGCACCGTAGTGGATTCGTTAATGCAATTTGTGGGAATGGACAAAGTAACCCTCGAAAAATCCGGGCAAACCCGCCTGCGCAAAGCCTTGCCCGGTGTGCAACTCGACTTCGGGGCGCTCGGCCAGGGATATGGCGTAGATGCCATTGCGGGGTTCCTGGAAGGCTGGGACATCGAGCACTACCTGGTGGACATAGGCGGAGAGCAGCGGGCAAAAGGCAAAAGTCCTCGGGGCGATGTGTGGCGGATCGGCGTCAGCATTCCCCGGGAAGGGGGAGGCAATGAGGAGATCATTACAACCTTCCCGTTGGAGAACATGTCCATTAATACTTCCGGCAATTACCGCAACTACTATGAGGTGGAAGGCGCCAGGTACGGCCATACGATCAATCCACTTTCCGGGTTTCCAGAGCGCAATACGCTGCTCAGCGCCACCATTTTTGCCAAGGATTGCCTTACCGCCGATGCGCTGGCTACTTCCTGTATGGTGTTGGGGCCGGAAAAAGGAATGGACCTCATCCGCCGGCAACCGGAAGTAGAGGCTTACTTTATCATCGGCACGGAAGACGGTGGCATGGATGTGCAATACACGGACGGGCTGAAAAAGTTTTTTAAATAACCTGACTTACTTCATTTTTCATCAATGGATTACAATTTTGATATGCCCCTTGACCGGGATTTATGTTTCCTCGATATCGAATCTACAGGGCTGAATGTCATTCGCGACCGCATCCTTCAGATCGGCATCGTCAAGTTTTTTGCCGATGGCTCCCCGCCCGCCGAGCTAAACATGCTCATCAACCCGGGCATACCCATCTCGGAAGAAGCCCTGCTCGTACACGGCATCACGCCCCGGGATGTAGCCAACAAGCCCACCTTCCAGCAGGTGGGGCAAAAAATTGCCGACTTCATTGGCAATGCCGACTTAGCCGGCTACAACTCCAACCGCTTCGACATCCCCATGCTCATGGAGGAGTTCGACCGCGCAGGCATTCCCTTCGACATGGACAAGCGCCGCAGCATCGATGTGCAGCGCATCTTCTACAAAATGGAGCCGCGCACACTAAAGGCCGCACTGAAATACTACTGCGATCAGGAAATGCCCGACGCCCACGATGCCCTGGCCGACGTGCGCGCTACCATCGAAGTGTTCAAAGGGCAGTTGGCCCGCTACAAAGGCGTGGATTACATAGATGACGACGGCAACGTGGAAAAAACCCCGATCAAAAAGAGCGTGTCTGCCTTGCACGAATTCACAAATGACCTCCGTTTTGTGGATGCCACTCAAAAAATGAAATATGACCACAATGGTGTCCCGGTGTTCAACTTCGGCAAATACATCGGCAAACCTGTGGCCGAAGTACTTTCAAAAGACAAACAATACTATCACTGGATGCTGAGCAAAGAGTTCTCCTCGCAGGTGAAACAGATCATTCAAAAGTTAGTGAAGGACTATGAGAAAAAAGAGGGAAGTTGATCTTGAAGCGCGCAGTTCCCCGCTCCGCTGGCGACCTCAAATCCTGGGTGGGCTTATTTTGGCCGTACTTTTTGGGGGAGGATGTTATGAGCCAAAAGAAGGATGTTTAGACATAAATGCCACCAATTTTGCAGTAGATGCCGACCAGGCCTGCCTGGATTGCTGCACCTATCCGCTGCTGCGCATGAGATTTCAGCACAGTTCTGTGTATCCCGATACGGTAGTCAACTTTCGCCTCCTGGATTCTGTTTATTTTGATGCCGGGGGCAACCCGTACCGGGTGGCGGATTTCCGGTTCTTTCTCTCGGAACTGCGCCTGCTGAGGCCTGACGGTACAGAGGTTGCGCTTCAAAACCGCGTTGCTGCCAGTGTCTTTCGCCCCGGCGGCGCCCTGGAGCCCGATAGTATTGACAACGACATCATTTTGGTTCGTCCGCCATTGACCTCCCTTTATGACCTTGGAACGCTGCGCGCAAACGGCGCGTTCAGCGCGATTCGGTTTCGCATCGGCATTGCCGTTTCGACAGCTGCTGTTGACCCGGAATCATTGCCGGCCAATCATCCCCTCAGGCCCAATGCTTCGGGAATGCCATGGAGCCAAACGGAAGGCTTTGTTTTCCAGCGAGCGGTATTTTTGCCCGGCAACATGCCCGAAGACACCGCCCGCGTGACCGTGCACATCAGGGAACCGATCCATTACCGCACGGTGGAATTGCCCGTCAACGCAGATATTCGCGAAGGCTTTGATGTGGAGTTTGAAATGCGAATTGACTACTTGAGTTGGCTTCGCGACATTTCGCCGGCAACCCAGACGCCTGAAATCCTGTTGGAGCGTTTAGTTTCGCGCACTTCGAGCGCTTTTGCTGTTGTCAACATTCGATAGCTCTCACACAAAACAGGTAATATCATGATCAAGAAACTTTTTCTTCCCGTCACCATGGCCGTTTTGCTTTTTGCAGCCTGCGGCGACAATAACAAGGGTGAAACCGCCCAGGTCGATCTCAATTTTCAGGCCGTTTATCAGGATACTCCTCTAACCATGTTTACCCGGAGCTACCCGTATTTGGACGGTATGAACCTGAAGTTCCAGAATTTTATTTTTTACATATCCGATGTCAAGCTGATCCGCGAAGACGGTACATCCCACAAACTCTCAGAGGTGGAACTGGTATCCTTCAAAAACATTCAGGAGGATAATGTTGCCGTTCGCGGCGTTACAGTGGCAAAAGCGGATGTGCCTGCCGGTACTTACAAAGCCGTGGAGATGGGGATCGGGATCGCGCCGGCGCTCAACGGCACCCAACCCGGGGACTACAAGCCGGGCCACCCGCTTACCGACAATTACTGGTCATGGGCGCTCGGCTATATCTTTACCAAAATAGAAGGCAATGCCGATCTCAATGGCGACGGCAACTATGATGAAAATGCCAAGCTCACCTTCCATATCGGCGCCAATGAGTTGTACCGCACCCGCACTTTCGACAAAAACATGGTGGTGCGCAGCGGCGAGCCGCTCAGCATTCCATTCGTGGTGGACATGCGAAGAGTGCTTGTCAAAGACGATGGCAACTATCTGGATTTTCAAGTCATCCGCCAGGATCACACCAACGACATGAATGTGGCGCGCTTTATTTTTGACAATTTGGATGCAGCGATCAAGCTGAAATAAATGGCGGCCAATAATCCTGTCTAACTTTTGCGTACCAATACAAAATCAAATTCCACAGTTACCTCGTTTCCTACTTTTAGGGTTCCAAGCAACATGACAGGAGGATCCATCTTAAAGTCTGTCATTTTTATTTTTTTGGATAAGTACAACTGCAAATCGCCATTGGGCAGTTTTTTTCCGGTTGCTGAAAGCGGAACGGATTGGGTGATTCCCGCCATGGAGAGTTTGCCAGGCGCTTCGATAGTAACCAGATTCGAATCATTAACTTTTACTACGGCATTGCTAAGCGAATAAATAATATAAGGGTTGTCGCCAGACTTGAACGTGTCATAGGTTTTGTTGTCCATCTGTTTTCCTTTTTTGCTTTTGATGCCTTTTACTTCTATTTTTATCTCCACGTCTTTTACGGCAACAAGCTCATTATCTATTGTTTCAAAGAAGCCTTTGCCTTCCATTTGGGTGACATTCGATTCCCAGGCATGTAAAGAGGAGGAGCCTTTTATAAGGGCCTTTGTAGATTTCAAGGAGAAGGCAATGCGCTTCCCTACAGGCGCTTTAGGTACAGGTGGAGGTGTGGGTGTGGGGGTTTCCACCTTTGGGGCTGATGTGCTTGCAGGAGGGGTGGCGTCGGATGTTTTCGTCTCAGGCAGGCTAACAGGAGGAGTTTCTGATTCTGGTTCTGATTTTTGTTTTGTGGTTTTGGTTTTTGCAACCACGGGTGTTTTCTTCACTGCAGGTTTGGCTGCGGGAGGCGCTACGGTTTTTGGAGCGGCAGGCGGTTCCTCTACTGCCGGTAAGGTTTCTGCAAGCATATGAGTAGTATCCATATCGGACGGAGCAGTGCTCGTATCCGCAAGTACAGTTTTCTCTTCTGTAGCGGGCGCTTTATCGCCGGCGGATCCATTGCATCTCACTAATAAAATAGCTGAAAAAATGAATAAAAGACCTGTAATGACATATAGGAGGGAATACTTTTTCATGGCGCACTTTGTTTTTGAATGGCAAGCAATATTGCTCAATCACAGCATGGGGATTCAGTGTAAAGGTAGGTTTGTTAAAAACTGAAAGCATTACACAATTATAGGAAAGAGTTGCAGAATTCATTCCTTCCTCCGTCAGGCTGAAGTACCTAGTCCATCACCGCCTCATCAATAGCCGCGGCGAGGCGCTTCCGGCATTTATCCACAATAAGGCCGGTGAAAGCATTAACGTCCTCCTCTAACTCAATTTCGTAGGGGGTGTCTTTGTATTGGCCGGGTTTGACGACGCGCCGCGCATTGCCCTTGAAAAAATCCTTGCGGTGTATCCGGTGGGGCGTTTGGAATTCCGGGCAGGTTTGAACCTGTACGAAGTATTTCCATTCGGTTTTATGCTCGTCTGTCCAAAGTTGGTAGCCATTTTCCCCTGCGAACAGGTCGAAGACCAATTCGCCTTTGAGGTGGAACTCAATGCCCGCCAATTGGTCTTTGGCTTCCGGCCTGTTCCGTTCCGGCGCCAGGGCATCGTCCAAGTCGGCATACACATACTCTTCCCTTCTCTTTCGCAGGGGCGGTTCTTCTGGGCCGGCTGAAGGCAAAAGGATTTCTTCGTTGTACCAGGCATCCCGGTGCCAAACGCCGAAGGCTTTATATTCGGCCCCCAGCGCATCAAACAAGTCCCGGTACATGCGCGTCACCCTGCCCGGGTTTTGGCCGTAAATGCCGAGGCGGCATTCCATGTGTTGCGGCCGCATATAGGCGGCCAATGATCTCTTGAAACCGGCAAAGCGAGCTTCCCAGTCTTTAATGCGGGTTGGCAGTTCCAGGTCGGCAGGTATTTCGCCAAGGTAGATTAAGGAGGCTTCATTTTCAATGCTTTCAATTTCGGCTATTAGGGTTTCCTGCTGCATTTTGAGTTGGGAGAGCGCGTGGTAGGTCGAAGTGTACTGGCCGTTCCTCCAGAAATTCTGCTCTGAGCGCTTGCGCATATCTTCCAGCCATGACCATTCGCTGAGTGCTTCCCTGAACGCGAACCCGTCCTCTACTTTGGTAGCGTGCCGCCTGAGGTTGGCAGCCTGATTGGCCATATTGGCGTGCTGAAGCTCCTCGATGAGCAATTCCAACGAAAGCGGACTTGCTTCTATGCGAATGGCCGGCTCGTTTTTTTCACTGTCCATGCTGATGTGCACTTCCAAGTGGTCGTGTACATCCTGGGCGGAAAGTTGGCAGGCCATTGGAAGAACGAGGCGATCCCGCAGGGTGCGTTGCAGAAACCTGGCGCCGTATTGGGGGTCGAAGCCCTTCTCCCCCAGAAACTCCAATACTTCATCATCTATTTGCAAGCTCATGCGCCTGAACCGGATACCTTCCCTGCGGCGCAGCAATTCGATTTCGCGGCGTACCACATGGCGGATGGAAGCGGCATCCAACGCGTTGAAGGGTACGATCTCATCGAACCGGTTGACCAACTCTGCGCGAAAAAATTGTTCGACCGCTCTTTGGTAATGCCCGGTGATGTCAGACAAGGTAGCGTGGTTTCGGCTCATTCCGATGGGACGTCTTTTCATCACTTCTGCGCCAATGTTGGAAGTCAGGATGATGATGGTACTGCAAAAGTTGACCAACTTCCCCCTGCTGTCCGTCAACCGCCCCTCGCCAAGTATCTGGAGCAATTGGTCATAAAAAGCCGGATGGCCTTTTTCGATCTCGTCGAAGAGCAGCACACAAAAAGGCGAACGCCGCACGGCAGAAGAAAGCAGCCCGTCTGCATCACCGCCCCCGGTGAGCCTCATAATGGCGTCGGGGCCGGAGAACTCGCTCATGTCGAAGCGCACCAAGCGGTTGCGGTCACCAAAAACGACCTCTGCCAGTACTTTGGCCAACTCCGTTTTTCCCACGCCGGTGGGTCCGGCGAAAAGAAAGGAAGCAATGGGTTTGTGCTTATTTGACAAGCGGGCTTTTTCCTTCACGAGCATGGCCGTGATAATATCTGCTGCGTGATCCTGGCCGAATACGTTGCGTTTGAAATATGCCCTCAACTCGTCCGGATCGAGAGGGACTTTCTCGTCGAGCATCCGTGCCGGAATGCCGGTTTCTTCGCAAAAGTATTGGATGACGGTATCTTTGGTCAGGGATCCGCCGGAAGATTTTCCCTGATCAGAAGGCGCTCTGACAATGGACTCCAAAAACCGGATCACCTTGCCCGGCATGCCGGAATACGGATTGAACCGGCGGTGCAATACAATGGCTTCCCGAACGGCCCCGGGCTCGATATTCCGCTTTTTATCTCCGGCAAGGAGTTCAACTTTGCTTGTGATGATGGATTCCAGTACGGTTTCCCCGGGCGCCTGTATGCGTACTATGGTGAAAAAGGAAGAATAGTTGGGGCTTATAAGATCGATGCGGTGCAACTCTTCTTCCGTGCACTCGCTGATGAGGAAGATTTCTGCCCTGCTCAGCCAGTTGCGGAGATATTCGGCCATGCTTACTTCGTTGCCGGCGTACCGTCCCACTTCAAAGAGTTCCATGAGGTTGCGCACGTATAATCTGTCGCCACTGCGCGTAAGCTCCCGGCACAGGTTCGCCAGGTTATATTGCCAGCCCGTATCACGGGTCATTTCCTTGATGAGCGTGGATGCTGTGGTTTCCCAGATTGCTCCCGGATGGCCCGCAGCTTTCCACAGTCTTATTGCTTCGGTGATCAGTGTACTTTTGCCGCTGCCGTTGGGACCTACTATGAGAAGGCTTCGCCCGAAATTGTATTGCAAAGCCCGGGTCATTTGCTCTAATTCCTGTTCCATGCCGAAGGCCTCCTGCCTTTTGGCAACAAGAGGGGTAGCTGCATCCGACAAGAGTTGGCGGGTTTTCTCTTCCAGGGCCTGATCCAGTTCTGCCGGAGCAAGCGCCAGGAGGCTGAGCTCTGTGCGCAGCAGTTCGGTACTTTCGTGCCAAATCGCCGACACGATGCCTTGTACGGCGAGAAGGCGCCGGGTTTTGGTGAAATATATCCGGATGTTGTTCCGCAGCGTTTGCGCCAATGCTTCAGCATCGTCTGCTGAAGCCTCCACGCCTGTCGCAGGGGCAATGGCCCACAAGATATCGCCTCTCCGGCAGTAGAAATAATCCACTTCCATATCGAATGCCGGATAGGAAAAGCCGTCTTTAGCGGCCGCAAAAGGCAGCTCAAGCACCCCTTTTTCGAATTCCGTGCCGGGCATGGCATTCATCAGGGCGCCGGCGTTGCCTTGATTGAGCACTTCTTTTTGAAACTTGTCCTGGTATTGTACGGCCAATGATTCCAGCGACTTTCCCACGCGCACCGCCTGGGCTTCGGTCAGCGGACGCAATACGTAATGGTCCTTGGCCGGGAAGCGGAGTTTGAATGCGTAAAAAGGAAGGGTAAATGCAAAAGCCATAACAGGAGGGTATTCTATCCGGCAGCGTATTTTTCTTTAAGACGGAGCAGCATTTCGGCGCTCATGGCCGGCAGGTTGAACTCCGGGGCCCAGCCCCAATCTGTACGGGCATCAGAGTCATCGAGGCTTTCCGGCCATGAATCTGCGATGGCTTGCCGGAAGTCGGGCTGGTAGTGCACTTTAAAATCCGGGTATTCCTTGCGGATTTCAGCAGCCAGTTCGGCGGGTGTAAAACTCATGCCGGCGAGATTGTAACTGGTGCGCAACCGTATCTGTTCGGGCGGAGCCTCCATCAACATCAGGGTGGCCCGCACGGCATCGTCCATGTACATCATGGGGAGCCGGGTATCCTCGCTTAAAAAACAGGTGAATTCTTCACCCAGGACTGCTTTGTGGAAAATATCCACGGCATAGTCTGTCGTACCGCCGCCTGGCATGGACTGGTAGCTGATGATGCCGGGGTAGCGCAGGGAGCGTACATCTACGCCATAGCGGAGGAAATAGTACTGGCTCCACAGTTCGCCTGCCACCTTACTGATACCGTATACCGTGGTGGGTTCGAGCGGGCCATGTTGCGGCGTATTTTGCCGGTCGGCAAACGGACCGAAGGAAGCAATTGAACTGGGAAAGAAAACCTTGAGCCGGTATTCCCTCGCAGTTTCCAACACGTGAAACAATCCACCCATGTTTACCTCCCAGGCCCATTTGGGATGTTGCTCGCCGGTGGCGGAGAGAATGGCTGCCAGGTGGTATATCACACGAATGTCGTGCTGCCGGACGATTTCGCCGAGCCGGGTGGCGTCCAAAACGTCCAATGTTTCGAAAGGCCCTGGAACTGGGCCGGCCGGAGCAGACAAATCTGAAGCGATGACCTGGTCCTTGCCATGCATTGATCTCAACGCCTGGGTGAGCACAGTGCCGATTTGTCCATTGGCGCCGATGACAAGTGTGCGGGCATTTGCCATAAAAGTATGTTGATGTATAGAGTATATCGCCTTGTGCCGGTACTAAACCGGTTTTCCCACCCGTACCAACTTTTTCAATAAATCGAACCAGAAGGGTGCGCCGAAGGAGATGAACACGGCGGTAAGCAACCAACTGCCGACGATGAGGACCCAGTCAAGCCAATTTTCCGCCTGGGGCTTTTGCCCAATCAGACCGGATAGCGCCAGGCTCTTCATATCCTGTTTGAGGGTCGTATCCACTACCACGATATTGTTGTCGTTTTTTTGCAACAACACACCCTGGCGGAGTTGGCCGGTTTCATCAAAGTACGTATCTGCGCGTTCGGCCATCCACTTTTCCATATCGTTGTACAGTTGTACCCGCAGGGTTTCGTTTTCGGATAGCTTCCTGCCGATCTGGACGAGATCAATGTTGAAGCTGCCGGCCAGAGCAAAGCCTATGAAAATGAGAATAAATTGCGCCTGGCGCCGGTACCAAACCGAAGTGGCATTCATTACCTCGTCGTACCAGCGTTTCAGTGAAGCGATTTTGGCCTCAATGTGCGCCTCTCCTTTTTTTTGCAAACTTTCCACGAAATCGCGGAGCGGCCCGGGGGGAATATTTTCCAAGGACGTTTCTTTCCAGTCCATGGTTTTGAGCACTTCGGCAAAGTTTTCGGCAGAAATAAAGGAAGGGGGCCCCTCCACGGCCTTACCTATACCTCCATAACCAAACAATACCCGCATTTTTTCTTCCACCCAGTCCAGCGCTTTACCGTAAAGCGAGTGGCTGGAAGGGCGGCACAATTGCTTGAAGGGCGTACTATTGACGAAGGTATCGTACACCCCTCCTTCTTTTGATTTTGCCCCAGGTTCCAGGATGTGTTGAATGGTTTTCATCAGCATCACGCCCCGCAGGGAAATGTAATTGGCTATAAGCTCCTGTATGGCGGTGGCCAGCAGAGTAAACAGCACGAGGATGAAAATAAGCCCGGCAATGATTTGAAGAATGGCCATAGTGACTTGGTATTTTTGGTTAAGAT
>CAZNYK010000037.1:11156-30267 GCA_964577215.1 uncultured Saprospiraceae bacterium
GCCAAGCCTCTACTTACAAATGCAACCTCTCCTTCCTTCCCAACAACTGCTCCTCTGTTTCAACCCGCTCAGGATCCGGCACACAACAATCAACAGGGCACACGGCAGCGCATTGCGGCTCTTCGTGAAAGCCCACACATTCGGTGCATTTGTCGGGTACGATGTAGTAAAATTCGTTGGAAACCGGTTTTTGCTTTGCCTCTGCGTCCACTGCTGAGCCGTCTTCCAGCGTATAAGTTCCTTTGATGGATGTACCGTCCGTTATGGCCCACTCCAAGCCGCCCTCGTAGATGGCATTGTTGGGGCACTCCGGTTCACACGCGCCGCAGTTGATACATTCGTCGGTTATCATTATAGCCATGGCTGTTCAATTTTGGGGGGACAATATGATTTTCCCCGTAAGGTTCGCGGAGGCAAATGTAGGAAATTAGCGCATCTTCAGTGTTCAGAAAAATCAATTTCCGTGTTATCTCCTATATTGAGGCTATGCTTCATACCTATTATGGAGGTATCGTTACCGATAACGGAGTGGCGTAAAATAACCTCCTTCAAAGAGGCGAAATTGCCGATGATAGAATCTCTTACAATGGCGTTGGTGATGTGCGCATTGTCGCCGATGGTAGCATGGGGGCCAATTATGGAATGCATGATCAGGCAGTTTTTCCCGATGCTCACCGGGTGAATAATGATGGAATTGTCGAAGGTAGGCGCCGACTCGGGATCATAATCGTCCCGGCTCAGCAACAGGGCGTTGGTTTCGAGCAGTACTTCTTTTTTGCCGCAATCAAACCAGCGGTCCACCGTCACTGCGGAAAAGGGAATGCCCTGTTGCAGCATGCGCATGAGCGCATCGGTGAGTGGAAATTCCTCGTTTGTCCTGAGGTCGTTAAATACGTGGTAGTCTAAGGCATCCACCAAGGATTGCACCTCGGTGACCTTGTAGAAACCGACCATGGCAAGGTCGGATTTTGGGATCCTCGGCTTTTCCGTCACCCGGTGTACGGCTCCGTTTTCGTCTAATTCTACAATGCCGAATTCCCTTGGATCGAGTACCTTTTTTACCCCGATCACGGATCCCGGCATGTCCATCACTTTTTGAAAATCGGTATCCACGATCACATCGCCGAAAAAAATAATGACTTCGCCGGCATCGCGGAACTTGTCTTTGGCCGTCCATATGGCGTGACCGGAGCCGAGCCTTTCCTCCTGCACCACAAATTCCTTCCGGATTTCAGGATAGGTTTGCTCCACAAAGTTACGGATTTTCTCTCCCAGGTATCCTATGATAAACACGAACTCCCGCACGCCAATTGCTTGAAGCTGTTCGATCATATAGGAAAGAATGGGTTTGCCGGCCACCGGTATGAGCGGTTTGGGCTGCGTATAAGTAAGCGGCCGGAGTCGTGCCCCAGTACCGGCAACGGGAATTATTGCTCTCATGGCGAAGGGGCGCTGTATGCTTTTGCCCCGTCCAAAGGTCGGAATTTCAATTTAATACCGCCGAAGATTTTTTGCGCCGATCGCAGACGTGAGGCTCAGCATAGGCAGCGGCACTACATGGAAGCCCCATCCGTCTGCGACAGTGCTCAGCGCAGCGCTGAAGGCAAAGCGCTCTCCGCTGAACCTGCACCCTAAGGAGCCAACCCAAACTGAATTGAAGGAGGTCCCAAAAAACCAGTGTTCACTTATTAAGCTGGCAGCTTTTGTCAAGCGAAGGTTGCCGCCGGCTGAATAGACGATGGAAGGGCCAAACACGTTTCCAAAGCCTTTTCCTGCGGCAATATTTAAATTGTTGTCGCGGTCGCCAACGCTGATCTGCAAATAGGGAGCGGTTACGTCCAAAAATCCCCCGGTAAAGGGCAGGCCTGCTATCATAACTCCACCGCCAATGGCAACTTTTCCCTGGCTCAAAGGCCAGGAAACCTGTGGGCGCAGCATGAAACCGGGGCCTCCGGGCTCTTCGAAACCTCCGAGGAAAATAGGACTAATCAGTTCCACGGCAGAATGGATGCTCAGCCAGTCAGTGATGCCATAGCTGAGCTGGTTAAACGCAAACATGAAATTGTGGTACTGCCACTCCCGCTTTCGCAGTCCGAAGGCATTGGGAGCGGCCAGGTTTTGGTTGGCCGAGAAATTGTAATGCCAAAACTCCTTTCCCCGGGATTCCCTGCGGCTCATCTCGCGTATTTCTCGTACAGAAACCAATGGAATATTCAATTTTCCAACTTGGTCTGTGTCCAAGACCAAGTCTTCCGTGGTCATAGCCAATCGACGGCCAACCAGTACCTGCCCGTCCTTCATCTCCACCCGCAAATAAAGCGTTTCTGTTGCAGGTAAACCATTTTGGGCAATTACATCCACCAAAAAAATGGATAGGAAGAGCAATGACAGAAAAGCAGCTGAAAAGCGCATGGAAACGAGTTTTTGTGCAAAGACGCGATTTTTTGATGGAAAGTTTGGGCAACCTGAGGTTTTTTTTCATTTTAGCGCCTTCATGCGCCTTTGTCATCATCATGCAGGAGAACTTACAGCATCTTTTGTTGGAACGCATTATTGGATCTTTCCCCAAAAAGGTTGAGGCTGTAGATGCATTGTGCAAATTGCTCAGTGTGAGTAAGGATGCTGTTTACCGGCGCTTGCGCGGCGATACCCTGCTTACCCCTACTGAAATAGGGCTGCTCGCCCGGCATTTCCGGATTTCTTTGGACGACCTGGTCTTGAGCGGGTCCGACTCGGTATATTTTTCTCTCAGCGCTTTTTCCACTCCCATTGAAAGCGTGGAGGACTACCTGCTTGAGTTGCATCGCAACCTGAGCGGCCTGGACAACCTACCGGGCCTGAAAGTGTTTTTTACTTCTTCAGAAATTCCCGTGTTTTACTTTTTTCTTTTTCCGGAGCTGGCCATTTTTAAACTTTACGTGTGGGGCCGCACCGCGTGGGATTTCGATTATCTCAAACAGCAAGCCTTTGCGCTCCATCTCATACCGCCGCATGCGGTCAAATTGGGCAATGAAATACTCGAGCTTTACTTCCGCTTGGATACTACCGAACTTTGGGGCGTCAATATTTTTGACAACACCCTGAACCAGATTGAACACCACTTCAGCAGCGGCGCCATTGCCGAACCCGAGCAGGCGCTTATGCTCTGCGACCGCTTGGACGATCTGGCCGGTCACTTGCGCCTCATGGCTGAAAACGGTCGCAAATTCAAACTCCGGCAAAACCCCGCCAACGGTTCGCCGTTCCATCTTCTGCACAACGATACCTTGTACACCAACAATACCATCTATGTGAAATCTGCTCACCTGAGGATGGTGTTCTCCACTTTCGGCGATCCAAATTACCTCATCAGTTCCGACCCACGCATCTGCACTTTTACAGAGGGCTGGTTTCGCAGGCTCATGGGTAAATCCGTGCCAATGAGCGTACAATCAGAGCACGTGCGGGAAGAGTTTTTTCACCGCATCAAACGAAAGATCGATGTCACCCGCAGGCGAATTGAGGTAAGGATGCAAGAGACAGTCTAAGCGAGCATTTCCCTGGCAAGCAACTCCCCATCGGGCCAGTGCCCGCTCTCCGGAAGGAGAATGAACTTAGATTCCGGGAAGCACCCTGCAAATCGCCTTATTGCGTGAATGGGGATCAGTGGATCACGGCTGCCGGCAACAAAATTCAGCGGAATGTAAACATCGTACAGGGGTCTCCTGCGCAGCCGGAAATGGTGCAGGTTGCGCCAAACGGAGAAGAGGCGGTCCCGGCGCGAAGGGGTTTCTAAGCTTACTTGAAAAAAACGGAAGGCAGAGGCCCCAAGCAACCCGATGGATACAAAGCTTTCCAAAATCTTCAGCCAGGCGCCTGAATGGTTCTGCACACTGTTTATCAGCCATTTGCGTGCGAATTCCGGCAATTTTTCTCCACCCCACTTAGAGCCGGCATCGAAGCCGCCGGGAGCAACGAGCCAGGCGGCTTCGGCATGGTCTTCCAGCAATGGCATTGACGCTAAAAGGAGCCTGGCCCCGTAACTGTGCCCCAACAGGGTGCATTTGGCTTGTCCTCCCAGCCTGCAAAGGGCTTCCACTAAATCCTGAACGTCCCAGCGATCGAAAGAGTCTTTTTGCCACTCGGTTTGGCCATGCCAGGGCAGGTCGGGCGCCACTACGGTGTAATGGTCGGCCAGGGCTTCGGCCAACGGCTCGAAGCGCGCACCCGTATCCGCGTAGCCGTGCAGGCAAAGGAGCAGGGGCTTGCCGGCGCCCCATTGCCGCCAGAATACCAGGCCGCCGGCAATTTGAGTATGGGTGGAGATGATGAAATCCATATTTCTAATTGTAAAACAACTCGGCACTTATGAAATCCCCTAGTAATTTCCCCTCATGTGTGAGCGTATATACCCCCTCGCGTTCCTCCACAAGCCCCTGGGCAATGAAAGGCTCCGCCGCTTTGGCGAAATAAACCCCGAAACCGTCACGTATCTTGTCCATTTCCTCCGTCCTGCACCCCCACATGGTGCGCAGGCCGGTCATCACATATTCGTTGTAGCGGTCCCTGGGAGACAATTGCTCCTCCTCGAAAACAACTCCTTTCAGATCACTCCAGGAGACAGCAGGCTCCAGGTACTTCACATACAGTGCGTTATTGGGCAGATTCCATTGACGGATGTTGAAACGGAACGAGTGTGCGCCAGGGCCAATGCCGAGGTAAGGCTCGCCCTTCCAGTAGGAGGTATTGTGGCGTGCGTGGCAGCCTGCCTTGGCAAAGTTGGAAATTTCGTAGTGTTCATAACCTGCAGCCTCCATGGTATCCATGAGATAGTGGAACTGTCGTGCAGCCTTCTCGTCATCTACGGCGGGCGATTTGCCGGTTTTGATAAAATGCGCCAGGGCGGTTTTGGGCTCCACCGTAAGACAGTAGCAGGAGAGGTGGGGGATGCCGTAGTCGATTAACTTTTGCACATTGGCGGCCCATTGCACATCGCTCGTAGTGGGTGCTCCGTAAATAAGGTCGCAGGTGAGATTGTCGAAGCCCGCGGCAAGGGCGGATTCGATGCAGCGCTGCGCCTCAGCGGCGTTGTGGGCGCGGTTCATCCACTGCAAGTCGGCCTCTGCAAAGGATTGAATCCCAATGCTCAGGCGGTTCACTGGGGTGCGCCGTAGTTCTGCAATACAGGTTTCGGTGAGATCGTCCGGATTGGCTTCCAGCGTGATCTCGGCATCGGGCGCAACGGAAAAGTCGCGGTATATGGCTTCGAAGATTCGCTCCAGTTCCGCCGGGCTTAACAGCGAAGGGGTCCCCCCGCCGAAATAAATGCTGGTGATTGCCGGTCTGTCGGCTCTTCCTTCAATTTTTTGGCTACCGGGTGATTCGTTGAGTTCCGGTTCAGAGGAAAAAAAATCCTTGCGCAGTTCCAACTCTTTGAGCATTGAAGACAGCAACCGGTCTTTCAGTTTCAGCGAAGTGGAAAAATGAAAGTTGCAATAGTGGCATGCCTGTTTGCAGAAGGGAATATGGAGGTAGATACCGGGCATTTGCGATATTAGTCAGTGCAACCCAATTGCGCCAGGGATTCCTCGATAACGCGGAGCTTGGCTTGCCCGTCGGCCAATTTCTGGCGCTCTTTGGCCACCACAGCTTCCGGGGCACTGCCCACAAAGCGTTCGTTATTGAGCTTAGCCTGCACAGAAGCAATAAATCCGGTGTAGTGTTCCTGCTCCTTGCGCAAGCGGATGCATTCTTCTTCCTTGTCTAATCCCTGTTCCAGCACCACAAAGAATTTGTCCTTGCCGGCTAAAAACGCCACGGCCCCGTCTATTTCTTTTCCGGTGATCTCAAAGGATTCCAGCACGGCCATTTTTGAGATCATTTCTCTGAGCCCGGCCACGTGGAACAAACCCGATGCAGTGCGGCTGTCCTGGACGAATACGCGAAGGGGGTCTTTCATTTTGATGCCGTAGTTGTTGCGCACCTCGCGTATGGCGGTGACCACTTCTTTCGCTTCTTCGACCAATTGAATGAACTCCTCATCATAGGCGCCGCCTTTGGGAAAGGCGCTCACTATACAATCTTCGCCTTCGAGGCGTTCGCGCAGTTGGTGCCAGATTTCTTCCGTGGCGAATGGCATGAAAGGATGCAGCAGGATGGTCATGCGCTCGTAAAGCGAAATGGCAGTTTCTACGGTGTTTTTTTCAATCGGCTCGCCGAAAGCCGGCTTGATCATCTCTAAATACCAGGAGCAGAAGTCGTCCCAGATGAGCTTGTAAAGGGTCATCAGGGCTTCCGAAAGGCGGTATTCCCGGAAAAGGACATTCACTTTTTCAATGGAGAGGTTCAACCGGTGTTCCATCCATCTGCCTGCGAGGCTGTGGATGGCGGCGCTTTCCTCATCGGCGGGGTGTTCTGCCACCGGCCATCCTTTGATGAGGCGCAGGGCGTTCCACATTTTATTGCAAAAGTTTCGACCCTGTTCACAAAGTTTGCTTTCGTTGAGTACTTCGCCGGTTTTGGGATCGAACGGAGCGTCGAAGATAATGTCGTTGCCGGCAGTGGCGCTGGAGAGCATGCCGAAGCGCACGCCGTCGGCGCCATAGGTGTCGAGCAATGCGAGCGCATCGGGCGAGTTGCCGAGTGATTTACTCATTTTGCGGCGCTTGTTGTCGCGCACCATGCCGGTGAAATACACGTCGTGGAACGGCTGCTTACCTTTTTTTGCAGACAGCTCGGAGCCGAGCAGATCAGGCGCCCATTCATAACCGGCCATTATCATGCGGGCCACCCAGAAGAACATGATGTCCCAGCCGGTCACCAGCAGATTGGTGGGGTAATAGTAGCGCAGTTCATCCTGGCGCTCGAAGCCGTCGAAGACCGAAATCGGCCAGAGCCAGGAGGAAAACCAGGTGTCCACTACATCTTCTTCCTGGTACAGGTCATCTAATGTGAGGTTGGGTTTTCCGGTGGCTTTGCGGGCTTGGGCCAGCGCTTCCCCGGCAGTGGCAGCCACAAAGACGTGCTGATCTTCTCCCGGGGTTTCGTATTTCAGGTACCAGGCCGGAATCCGTTGCCCCCACCACAATTGCCGGGAGATGCACCAGTCGCGCACGTTGTCTTCTTTGAGCCACTGGTAAAACATGTTCCACATGCCCTCCGGATAAAATTTCACCTCCCCTTTGCGCACTACTTCCAGGGCTGTAGCAGCAAAATCCTTCATCTCCAGGAACCACTGCAAAGACAGGCGGGGCTCCACCACGGCATCCGTTCGTTCGGAGTGGCCCACATTGGTCCGGTAATCCTCCAATTTGACCAGATAGCCGCCTGCTTCAAGCATGTTCTTGATCTTTTTGCGGGCAGCGAAGCGGTCTTCGCCTATGAGAATTTGCGCGTGTTCATTGAGAGAGCCGTCCTCATTGAGGATGTCAATGATGTCCAAGCCGTGTTTTTGCCCTATGGCAAAGTCATTTTGATCGTGTGCCGGCGTGATCTTGAGCGCGCCTGTACCGAACTCCCGGTCGACATAGCTATCGGCTATTACAGGAATGGCCTTGTCGATTAAGGGGATGAGTACGCGCTTTCCGATGAGGTGTTTATACCGGTCATCTTCAGGGTGTACGGCAATGGCAGAATCGGCCATGATGGTTTCAGGGCGCTGGGTAGCGATGACGATTCCCTGGGCAGGATCGCTTTCCAAGGGATAGCGGATGTGAAAAAGGCGCGCATTCTCTTCTTTGTAGATCACTTCCTCGTTGGAAAGCACGGTTTTGGCTTCGGGGTCCCAGTTGGTCATGCGTTTTCCCCTGTAGATGCGTCCTTTCCGGAAAAGGTCCACAAAGACGTGAACGACCGCCCTGGAAAGGCTTTCCTCCATGGTGAACCGGGTACGCTGCCAGTCGCAGGAAGCGCCGAGGCGCTTGAGTTGTTCCAGTATGATCCCGCCGTACTTGTCCTTCCAGTCAAAGGCGTGTTGGAGGAATTCCTCCCGGCTGATATCTCCTTTGCGGATGCCTTTTTCGCGAAGCAACCTCACCACTTTCGCCTCTGTGGCGATGGAAGCGTGGTCGGTACCGGGCACCCAGCAGGCGTTTTTGCCCTCGAGGCGCGCTTTGCGTATAAGGATATCCTGAATGGTATTGTTGAGCATGTGCCCCATGTGCAGCATGCCGGTCACATTCGGCGGCGGAATGACGATAGTGTAAGGCTCGCGTTCATCGGGTACGGAATGGAAGTAACCGTGCCTCATCCAATGTTCGTACCATTTCGCTTCCGTTTCCTGCGGATTGTATCGGGTGGAAAGTTCCATTATTGCAGTTTTTCAAAGGCCGCAAAGATAAGCCTTAATTGCCTGTGCAATGCGAAAAATGCAGATAATCGCAGGATGAACTGCAGAAACGATTTACAGATAAGCGGAAGGGCGTTCCGCTAAACCTCAGCAATACCGGTCAAACGCCATCTTCAAATTCTCGGCAATGATCTCTGCCGAGCGTCCTTCGATATGCATGCGCTCTAAAAAATGCACGAGGCGACCGTCCTTGAACAGTGCGATTGAAGGCGAAGAAGGAGGGTAGGGGAGCATATATTCCCTGGCTGTGGCGGTAGCGGCCTGGTCCACTCCCGCAAATACGGTAAACAGCCGCTCGGGGCGCTTATCGTGCCGGATGGCCAATTTGGCGCCCGGACGGGCGTTCGCAGCGGCGCAGCCGCATACGGAATTCACTACGACCAGCGCGGTACCTTCAGCTTTTTCCAGTTCTTCAATAACCCGGTCGGGGGTATTCAAGCTTTCAAATCCGTAATCTGTAAGGTCTTTTGCCATGGGCAGCGTAAGCTCAATCGGGTACATGGTATGTTCGTTTTTGTAAGGCTAAATTAGAATTGGTATAAATACAGCAGAAGGGAGGAGTTGGTTCAAATATACTGAACAGGGAAAAAAATACTTATGCCTCCCGCAAACTGCGAGCCTTAGCCTGCGGCAACAACTGCCTCTGTATCGCTTACGCCTTAGTTACTTGTCTTCGTCGATTATGGCATCGTCGATGATCTCATTCCCGTCGCCATCCAGATCGGTAAACCCTGAAATGGAACCTTCCTGCTTTTTCGGCGAGTAGTTGGGGTCTTTGCCGATGGTGGGTTCGCCGGGTTTGGCGTGGTAGTCCCCTTCGGCAAACCGGGCGGCGCGATCGAAAAAGCTTTCGTGTTTTTCAAAAAGGCTGTCTTTAGTGTCTATGGGCTTTTCGGAAAACCCCTTGGAACCGGCTTTGGAGGCGGCTTCCTGCCCGAGCTCTTCCGCTTTTCGGATCGTGTCGTCTAATCCTTCCTTGGCGGCTTCTTCCTGGGCTTTTTCCATCAGGCCGGAGGCTTTTTCCAACGCCTGGCGGCCAAGCGATTTGGCGCGTTCGAGGGTTTCGCCGCCTTTTTCCATAATCTTTCCGCCGAGGTCTTCCGCTACGCCCATGATCTTTTCGCCGGCTCCTTCGCTTGCGTGAAGTACTTTTTCACCAATTTTTTCAGCTGCGCCCAAAGCTTTGTCGAGCGCTTCTCCACCTTCTTCGATGACTTTGGAGCCTACTTTTTCAGCGGTTTCCATCACGGTCTTCCCGAGTTCTTCTACTTTACTTGGGGGAGAATCAGGGGGAAGGAGTTCTTCCTTGGGCAATCCGGGTGAAGAAAAGGCAGATTCCTGCGATCCGGTTTCCGGTTGGCTTGGTGTTGACGAACCGTGCTCGAGGTATTGTTTGGCTTGTTCAAAAATGTCTTCCGCGGTTTCTTTAGCGGTTTTTCCTATGTCCTCAGCTTTGTCCACCGCTTTTTCGAAAAATTCTCCGGTTGAGTCCACTACTTTTTCGGTAACAGTTTCGGCTTTTTGCCTTGCAGTATCCAGAAAATCAGAGGTCTTTTCCGCGAGTTCAGCGCCTGCTTCTTTTCCGGCTTCGGCGGCTTTTCCGGCAGCGGACTTGGTGACGGATTTGGCGCCGAAAAAGAGTTTTTTGAGATCATTTACAATACTCATGATATGCGTTTTTTGAATTCGGCTCTAAAGTAACACTTTTTCGGAGAACGGGCAAAAACATTAGAGGAAGCACCCGGAATTCCTGATGTGGAGCACCCCGGGCGCCATTGCGGCTGTTCACACTTCTAGACATTTTTGTTTTCTCGCATAATTCACAGCAACACCCTGCCACCAGTGCAGTGCGAATGGCCTCCCGCGAAGGCCGCCAAGGCCGCGAAGCATGCCTTTGCACCTTAGTACATTGTAAATTAAGTTTCTATGCTTAGTGAAGGGGTGACTACGGTGCGGTGCCTTGGCTGAGTTAGCCCTTCACTAGCCTGATCAAAGCAAACTTTCTTTGTTTACACAGTACTTAGCGGGAAACAGAAAAATGAACAGTGCCCATATAAGGGTGAATGAGAAAAAACTTTTCCAAGGATTTGCCTTTGGGTCAATGCAGCTGTTTTTTGTTTTAAACAACTGATTTTTAGAGCTTAGCGCTTTAAGCGAGTTTTTACCCTTTTTATAGTCAATGCATTTCATCCCTTCATGTGCATTGCAGGGCTTGCGCAAACCGGGTAAATTTGTACCATCGATTGAATTTATTCTTTTCACTTTCAAAATGATATATCATGGTCGGCACCAAAAATTATTTCGACAAGGTGGTGGCAAATCAAAGTAAGTTGATGGCCACTTTTACCACCTACGCCAATCAGGCCGTAGAGGCAATGGTTCCTGATAAGGAACTCGCGGAGAAAGGCGCCGCTCTGGCTAATGAGTTTCTTGCCCAACCGATAGCGCTGGCAGACGAAATGACAAAACGCGAAAATCTCGAAAAATTCCAAAATGATTTCTGGGGCGCCTACAGCGAGCACATGACGAAAAGCGCCGAAATGTCTGCTGAATTGTATCGCAAGGGCTTCGATCTGATGAAAGAGATGTGGGGAAAATACAGCGTTGCAGAGCAACAGGAACGCATGCGCAAACTCGGAGAAACGGTACAAAACCTCGCCAAAGCCTATACGGAAACTGTGGATGCGAACGCCAAGATTGCGCGCGAATACATGACTGTTTAGTAAACCACTTCTCACCTTTAAAATAACTTGCCATGAAAAATCCATGGGATGCCATAATTGAAAACCAGAAAAAAGTGTTGGACTTCTGGAGCGGTATGTCCGAGCAGATGGCTGCTGCAACTTCTTCCAACGGAAACGGAAAAAAGACAGACGCAGGCAACGAGATGTTTTCTAAATGGATGGAGCAGCAAAAAACCATTTGGGACCAGATGACCAAATCCGCCGTCAATCCGCAGGATGCACTTGCTCACATGCCGGACCAACTCAAGCAGTGGACGGAAATGCAGCAACAATTCACTGAGCAGTACATGACCCTGTATAAGGAAAATGCACTCAAAATGGGATTGCCGATGCCTCAAATGGACATGGGCGCCTTCATGCCGAACCGCATCATGGAGGAAAACTTCAAGAATTGGAAAAACTGGTCTCAAGGCGGCGATAAGTGGATGCGCGACCAGATGATGGGCAAGCTTCCCTTCAATATGCAACCCCACTACGCCAATTTCCTGGAGTTTTTTGACGACGTGCACCGCTATTGGGAGCCTTTTTCCCGGATGATCCAGAACGGCATATTCGACAAGGAAATGGTGGAGAAATACTTCGCCCGCGAAGCTTATCTCAAAGTGGTCAATCAATTGATGGGCTTCAAACCCATAGGCAATGTGACTGAATTGGTCGATTCAGTGAACGGCTACTTTGATAAAATGCTGAACCAATTCGGCGACGAAACCTCCAAGTGGAATACCGTGAGCGAAACCTGGCGCTCCAAAATGGGGGACTTCTTCTCCGGCAGCCACGTACCGCTTCTTCAATTTGGAAACGACATCAACAACCGCCTGCGCGACCAGTTGACGCCTTTTTTCAATATCTCTGCCCAGGGCCGGCAAACGGAAATCGCCAAATTGCTCCGCGATATACAATTTGGGTATATCAGCTTTATCCTGAAAACCTCCGAACTGCAGACCAAGGTATATGACGCCGGCCAGTTCGTACTTCCCGATCTGCTCCGCACTTACTACGAAGAATATCAAAAGACTAAGGAAACTCCTGATTTCCAGGCATTCCTGCACAAGTACATCAACGAGTTGGAAGAAAGCATTCTTACCGTGCTCAACGCCGACGAGTACTCCAAACTACAAAGCGAAATCGCAGGGTTGGGCGCATCCATCAAAAGCATGTCGGATAAAGCCGGCGAACTGATGCTGGCCGATTTGCCCTTCCTGACCCGCTCGGAAGGCGACGATTTTGCCAAAGAAGCTGCCGCCATGCGCAAAAAGGTGCGTTCACTTGAGCAACGCATCGAAGCTTTGGAAAACTTGCTGCATGCGAAGGCGGATGAAGAAAAGTCTGCGTCGAAAACGAAACGCAGTACCGTTAAGTCATAATCCTTAATTATCCTGAAGCCGTTGCGCCATAGTCAACCGACCTGGGCGCAGCGGCTTCTTTCACAGCGTAAAACCAAATAATTCATGAGCCAGACCAAAGCATTGAGCGAACAGATCATAGAGCGGGTGGATACCGCCGCTGAAGCGCTGAAAAATATTTCCGATATCCATGACGTCGATATTGCCACTGCCGGGAGGGATGTGGTTTGGGAAGACGGCAAGCTTAAACTTTACCGTTTTCGCCGCGAAAGCCCGGCTAAAGCCAAAACACCCGTACTGGTGTCGTATGCCTTAGTCAATCGCTGGGAGATGATGGATCTCCAACCCAACCGCAGCTTTATACGCAAACTCCTGAGCGAAGGCGTTGACGTGTATCTCATCGACTGGGGGTATCCTTCCAAGATAGACCGCTATAAAACATTGGAAGATTATGTGCTGGGGCATATCAATGACTGCGTTGACTTTGTGCGTAAACAGCACAAATTGGACAAGATCAACCTGCTCGGCGTGTGCCAGGGGGGTACATTCAGTCTCATGTATTCCGCACTGCACCCGGAGAAGGTAAAGAACCTCGTTACGCTGGTCACTCCTGTTGATTTTGACAATGAGGAAGGGCTTCTCTTCAAATGGGCCAAGGATATGGACGTGGATGCCGTGGTGGATGGATTCGGCGGCATCATCCCGGGGGATTTTCTCAATACTGGTTTCGACCTGCTCAAGCCGATGAACAAAACGCGAAAGTACATGGCATTGCCCGATACCATGAAAAACAAAGCTACGCTGATGAACTTCCTTCGCATGGAGCGATGGGTGGCCGACAGCCCTGCGCAGGCTGGGGAAACCTACCGGCGCTTCATCAAGGATATGTACCAGAATAACAAGCTTATTAAAGGGGAACTCGTGCTCGAAGGCCGCAAGGTGGACCTCCGCAAAATTACCATGCCCATCCTGACCATCTATGCCAAAGACGATCATATTGTGCCTCCGGCAACTACAAAGCCGATCAACGATGTGGTGGGGTCCATGGATAAAGAACTCATGGAGTTTCCCGGCGGCCATATCGGCGTTTTCGTCGGGGCCCGCTCGCAAGACCTGCTCACACCTGCCATTGCCAAGTGGCTTGTGGACAGGGATAATTAAAGGTTAAAGGATAAAGGATAAAGTGTGAAGGGCGTAATGCCTTTTGGGAAACATTACTGGTTTTATTTGGTTAGGGCTGAGCCGGCTGCATCGAATTGATGTGCCGGCTTTTTTTGCGGACTGGAAAAAATACTTATTTTGCGCGGATAAAACGCCATTTTGCATGAGATTGGAATTCCCGCAAGGCTTCCTCTGGGGTACTTCTACTGCTGCCGCGCAAGTTGAAACCGCTTTCGACCATCAATGGAAAGGCATGGAATCGAAAGACGGATTTGTTCTCGACCGCACTACCGATCATGAACGGCGCAGAGAGGAAGATGCCGGATATATCGCACAGTTAAGCTCGGTGTATCGTTGCAGCATGGATTGGTCTAAGTTGCAACGCGCGCCGTTTGCCGCCTTTGATCCGGAAACAGTCGCGGAGTACCGGCATTTTTTTGAACTCCTGCGCCAAAAGGGCGTGCGAATTATGCTCGTGTTGCATCACTTTGCTCATCCCCGTTGGTTTGAAAACGCAGGCGGCTGGCTCCGTGAAGACAACGTGTCTGTGTTTATGGACTACACCCGGCAAACCATTGAAAACTTCGGAGATTTGGTAGATTTCTGGAATACATTCAACGAGCCCAATGTTTTTGCGCTTAACGGGTACTTCCGGGGCAATTTTCCGCCGCACAAACGCAACCTGGCCAAAGCCGGCCGGGCCCTTAAAACAATGGGTAAGGCCCATGATGTTGCCTATAAATACCTCAAGAATTGTTGCCCCGGAAAACCGGTGGGCATTTCTTTCAATACCGGCCATTTCAAAGGGCTGAACTGGCTCGGCAAGATACCTGCGGCATTTACCGGCTGGTGGTTTCATCGCTATGCGGCCAAGCCCTTCCGCCAGGTGGATTTCTGGGGGCTGAGCTATTATGCCCATGTTCCTTTCGACCCATTCCCCATTGACGAAGTGGGGCGACCTGGACGCCTGGATAAGCTCGGCATCCCGCGGGACAATATGTGGGGCTATTATCCGGAGGGCTTGAAAAAAAGACTCAAAGAGTTCCATAAAAGATATCGCAAGCCTGTTATCGTTACTGAAAACGGCGTATGCACCGACGATCCCCATCGCCGGATACAAAGCATTAAAGACTATCTCAAAATATGCCATGAGGCCATCCGTGAAGGCGTGGACCTGCAGGGCTATATACACTGGAGTACCTGGGATAACTTCGAATGGGATCTTGGTCCGACCTTCCGCTTCGGCCTTGTATATGTGAATAATTTCAATAAGGACCGCCAAATGACCCCTGCGGGCATGTTTTACTCCCAAATTACAAAGGAAAATGCAGTGGATATTTAACGCGGCTGTCTTTGGACTGCTCTTCGGCCTGGTTGTGTCTTCCCCGGCTAAGGCACAGGGCGGTATAACTCCGTCTTCCGGTGCGAGAGGTGCTGCAATGGGCTACACCGGCGTGATGTTCGCCGATGTGCAAAGTGCTATGTCGAACCAGGCCGGACTGGCTTTCTTAAAGGGCAACGCAGCTACTGTTTTTGCCGAACAACGCTTCCTGCTTGCGGATTTGCGCAACTTTGGCACTGCGTATGCCATGCCTGCCGGATCCGGAACTTTTGGGCTGTCGTTGCAATACTTTGGGATGAAGGAATACAATGAGCAGCGGATGGGGCTGGCCTACGGCCGGGAGCTGCTCCCCGGCACTGCCATCGGCGCTCAGATCAACGTGTTCAGCTCCCGGATACCCGACTATGGAAACACGCTTCATCTCAATGCGGAGATCGGTCTTCAATCTCAGATATCGCCTCAGCTTCGCCTCGGCCTGCACTTGGCCAACCCGGTGCAAACCGTCACCCGCGAGGGAGACCGCCTGCCCACCTTATTGCGGGCAGGACTCGGTTACGAAGCTTCCGACAAGTTGTTGCTTGTGCTTGAATTGGAAAAAGATATTGATTTTCCAATGCGGGGTAAATTCGGCATCGAATATCGCCCGGCCGAACCGGTTTTTTTGCGGGCGGGTGGCGCCACGCAACCCGCTGCAGCCACCCTCGGAGCCGGGTACGTGCTGCCAGGGGGCATTTCGTTTGATTTTGCCGCAAGTTATCACTATGTTTTGGGGCTTACCCCCTCGTTCAGCCTCAACTATGCCAAACCTCTCAAGCCATGAAAGTACTCGTTGTTGCCGCCACTCCTTTTGAAATATTGCCCTTCGAGCAACATGTAAGGGCCGTATTTGTGCCGCATGGGACATCTCAATTTCAGCGGGGCCGGCTGAATGTGACAATATTGGTTACAGGGGTGGGCCTTACTGCTACGGCTTTCGGCATGGGGCAGACTTTGGCCTTGAACCGCTATGATCTCGCCATAAATGCGGGCATTTGCGGCGCGCTGGATCGAGCCCTGCCCATCGGAGAGGTAGTACAAGTGATCTCAGAGGACTTCGCCGATCTGGGAGCTGAAGAATCCGGCGGCGGATTCGCCAATGCGTTTGACTTGGGCCTCATAGGCCCGGATCAGCCTCCCTTCCGCAATTGCCTGCTGCAAAACGAAGCCGGCGCCGGGTATGAATTCTTGCCGAAGGTTAAAGGCATCAGCGTCAATAAAGTGCATGGCGCCGGCGAATCCATCGCCCGGCTATTGCAACGCTCTGATGGGCAGGTTGAGTCCATGGAGGGCGCCGCTTTTTTCTATGCCTGCCTTACAGGAGGTGTTCCCTTCCTGGAAATCCGCGCCGTCTCTAACTACGTGGAACCGCGGAATAAAGACAATTGGAACATCCCGCTCGCCATAGATCGTTTGAACCGGGTACTGGTGGAGATGACAAGCGGGCTGGAATGAGCGGTAACTGGTTTGAAAATGATACCGCCGCTTATGCCGGCAGAATTTTTAGTTTTGCGCCTTTATTCATCAATGTACAACGACCATGAAGCAGTTCTTCGCAATTGTTTTTCTGTTATGGGGGGTGTCAGTATTAGCACAAAAACAGCCCTTGACGTATTTCCTGCCGGATATTACCTATGACAAAAACATCCCGACGCCGGAGGCTTATTTCGGCCACCAGATCGGCGAATGGCACATTAGCCACGATCAACTCGTGGGCTACATGCGCGCGCTGGCTGCAGCCTCGCCCAAAGCAAAGCTCATCGAGCATGGCCGCAGTTTTGAGAACCGTCCGCTTATACACCTCGTTATCACCGCTGAAAAAAACCAGAAGGTGCTGGAGGATATCAAAACCCAGCATCAGGCGCTTACCAACCCGGCCAAGTCGGGAAACGTGGACATCAATAAGGTACCTGCCGTTTTATACCAGGGTTACAGCATTCATGGCAATGAACCAAGCGGAGGCAATGCCGCGCCCTTGGTGGCATATTATCTCCTGGCAGGCAAAAGCAAGGATATTGATCGCTTGTTGGACGATGTGGTCATACTCTTCGATCCTTGCTTTAACCCCGACGGCTTCAACCGCTTTGCTTCCTGGGTGAACACGCATCGCAACAAGAACCTTACTGCCGATCCCGCCGACCGGGAATTCAATGAACCATGGCCCCGCGGGCGCAGCAACCACTACTGGTTTGACCTTAACCGCGACTGGCTGCCCGCTCAACTTCCCGAAAGCCAGGGACGGGTGCGTATTTTCCAGGAGTGGAAGCCCAATGTGCTCACCGACCATCACGAAATGGGCACCAATTCCACATTTTTCTTTATGCCCGGCGTTCCCTCCCGCGTTCATCCGCTGACTCCCAAACTCAACCAGGAACTCACCGAACGCATTGGGAATTACCATGTTGAAGCGCTCGATGCCATTGGTTCGCTTTACTATAGCAAAGAAGGTTACGATGATTTCTACTACGGCAAAGGTTCCACTTACCCCGATGCCAACGGCTGCATCGGCATACTCTTTGAACAAGGCAGCTCTCGCGGTCATGTTCAGGAGAGCGAAAACGGGGAGCTTACTTTTGCATTTACCATACGCAACCAGGTAGCTACCTCCCTGTCTACGCACAAAGCAGTGAGGGAAATGAAAAAGGACCTGCTCATTTTCCAGCGCGATTTTTACACATCTGCAATGGAGGATGCCCGCAACGACAATCGCAAGGCATATGTCTTCGGCGATCCATCTGACCGGGCGCGCACGGCTGCGTTGGTTGAGATACTTCGCCGGCATCAGATCGAGGTGCATCAATTGGCCAAACCCCTTTCGGCTTCCGGGTATCAGTTTGCACAGGGAGAGGCTTTCATCGTGCCGCTCGAACAACCGCAATACCGGCTGATCCACGGGATATTCGAACTCCGGACATCCTTTGAAGACAGCATTTTTTACGATATCTCCGGCTGGACTTATCCCATGGCCTTCAACCTGCCTTTCGCCGCACTGGAAAGGAGGGCCTTTGATAACGATCTTCTCGGGGCTAAAATCGCCGGCGCCGGAATTTCGACGGAGGCGCCCTCTCCGGAGTTCAGCGAGTATGCATATTTGATGGAGTGGAGCGAATATTTCGCGCCCAAGGCGCTGAATTATCTCCTGCAGCAAGGGCTGCGCCTGAAAGTTGCATCCAAGCCTTTCAGCATCGATACGCGCAGTTACAGCCCCGGTACCATCATGCTTCCGGTTGCCGGGCAGAACAAAACTGCGGAGCAGATTCATGGGCTTGTTACCGTGGCTTCCCAGATTTCCGGCGTTCGTTTCTTCGATATGGACACAGGACTTACTCCTGATGGAATCGACCTTGGAAGCGGCGATTTTCGCCCGCTCAAATTGCCCCAGATTCTCCTTTTAACAGGAGACGGAGTGCGTTCAACCGATGCCGGCGAGATTTGGCACCTGCTCGATCAGCGTTACGATATGCGCGTTACCAAAGTAGAAGGTGCTTCCATCGGACGTACCAGCCTCGACCGGTACACCGTCATTATCATGCCCGGCGGCAATTATGGCTCTCTGTCGGGAGGCGACAAAATCAAAGAATGGGTGCAGAATGGAGGGGTGCTTATCGCCTACCAGGACGCCGTGCAATGGGCCCGCAACAACGGATTGGCTTTTGTAGAGTTTCGCAAGGATAAGGCAGAGGAACAGAATGCGCCGCAAACACGTCGCTCTTACGGGAAACTATCCGAGGACAGGGGCGCATTGCAAACGCCGGGCTCCATCTTTGAAAACCTGCTCGATATAAGCCACCCGCTTGGTTACGGCTACACCCGCGAGCGCCTGCCCGTTTTTCGAAACGGCAATCTCTACCTCGATCCTGCCCGCAATCCGTATGCCACGCCGCTGATGTACACCTCCAGCCCCCTGCTCAGCGGATACCACAATGCCCGTTATGCCGACCTCGTGCGCAATGCTGCCGGCGCAGTGGTAAGTTCCCTGGGAAGAGGTCGCGTCATTAGCTTTGCCGACAATACCAATTTCCGGGCTTTCTGGTACGGCACCAACAAACTGCTGGCCAATGCCATTTTCTTTGGGCACACCATTCATGTGGAAGCTACGGAG
Source organism: uncultured Saprospiraceae bacterium (assembly GCA_964577215.1). GTDB lineage: Bacteria > Bacteroidota > Bacteroidia > Chitinophagales > Saprospiraceae > UBA2329. Next base: position 30,211 of record CAZNYK010000037.1, read on the forward strand.
CGGACGCTGCCAAAACCGGCAACGGCGCCTGCAACGGGCAGAGAGGATTGATTTTTT
>CAZNYK010000037.1:30367-32994 GCA_964577215.1 uncultured Saprospiraceae bacterium
GACGCTGCCAAAACCGGCAACGGCGCCTGCAACGGGCAGAGAGGATTGATTTTTTTTGGGTGAACCGGTAGAATCGGGTGAATCGGGGAAACCGGTTTTCGGAACACGATATTTCCAGGGAACACCGGTTATCCCGATTTCCCCGGTTTCCCCGATTAACCCGATTAAAATGACCAACCACGAACAAACACACTTCGAAAAGCTCTGGGGCCTGCTCCAACAGGAAAAAGAAGAGGATTTGATCCAGTTTCGCCGCAAGGTGCAGAAACTGACTTTGGAGGAGCGAAAGGCCGGGGGCTACACCTGGTATCCCGTGGTTTTGGCGCAACAGGGCTATACCATCGGCGACCGCGCCTTTGTGGTGGTGGAACGCGCGGCCGGCGATCGCCGAGAGCACCAGTTCCGCGAAGGCAAAACGGTTTCTTTTTTCACTAAGAAGGAAGGAGTGCACCGGGCGGAATTCAGCGGCGTGGTCCACTACTTGGATAAAAACAGGATGAAGATCATCCTCAACAGCCAGGATATTCCCGATTGGAGCGATCAGGGGCTCACAGGAGTGGATTTGCTTTTTGACGATCGCAGTTATGCAGAGATGGAGAAAGCGCTCCAAAAGGTGATGCAGGCCAAAAAGGGCCGCTTAGCCGATCTGCGCGCCATTCTTTCCGGCGAGAGGGAAGCCGAGTTCGGCGAACCACCCGCAATCCCGGCCATTCCAGGGCTGAACCTTTCACAACAAAATGCCGTGCGCGAAGCCCTTTCCGCCCGCGACGCGGCCGTCATCCACGGACCGCCCGGCACCGGGAAAACCACTACCGTAGTGCAGGCGGTAAAAGTGCTGTGTCAAACCGAAAACTCGGTGCTGGTTTGCGCTCCCAGCAACACGGCGGTTGACCTGCTCACCGAGCGACTTGCCGCGCAGGGCCTCTTCGTGGTGCGCATCGGCAACATTTCCCGGGTGGATGAAAGCATCCTCTCCCACACCCTGGAAGTGTTGGCGGCAAGTCATCCCGAGAGCAAAAACGTAAAGAAAGTACGCATCCAGGCGGCAGAGTGCAGGCGGCAGGCCCGCCGCTACCGGCGCCACTTCGGCGCGGATGAACGAAGCGAGCGCCGCCAATTGCTGGACGAAGCCAAACAATTGGCCTCCTGGGCCGATACCCTCGAAGACCGCATCATAGAACAAATATTGGACGGCGCCCAGGTCATTACCTGCACCCTGGTGGGCGCTTCGCAGAAAATCTTAGACAAAAGGCATTTCCGCACAGCAGTTATAGACGAAGCCTCGCAAGCCCTTGAGCCTGCATCCTGGATACCCATTGCCAAAGCATCCCGGGTCATCCTCACCGGCGATCCGTACCAGTTGCCTCCAACGGTGAAATCCGATACCGCCCGGCGGGCAGGGCTTGATATTACCCTGATCGAGCGCTGCCTGGAACGCATGCCCTGGTCGCCGATGCTGGAGGTGCAGTACCGCATGAACGACGTCATCATGGGCTTTTCCAACCGCAAATTTTACGATCTTCGGCTCAAAGCCCACGAATCGGTCAGCGCCCATCAATTGGATATAGGCGAGCATTTTCCGCTTGAATTCATCGACACCGCTGGCTGCGGGTTTGAGGAGCAGATAAACCAGGAAAACCTGAGCCGTCTTAACCCGGAGGAGTATTTCATCCTGCGCGAGCACCTGTACCAGCTTATCGAGGCGCACCACGACCGCCCGCTGCCTTCGGTGGCCGTGATTTCCCCATACCGGGAACAGGCGGAGTACATCAAAAAGGCAGTGGAGGAAGACTCCCTCCTTGCCTTGGTTCCCCTCAGCGTAAACACCGTGGATGGTTTCCAGGGACAGGAGCGCGATGTGGTGTATATTTCGTTGGTGCGCTCCAACTCCAAAAGCGAGATCGGCTTCCTCGCCGACTACCGCCGCATGAACGTGGCCATGACCCGCGCCCGGAAACTTTTAGTGATCATAGGCGACAGCGCCACCATAGGCAACAATGATTTTTATGCCGATCTGCTGGCATATTGCGAAAAGCGCGGGGTGTACCGTACCGCCTGGGAATTCATGAGCCCGGCCCCGTAAAATAAATTTGCCCCGGCGCTTGTATTGCAGTGGAAAAGCGCCTAAATTTGTTGTCTGGATTACGATCCCTATTATGAGAAAACAAATTGCCGCACATTTGCGCGGGATGACGACCACCACACACTTACTTCATGAGGCTGCTTGGCGCGGCCTTCCTTCCCCTTGCTCACCTGATTTTTGTTTCGTTGCCCGCAGCATCGGCGGCGCGTATGGCTTTTGACGCCCCTTTTGGGAATGTTTTTACATGGACATAAACTGTATATTGCTATGAGGAAAATTATTACACAACTCCTTTGGATTGCATTGTTGGGACTCCCAGGTATAGGGTTCGCTCAAATCCAACTGTGGGTGGGATCTTCTTCTTCTTCCTGGAATGACCCCCTCAATTGGATTCCATTTGATGGTGGATATCCGGATGCACCCACCCATGTAGCCGTAATTTTCCCGGCTGCTAATTCTCCGGTTTTAAGCACGCCCATTACCTTAGCCGGTCTTACTACGCTGGCAGGCGCTGCCATTAATTTAAATGGTCAAACAATCTCCA
>CAZNYK010000038.1:0-31941 GCA_964577215.1 uncultured Saprospiraceae bacterium
TGACGGTGAATGCGCTGCCTGCAAGCACTTTCTCACTCACCCTGCAAGCCTGTCCGGGTAGTACGGTGGATTACAACGGCACGGCGCTCCCGCCCGGCACTACAACGGATTTCATCCTGGCCAATGCCGCCGGCTGCGATTCCATCGTGACGGTGACGGTGGCGGAATTTCCGGCTGCGCAAATACAAGCAACGGCGGAGGAAAGCTGCCCGGGCCGGCCCTCGGGGCGCATATCGGCCTCGGCTATGGGACAGGGGCCGTTTTTGTATAGCCTAAATGGGGGCGCCGCCATGCAGCCGGCAGGCCTGTTCTCCGGCCTCAACCCCGGCGCTTACAATATCATAGTAGAGGACGGCAACGGCTGCGACTGGGAAAGCAGCGCCCAGGTGGGGAGCCTGCCCGCGCTGCAGGTGGATGTGGGCAATACGGAATTGCCCTGCAATGCCGAATCCATCACCGTGGAAGCGCGCATCCTCTCCGGCGACGACGGCAACCTGAGCTTGCTCTGGGACGACGGCTCCACCTCGGCGCAGCGCCTCATCAGCGCGCCTGGCGAATACCGGCTCACAGCCATGAACGGCTGCGATACGCTGGTGCAAACCCTGCAGGTGCGCTACGCCGGCCGGCCCGATCCCACGCCGGTATATATCCCCAATGCCTTCAGTCCCAACGATGACGGCATCAACGACCGCTTCCGGGGTTACGCCTCGCATGAAGTAGAAGTGCAGGACTACGAACTCATGGTATTCGACCGCTGGGGCAATACGATGTTCCAGACCCGGAACATAGAGGAGGGCTGGGACGGCAAACACCGGGGCCGCGAGATGGACCCGGCGGTGTTTGTGTGGTGGCTGCGCGCTACGGTATTCCACTGCGGCCAGCTTATGGAATTGAACAAAAAGGGGGATGTGACGCTGGTGCGTTAAAACGGATCATCGTCCATTCCATTTCCGCCGTCGCAGCGTTCCTGTGATTTGAACCCACCAAAGCGCCAGGTAAAGGAGATGATGCCGGCGCGGGAATGGTCGCAGGCCGTTGGGCGGAAAGATTATTGCAACAGGATATTCTTCAGGGCTTCGAGGTTGGCGGCGCCGTCAAAAGCTGTGCGAATGGGCATGGCAAAGCCTTCTGCTATGCGAGTTAAGTCCCTTTAAGTAGCCTATCTTTTCTAATTTTGCTTCCGTTTTCGGCGCCCGGGCTTATTGGTAAAAAGCCGTAAATCTTGGAGAATATGGACATTCGCATCCCCAAGCCATTGGATACCATCTGGATGAAAGCCGCCGTAGTGGGCAGTTTGTGGGCCTCGGTGGAGATCATTCTCGGCAGTTTTTTGCACAACCTCAAAGTGCCGATGTCGGGTACCATCCTGGCGTTCATCAGCGTGTATTTGCTGGTCGCCTTTGCCCAGGTGTGGCGGGAGTTGGGCCTTTTGTGGAGAGCCGGGCTGATCTGCGCCCTGATGAAGTCCATTTCGCCCAGCGCGCTTATCCTGGGTCCTATGATCGGCATTTTTACCGAAGCGGTATTGCTGGAAATTTTCATTTTCCTGCTGGGGCGCAACCCGCTGGGGTATTTGGTGGGTGGGTCGCTCGCTGTGTTCAGCACTATTCTCCACAAAGTGGTGAGCTTGCTCATCCTTTATGGGTTTGATCTCATCAAAATCCTGGATTCGCTATACAAATTTGCGGTCAAGCAGATCGGCATGGAGGGCGCCAGCCCGGCTTGGCTCATCGCGGCTATCGGCATCATTTACTTGGTCACCGGGGCAGTGGCGGCCACGCTGGGTATGATGGCGGGAAGAAGGTATTTAGCCAGAAGGGAAGAAATCGCCGGGCAAATGGCCGTATCCCTGCAGGCGCAGAACAAGCTCTTTGCAGAAAGCGCCAGGCAGCCCTATTCCCTGCTTTTTCTCCTGGCCAACGTGCTGGCCGTAGCGGCCGGCCTGTACCTGATCAATTTTAACTACTATGTGCCTGCCACGGTGTTTTGCGCCGGCTATGTAGCATTCGTGTTGTGGCGGTACAAAAACTCGGTGCGGCACTTCCGCAAAGCTGGTATTTGGGTGCAGTTCCTGCTCATCACCTTGGTGGCGGCGTTTTTGTGGAACAGCATTTCCAAAGGCGTATTCTTCAGCATGGAAGGCCTGATCATAGGCCTGAAAATGACCGGCCGGGCTGTGCTCATCATCACCGGTTTTGCGGCTGTGGGCGTGGAACTGCGCAACCCGGTGATCAAATCCATCCTGTACGACCGCCGCCTGAGCAACTTATACCAGGCGCTGAGTTTGGCTTTTTCAGTGCTGCCGCATATCCTTTCCCAATTGCCGAAAAGCAAGGAACTATTGAAAAAAGACAGCCTTTCTTTCCGCTTCCTGTTCCGGCAGGCGGAGGGCCTGTTGGGCTTCCTCGAAAATGAACACCTGCGCCGCCCCGCCGTCCTGGTCGTCACCGGGGAAGTGCGGCAGGGCAAGACCACTTTCGTTAAAAACCTGTTGGAACGGCTGGCACAGGAGGGCGTCCCCGTGGGCGGATTCTTAGCTTTCGGCATTCATCAGGGCGAGGAGCGCACCGGCTTCGAGTTGTACGATATTCAAACAGGCGCCATTACCCCGCTTTGCACCACCGCGCCGATGGATGATGCGCTCCGCATAGGCAATTATTACTTTCACGCCGAAGGCATGGCGGAAGGCAGGCGCCTGCTCTCTGCAATTGAGGCGCAGGACAAACACCTTGTAATAATAGACGAATTGGGCCCGCTTGAATTGGGCAATCGCGGCTGGAGCGACGCAGTTGACGCGCTCGTGCGCAATAGTCTCGTACCCCAACTTTGGGTTGTCCGCAAGCCCTTGGTGGAGAAGATGATCAAAAAGTGGAACGTCGGCAAGATCTATATCCTCGACATCGGCCGCGATGGCATAGACGACGCCCTCGCCTTAGTTAAGGATGCCACATCCGCATATCAACTCCAGGATGCCGGCGCGGAGATTATTTGAAAATTGCCGCGTACCGCTTAAAACACCAAACTGTATTTCAGTAAGAACTGCTGCGTGAGGCTCACCCGGCGACCGAGGCCGCTCACGCCGTTGGGCTGCGTGTTGTCGGTGATCTGCACCAACACGTCGTGGTCGTAGAAGACATTGAGCAGCATGGTGGCCTGCAAGCCTTTGATGATGGAGAAGTCGAACTGGTTTGTCCAGTCCAAGTCTATGTTTTGCGGGCCGTCCAAATAATTGGAAAACAGGATCATGCCGGAGCCGTAGGCCAAACGGTCGTTGATGAATTTATCAGCGAAATTGATGCGGAACAGGGAACCCAGACCGGCGAAGGCATTTTTGAAGTCAATCACATTGCCGGAAGCATCCCGGGTCACAGGGTTGCCGTGAACGCCGAGTTGGGCAATGAGATCGTTGCCGACAAAGATAAACTTGCCTCCTATCGGAGAATAGAAAATGGAGAGTTTGGGCAGGGGCTTGTAGTCAAACCCCGCTGATAACGTCATGGTAGCAGGCGAGAAGAAACGGGAATTGGCGCCGGTACCGGCGAGGTCGGTCAGGAAGTTGCCGGGATACTCATTGCTCCCGATGTAAGTGGGCGTAAGCTGGCTGAGCAGGGATACGTCGGCAGCATAGAAGAGCTTGGAGTTCTTGCTCACGGCGTAGCCTATTTTAGAATTGACGCGCAATTCGTCTATGGCTTTCTGGAAGGGGATCTTTTTGTCCACGCTGCCCTGGGCGATCACGCCGGCGCCGAGGCGCTGAATGCCAAACTGCCACAGCGCCACATTGTCCCAGGCTAAACGTTCTTTTTTGTAGGCGGCGGCTATGTTTACCGCGCCGCCGAGGCCAAGGCGGTTTTGGCCGGCGCCCTGCCGGGGATTGAGTTGGAACAGTTGTGCAAAATCGAGGCCGAGACCGGCGCTGCGTTTCCAGTTGGGTTCGGGTTCTTCGGCAGCAGTTTCCTGGGCAAAAGCGGCGCCCGCTGCGAAGAATAACACCGCAAGCAATGAGAGTTTTGTTCTTGTCATGATGCGTAGATTTTAAGGTTGATTTTGCTGATCTTTTTTGCGGGAGATGATCTCCCATGTTTCAGCGCTCAGTTTGTGCAGCGGCACTATCACCTCCCTCCCGGCCTCGGTTTTGATGGTAAGCGAAGTGCTTTCAATGGCAATTACCTGGCCTTCCACCCCGTCTATCCGGATTTGGTCGCCGGGTTTGACGCGCTCCTTGTGGTAAAAGGAAGTGAGCAGGCCTGCCACAATGTTGCGGGAGGCGTAGCCGTAACCGATGGCGAAAGCGCCTACCACGCCTGCCAGCACGATGGAAATATTGCTTTCGATGAAGCCGGTTTCCAGCTTGGCCTGCGACAAAGCCATCATCAACACGTTGATGAACAGGAAGTAAAACACCACGCTGGAGATCACCTTGCCGGCGGGGATGGCGAGAGAGTTGCAGGCCGTTTGCACAGCATTTTTCACGGCATCGGCCACTAAGATGCCGATGGCCAGCACCAGCATGGCCGTGAGCAGGCTGGGGATGTAATTGATGATATCGTTCACCAATTTCGATACCGCTTCCATCTTCAGCACATCTGTGGCTGCCATGATGACAACCAGCATAAGCATGAAATACACAATTTTGGAAAGCAGCACACTCGGAACGATCTTGATATTTGACTTGTAAACGATCTCAATCTCGTTGAGGCGCTCGGCCAATTTGTCAATACCCATGCGGCCCAAAACCTTCTTGATGACCCTGGAAATCATTTTCGACAACAACCAGCCGATGAGAAAAACGGCAAGGGCGCCCAGGAGGTTAGGCAAAATGGCAGTAAGATTTTTAAGTTCCTCCAGCAATCTGTCCAAAAGAGAACCCGGCGCCGCAGCCTCGGAGATTTGGAGGGCCGGCGCCTGACCACCACCTACGCTATCGGGTTGTTGTGTCATGATCTGTTATTTTTGTTTGTTTTTCCGTGTGATCTATGCTCGTCCGCTGTCCGGCGCTGCCGGACCGCCGGGTATGCCGTCTTCGCCGGGCGCGTCGGGAGGGCGGTTTTTGTGTGAAGAGCGGGCCCCTGCTGCGCAGATCAGCACATCTACCGCGCGCGGCACATATACCTCCACCAATTGCCCCACGAATTTGTAAACGCCCAGCGTGCCCCATATTCCGGCCCGGCCGATGTCGAGAAAGGACCCGGCATATCTTTGCTCGTCTTCCTCCTGTATTTTTTTGAAATTATTGATTTTCATAATATTGCTTCGCTGAACATTTCATTTTTCAAGCGGAATGCTTTCTCTTTCGCGCGCTTGAGCTTCATTTTCACGGCACTCTCCGTTTTGTTGAGCAATTCGGAGATATCCTTAATGGACATATCGTCCTGGTACTTCATCAGGAGCACGGCTTTGTCGTCCACAGGTATGCAATCCAGGACAGTGCGCAATTGCGTCACTTCCATTTCCATGAGTTCTTCGTCCGGCACTTCATCGGCTATGGCATCCACCAGGCGCTCTACTTCTTTGTCGTCGGCAAAAAGGTTGTGCATTTTCTTTTTGCGGCGCAGGTAGTCGATGCAGAAGTTGTAGGTAATGGAATACACCCAGGTTGAGAACTTGGCTTTCTCCCCAAATTTGGACAGGTTGAGGAAAATCTTGGTAAACACTTCCTGGGTGGCATCCTGTGCCAGCGCTTCGTCTTTTAGTAACGCCAGGCACTTGCCGAATATCTTGCCCGAATACCGGTTGTACAATACGCTGAAGCACAAGGAGGCCTGTGTTTCCAAGTAGCGATTCACCACCTCCATGTCTTGCATGGATTTATTGCAAGTATTGCTCAAGGGGAACCCGTTTTGCTTTTGTGTTGGTTTGCAAAAGCTTTGTTGAGACGAAGCCATCCCCCCAAAGCCACATGTGTCGGAGACAAAAATAGTTTTTTTTCAATTTCCCTACCTAAAGGATTATGCCTTTTCGGCATATACCGGCCCCTGGCGCAGCCTGAGAAATCCGCCTTTCCGGCCTGAAAAACGGGTTTGCATCTCCGCCAGGATGGCCAGGGCTATGGTTTCGGGCGAAGCTGCTCCTATATCCAGGCCGGCCGGCCCGAATATGCGGTCAAGGTGCTCATCCACCCGAAGCCCCTCGCCTGAGAGCGCTTCACACATGCGTTCCGTGCGTGATTTGGGGCCGAGAAGCCCAATGTACGGAGCATCGGTTTGCAGCGCCCAACGCAGGTTGCTCAGATCGGTAGCGTAATCGTGGGCCATGAGTACGATGGCAGTATAGGCATCCACAGGCGGTCTTTCCTGGCCGGATTGCCAGGTGTGGTCGGCGCCGGCTATAAAATCGCGGTTTACTTTCAGCAAATTAGCCGTTATGCTCACTACGCAGCCCAGCTCTTTGGCTAAGCACACCATGGGGTACACGTCGTAGTGCCCCCCGAAAAGGGCAACATGCAAGGGCGGCGTCCACATTTCTACGAATGCCTGGTGTGGGCCGGCAGAAACCAATTCCGATTTGCCCGACTGCCGGGCGCGGGTTACTGCCTCGCGGAGTATTTCGGCGTAGGGCGTTGAAGCGATTTCGGCAGGCATCGCATCCGGTTCATTCCAGTGCAGCATGGCGCCGGGCGCCGGGCCGGGGCTGCCGGCAGGGGCGGATACGATGGTCACTAATGTCCGGGGTTCGCGGCAATGAAGTATCTCCTCCCACACGGCTATGGGATTGCCGGGCTCATCTGGCGAAGGGATGGGCGCCATAAGAATTTCTATGCGCCCGTTGCAGCCCAAGCCTACGCCGATCTGGTGCTCGTCTTCCTCGAGGGTGTCGTACACCACTATGCTTGCGCGGTTTTGCAACATGGCATGCTTGGCTTTTTGCAAGGCGTCGCCTTCCAAACAACCGCCGCTGATGCCGCCCGTCCAGCGGCCCGATTCCATCACCAACATGCGCGCGCCCGGGCGCCGGTACGAAGATCCGTCCACGGCAATGACGGTGGCCAATGCTGCTTTTTCATCCCGGGGCATGGCCCGGTATGCCTGGATAATTGCAGGGATTTCTTTCATGGTTTTTCGTTTGTATAGTACAGTACCGGCGACTTCAGTCGCCGGAAAAAGCACAGTACCGGCGACTTCAGTCGCCGGTACTTCAGCCGCCGGTACAATTTTACCACCCCGGCATCAGGTTCACCCCAAAGGAGCCTTTGTTCCTCTGGCCCGGCGCGAGAGTCTGGCCCACGGGGATAGCATAGAACGGTTCAATGATCATAGCTCCGAACAGGTTGACGCGCAGCGAAGCGCCCACGCTGGCCAAGAGGCGCGGCCGGACAGCTTCATCCTCATTGCCGAATTGATTGATGTTGTTGAAAGCAAAGCCGCCATCAGCGAAGAGCGCCAGATCAGTGAACAGGAAATTCGTCGGGATCAGCGCCAGGCGTTTCGGCCCGGTGAAAGGCAGCCGGATCTCCGCATTGCCTACCAGCACTTTCGACGCCCGGTAGTCTTCCGTACTCAACCCGTACCGGTTGAGTATCTCCTGGGTATTGGTGGCGCCGAGGAAGTCGGAATAGCCGCGGATGTACCAGGGGCTGATGACGAAGAGCGGGAATACCTGGGAATCGCCTCCGTAGCGGCCGTCGTGCATGGCGCGCACGGCAAAAGTCACGGGCTTGACGCGAACGTAGCGCCGGTAGTCGGCGGTGATATTGGTAAAGGTGATATCGCCGAAAAACTGGTTGACCCCGAGGCGGAAGCGCTGCCCGGCAAGCGGAGAAGTAAGCCCGAAAGAAGAATTGTCGCCCACCAAGGCCGTACCCACGTTGTAAAGGTTGAAACCCTCGGGCGCTTCCAGCCTTTGGCGTTCCTGGCCGATAAAACGCCCGAACGCATCATAAAAGGAATCGTAGCGCCGGCGGCTGAAGCTGTACCTCGTAAAATTGGTGCTGGCTTCCACTCTCAGCGTGGTAGAGAATGGATACTGCGTAAAGAAGCCGCCCCGGCTCTCGAAAAGCCGCTGTGCGGTAATGGATTCCCGGATGACCTCAATGCTCTGGCCTCCGCCCACGGGTAGCGTATCGAGCGCTACCTGGTATCCCTCGATGAAAAATGCAGGTATATGAGACACCGCCGCCCCCCAGCCGATGCGGCTTTTCTGGTTGAGGTAATTGACGATGCCGCCGAAGTCCTGGATTTCGCCGTTGAGGGCCAGGGTAGTGAATATCTTGTTGTTGCCCACGATGTCGCTGAAGAGCATGTCCACGCCGCCGGCGCCGCCAGTGGACGCGCCGAAGAGATTGCTGGTGCCCACGCCCACGCCGGCGCTGCCGCCCACGTAGTCTAATTTAAACTTGGAGCGGAAGGGCTGCTCTACCATTTCCACGATGCTCATCCCTTCAATTTGGCCAATTTGCCCGATGGCCTGGTCCACGATGCGTCCGGCCATGCGATTGACGCGCGGCAGGGTGGCTGCGGCCCAGTCCACTGCATTGGGGTCCACTTCCTCGTTGAGGAAATCCTCCGGCCTGGCTTTGTAAATACTGTAAGCGCCGCCCATGTAGTGCGTGTAGGCAATGCGATTGCGCCGGCGGTCAATGCTGAATGCCGGCGCGAAGGGCGTGATGCCGCTGATGCCGGTTTTGGTTTTGGTGAGTTGGAACACCTTGTCGTCCAAAACGGCGTATTTGTAGAGGTTGCGGAATCCGTCGCGGTCGGAGAGGAAGATGATATCGCCTTCGGGGTCGAATTGGGCATTGAGATTGTCGGCGCCGGGGAAAACGTCAATGTGTTTCACCCGGTAGCTCACAGCGTCCATCACGGCAATGTTGTGCTTCCACTTGCCGTGGGTGCGGCCGTTGCGCATGCTCAACTCGTCGGTGGAATACACGATTTGCGTACCGTCAGCCGACCAGGCGGGCATGATCTCGGAATAGATGTCGTTGGTGATGCGCTCCACCTTGGCGCTGCGCACTTCGTAAGTGTAGAGGTCTATTTGGCCCTGCACCAGCCCTGCAACCAGTACCTTGCGCCCATCGGGCGACCAGGCCGGATTGGTGAATGCCGGCACGCCGGGAATTTGGACGGTGCGGATGGTTTTGCCGTTTTCGGCATTTTTGAAAACGAGCACGTTGCGGCCCTTGCTGATACCTACAAAAACGAACTCGTCTCCTTTGGGCGACCAGGAGCCTGCCGACTCTATGTAGCTGATGTCGTCTAAGTGACCGTCTTTCATAGTACCGCCTACTTTCCGGATGATCTTTCCGTCGTTGGCGTCGGCTAAGTAGAGGTCAATGGAGAACAGGTCTCGTTCCGAAAGGAAGATGACGTACCTGCCGTTGGGGCTGAGCACCGGGGCTATGTTGAGCCTGCCGGGGCCGTCGCCGCTTACGAGGCGGGTGCCGGGAGTTTTTTCCTTGCCCTCGCCGGTGAATTGACCGAAATGGCTCTTGAGGGTGTCCACCCAGAGTTTGGACAGGTCTTTTTCCTTCATGCCCAAAACCAAGAGGCAAGCCTGTTCAAACCCATATTTGGCCGTGCCTACGAAGAAGGGCTTGATGACTTCATCGCCATACAGGCCGGTGAGGAACACCCAGAAGGTTTGGCCGTAGCGGTAGGGGAAGAACTGCGGATTGCTCAGGTCGCGAATGGTCGGCACTTTATCAGACAGGACAGCGTCGCGCATCCACATGGCGGTATTGGGGTCAATGCTGCCGATGGACAGGTACTCGGCCAAGCCCTCCACCATCCACAGCGGCAAGTTGCCGAGGTTGCGCAGCGAGGTAGAGTCCCCATTAAGGATCATGTTGTATTGGTAAGCATGCACTAATTCATGGCCGAGCACGTGATGGGTTTGCTGGTTCGACATGGCGAAGGGCATCACCACGCGGTTTTTAAACGCTTCGGTAACCCCGCCGGTGCCCACGCCGATCTGGCCCATGATGGTGTTGGTTTGCTGGAAATCGGCGTGGTTGTTGTATAAAACCAGCGGATTGCGGCCTTTGATGGTATCGTCGAGGATAGCCTGGTGAAGCTTGAACCAGGCCTCAGCGTCTTCTGCAAAGCTCCGGAGTATCTCCGGGTTTTCGAGGTAATGGTATATTTCAAAGGAGGGCGTTTGCAGCACGTTGAACTTGAAAGTCTGGTAGTTGGGCTTGTTGCGCCCGAAATATTGGGCTTGCGATACGGTGACTGCGCTCAGCAGCAGGGTGATTATCAGTCCCAAACAGGCGGTTATTGCTCTCATGGCTCTTGTGATTTTCGGATACAAGTTCTAAAAAAATTCAATTGGAAGTTATTCACACTTCTACATAACAACAAAAAACACTGTATTAGACAGCAGGTTTTGGAAAATCTGCCGACAATTCGGGTTAAACTTGTCTTAAACTTTCTTCAAAATACGCCCCCACCTTCTTTGCTGCCGCCATACCCACCACTTCTGCCATTTGGGCCACCGTGGCTTCCCTCAGTTTTTTGACAGAGCCGAAATGACCGAGCAATTTCTCCGCTGTTTTATCCCCGATGCCGGGTATGGAGGTGAGTTCGGTTTGCAGGAAACTGCGCGAGCGGCGGTTGCGGTGATAAGCCAGGCTGAAGCGGTGGGCCTCGTTGCGGGCCTGTTGTATGAGCTTGAGCGATTCGGATTTTTTGTTGATGTGCAGCGGCGTGCTGTCGCCGGGGAAGAAAATCTCCTCTAACTTCTTGGCGATGCCGATCACGGTGACCCTGCCGGCGATGCCGAGCGCTTCCATGCTTTTCATGGCGGCGCTGAGCTGTCCCTTACCCCCGTCGATGATGATGAGTTGGGGCAGCGGTTGTTCCTCTTCCAGCAAGCGCCGGTAACGGCGCATGACCACTTCTTCCATACTGGCAAAGTCGTTGGGGCCTTCCACGGTCTTGACCTGGAAGTGGCGGTAGTCCTTTTTGGAAGGTTTGGCGTTCTTGAACACTACGCAAGCCGATGCCGGATTGCTTCCTTGTATGTTGGAGTTGTCGAAACACTCGATGTGCAGGGGCAAGTCTTTCATGTGCAGGTCCTGCTGCAGGGTGCGCAGGATGCGTTCGGCGGGCGTCTGGCGCTTCGTTTTGGAGGCTTCCTCTTTGCGCCGTTGCAGCAGGTGGAACTGCACATTTTTCTGTGCGAGTTCCAGGAGCTTGCGCTTGTCGCCGATTTTGGGCACGGTAACCGTCAAGTCGGGTTCAGGCAGGGTGAGAGGAGCAGCTGTGATGACCTCAGGAGCGATGCTCTGGAAGCGCTCCCGCAGGTCTATGATGGCGTAGGCGAGTAAATCGGCTTCGTCTTCGTCCAGGTTTTTCACCATTTCCTGCGTGTGCGTCTGTATAATGGCGCCGTTCACCACTTTGAGGTAGTTGACGTAAGCTTCTTTTTCGTCGGCGGCGATGGCGAAAACGTCCACGTCGCGGATGGTGGGGCTTACCACGGTGGATTTGCCCTGGTAGTCTTCAAAAGCGGCGAGTTTGTCCTTGATCTGCTGCGCTTTTTCAAATTCGAGGTTTTCGGCGTGGCGTTGCATCTCTGTTTTGAAGTGTTGTATCACCGATGCAAAGTGCCCTTTGAGCATATTTTTCACCTGGGCGATCCGCTCGTTGTAGGCGGCTTCGTCTTCCAGCGCCTGGCAGGGGCCGTTGCATTTTTTGATGTGGTATTCCAGGCATACCTTGAACTTGCCTGCAGCAATGTTCCTGGGGGATAGATTCAATGCGCAGGTGCGCAGCGGGAATATCTGCTTGATGAGGTCGAGGATGATCTTGAGCCGGGCTTTGGAGGTGTAAGGGCCGAAGTATGTGGAGCCGTCCTTGATGACTTTGCGGGTGATGAATACGCGGGGGAAATGCTCGTTTTTTACACAGATGTAGGTGTACGACTTGGCGTCCTTGAGGCGCACGTTGTAGCGGGGCTGATAGCGCTTGATGAGGGAGTTTTCCAGCAGCAGGGCGTCGGCCTCGGTTTCCACGATGGTGAACTCGATGCGCTGGGCGTGTTTCACCATCACGCGGGTGCGGAAGGCGCGGTCTATCCGCTCGCCGAAATAAGAAGAAAGGCGGTTGCGGAGGTTTTTGGCCTTGCCCACGTAAAGTATGCGATCTTCCTCGTCGATAAATTTGTACACCCCGGGGTCTTTGGGCACGTTGTCTTGTATGGCGCGGAAGTCATCGGTGGTCATGGGCGATCCCTATTTGTAATAATTGGCAAAAAACTCCGGCAACAGGCGCAATGCCGCCAGTTCCTTATAGACAACGCGGGCCTCGCCGGCGGGCAGGCCGAAATAGGTTTTGCCGGCCTCCAAGTCTTTAGATACGCCGGCTTTGGCGGAAACCACCACCCTGTCGCCGATCTTTAAGTTCTGCGCAATGCCCGCCTGGCCGTACAGCACCACCTCGTCTCCTATGACGGTGTTGCCGCCGATGCCCACCTGGGCTGCAAGGAGGCAGCGCTTGCCGATGCGCACATCATGGCCGATGTGAACCTGGCTGTCCAATTTGGTACCGGCGCCGATGACCGTATCGCTCGAAACGCCTTTATTGACGGTGCAGCCGGCGCCGATCTCCACATCGTCTTCTATCACCACCCGGCCGCAAGAGCGCCACTTGACAAAACCCGCGCCGGTTTTTTTGAAATAAAACGCTTCGGTGCCGATAACGGCGCCCGGTTGAATGAGCACGTTGTCGCCGATGACGGTGTATTCGCCGATGTGGGCGTTGGCGCCGATATGACAATTTTTCCCGATGCGCACATAAGGCCCAATAACGGCGTTGGGCTCAATGACCGTGCCTGCCCCGATCTCGGCCGTTTCGCTCGCGGAGGCGGTCAGCGCCTGGTAGGGGCGGTAGTGAAGCGCCAGGCTGTTGTAGGATTCAAAAGGGTCTTTACAAAGAAGGAGCGCTTTGCCGGCGGGGGCTTTTACCCGCTCGTTAAGAATGATGATGCTCGCCGCCGAACGGAGCGCTTTGTCAAAATATTTGGCGACATCCACAAATGTAACATCGCCCGGTTCCACATGGTGAATTTCGTTCATGCCGGTAGCCTTCAGGTCTTTTGCGCCTAACAATTCGGCGCCCATCCGGGCTGCCAGTTCCGCAACCGGAACAGGTACAGGAAACTTCATCGGTTTTTTCTGCAAAGGTAGTCAAGAATGCCGTAACCCCAACTCGTGCTGTGTTTGGAGCATACTGAAAGCCCGTGTTTGAAGAATACAAATCACGTAAAAACTGTGCGCCGCATTACCCCGTTTTTTTGTACCTTTGCGGCATGGATACAATGATTGAAAACAAAGAGTTGCTTGCGAAGGCAGGTGATTATGATGCCAGTAATATTCAGGCATTGGAAGGGCTTGAAGCGGTGCGCAAACGCCCAGGGATGTACATCGGCAGCACCGACGCCAAAGGCTTGCACCACCTGGTGTGGGAAGTAATAGACAACTCCATTGACGAGCACCTGGCGGGGTACTGCGACCTGATAGAAACCACCATCCATCCGGATAACTCCGTGACGGTGCGCGACAACGGGCGCGGCATTCCTACCGGCATGCATGAAAAACTCAAGAAATCCGCTCTTGAGGTGGTCATGACGGTGCTGCACGCCGGCGGCAAATTTGACAAGAACACGTACAAAGTGTCCGGCGGTCTGCACGGCGTAGGGGTTTCCTGCGTCAATGCCCTGTCGGAATACCTGCGCGCCGAGGTGCATCGCGAAGGAAAGGTCTTCGAGCAGGAATATGCCAAAGGCATCCCCCTGGCGGATGCGCACCCCATCGGTCAGTCCGATCGCACAGGCACCACCATAACTTTCCGCCCCGACCCTACTATCTTTGAAAATACCGAGTACAAGTACGAGATATTGGCCAATCGCATGCGCGAAATGGCCTTTCTCAACAAGGGCCTGCAAATGACCCTGACCGACGAACGCGAAACCGGCCCCGACGGGAAGCCCAAGACCGAGGTGTTTCACTCCGAGGGCGGGTTGCCGGAGTTTCTCGCATTCATCGACAGCGCCAAACATCCCCTCACCGAAAAGCCAATCCACGTCTCCGCCTCTGCTGAAGACGTAGTGGTTGAAGTGGCATTCCAGTATAACAACTCCTACTCGGAGAATGTGTATTCGTTTGTCAATAACATCAACACCCGTGAAGGCGGCACACACGTCAACGGTTTCCGGATGGCCGTTACGCGCCTGCTGCGCCAATACGGGGATGAGATGGACTTATTCAAAAAGCTGAAGGTCAAGCCCTCCGCCGAAGATTTCCGCGAAGGGCTGTCCGCCATCGTGTCTGTAAAAGTGCCGGAGCCTCAGTTCAAAGGCCAGACCAAAGGCGAACTGGGCAATGCCGAAGTCACGGGTATCGTGTCGCGCCTTGTGGGCGAAAAACTGGGGCACTTCCTGGAAGAAAACCCCAAAGAGGCCCGGAGGATTGTGGAGAAAGTAGTGCTCGCAGCTACTGCCCGCGAAGCTGCCCGCAAGGCCCGCGAAATGGTGCAGCGCAAAAACGTGCTCACCGGCAGCGGCCTGCCCGGCAAATTGGCCGATTGCTCCAGCAAAGACCCCGCCGAGTCCGAGTTGTTCCTCGTGGAGGGCGACTCCGCAGGCGGTACCGCCAAGCAGGGCCGCAATCGCGAGTTCCAGGCCATCCTGCCCCTGCGCGGTAAGATACTCAACGTGGAAAAGGCACTGGAGCACAAGATATACGAAAACGAGGAGATCAAAAATATCTTCACCGCGCTGGGCGTAAGCATCACCGAAGACGAGGACGGAGAGCGCCGCCTCAATATCGAAAAGCTGCGCTATCACAAGATCGTCATCATGTGCGACGCCGACGTGGACGGCAGCCACATCACCACGCTCATCCTGACTTTCTTTTTCCGCTATATGCACGACCTCGTGCGGCAAGGCTATGTCTATATCGCCGCGCCGCCTCTTTACATGGTCAAAGGGCCGAAAGGCCAGTTCCGCTATTGCTGGAACGATACCGAACGGAAACAGGCCATGGAAGAACTCGCCCGCGGCGGCAATATGGATACGGTCAAAGTACAGCGGTACAAAGGTCTTGGCGAGATGAATGCCGAGCAGCTCTGGGAAACCACCATGGACCCCGAACGCCGCTTCCTGCGCCTCGTCACTATTGAAGACGCCCGTGAAGCCGATCGCGTGTTCTCTATGCTCATGGGCGATGAAGTGCCGCCGCGCCGCGCTTTTATCGAGGCCAATGCCAAGTACGCCAAGGTGGATGCCTGACAAAAAAATGGGGGTACGCAGAAGAAAAAGACCGCGCAAACACGGATTGCCTCCGGGAACGCTGGTTTTCACCGGCGACCGGCACGCAGATGCGGCAGAAGTGGCCCTTGTGCAATACAGCGATGAAGTAGCTACGCACAATGCGGCCCAAAATGCCGTACCCGTTGCAAAAGAAGGCCCCTTCATCACCTGGTTCGATTTGCGGGGACTGCATAATGTGCCGGTCATCGAACAATTGGGCCAACAATACAACGTGCATCCGCTCGTTCTGGAAGACCTGCTCGACACCCAGCAGCGCCCCAAGTTTGAAGACTACGACAACGGCATTTTTATCATTGCCCAGGCGCTCACTTTCGACGAAGAAACCAGATCCATCCAAACCGAACAGATCGGCATCTTTGCCGGCGAGGGATTCGTGCTTTCCTTCCAGGAAAAACCCGACGATACGTTCGCTTCTGTCCGCGACAGGATCTTGAATGGGGGCGGCAGGATACGCAAACGCGGAGCAGACTATTTAGTGTATGCCCTGCTCGATACCATTGTGGATCATTACTACATCGTATTGGACAAACTGGAGGAAGTCATCGACGCCCAGGAACACGAAGTGCTCACCAATCCCGGCGAGATGAGCAAGGGCAATATCCACCAACTCAAATTGCAAGTGCTCTCCCTGCGCAAGTCCGTACATCCCTTGCGGGAAGCCCTCAATTCGTTTTCCCGCTCCGAAAGCACATTCGTCCAGGAAAGCACGCGGGTGTACATTCGCGACATCTACGACCACACCATACAAATTATTGACTCCATAGAAAGCTGGCGGGATATTCTCAACGGGCTTTTTGACCTGTACCTCTCCCAACTCAGCTTCCGCATGAACAACGTCATCCAGGTGCTCACCATCATCTCCACCATTTTTATTCCCCTCACCTTTTTAGCCGGCGTTTACGGCATGAACTTCGACAATATGCCGGAACTGCACTGGAAGTACGGCTACTTCATGGTGTGGGGCGTTATGGTGTTTGTGGCACTCGGGCTGCTGTACCTGTTCCGCCGCCGCAAATGGCTATGAGAATTTGCGATTGATGAGTGGCGAATTTTGATTTTTGATTTTTGCGTGGTGATTCATGCCTGGGGCCGTTTACCGTACATCGCGCACCGCATTATTGCCCTGCAAAGAAGATCGCGTTGCTGAACAATATCTTGCCGTTTTCCCAGAAACCCCGGAACAGCGGGTTGTCCACCATGTAAATGACAGCGCCGCGGCCCTTTTCCTCCACTGCAAATACGGCCGAGTTTCGCATCTGTGCCTTGGCAGACTCCCCTACGAACCCGAAATAGGTCAGTTCTTTGTTGAGAACGCCTACGTTCCAGGCATTTTTCAGCCAGGGGTAGCTTTGCGAATTGGTTTTGAGCGAGAAATAGGCATCGCCCAGCCCGAACGCCAGCGGGTGCGAAGTATCGAGCCTCACTTTGAAAATAGCGCCCGGAATATCCCCGCTGATGGCCCGGCGGTCCTGGTCGCCATAGCTCATGAGGCGGTTCTCAAGTTCTGCCTGTTCCATGTCTTTTTCGGCTTTACCTTTGGCCTCGCTGCTTTCATAACGAGCCAGGGCAAAACCCTTGCGGTCGGCAAACGCATACAGCGCGCTGCCTATGGCAATGACCCGCCCTCCTTTGGATATCCACTCGCTCAGTCGATCGGCAGCGGCGTCGTCCATCCTGTAGTTTCCATCGCTCATGATGAGCAGGTCGTAATCGCCCAGATCGAGCGAGCCGGGATTATTGGCCGGCAGCGCCGCAAAGGGATAGCCGAGGTCTTTTTCCAGGAAATGCCACACTTGCCCGTAAGAGGTGGAGTACGTGCCCTCTCCCGACAGAACCGCAATGCGCGGCTGCGCCGCCACAGGCAAACTGGGGGATCCGAAATCAAAGCCTTTTTCCGCCATGCCGGAACGGACTGCCTGAATGTCAACTTTGTACTTTCGGGAAACTGCGGCAACGACCCGGTCGAAGCGATCTCCCGCCCGGCGGTTGTCGGCGCGGGTGATGACGAGCGCGCCGGCGGCATAGTCCTTCCCTTCAATGCGGAAAGGCGATTTGGAGAAGCGGGCCTGAATGCCCTGTTGGGTCAGTTCGCCCAGGAAGCGCGAATCCTCCATGGATTGCCACCGCACTACGTAAGCGTAGGGGCGTTGTGTGTTTTCCAGGTTGGAAACGGAAGAAGGCAGCACAAATGCGCCCTGCGGGTCTATGCGTTCTTTCAGCGCGTAAGCCTCCAATCCATGCGCGTAGATCAGAGTCCACGCGGTGATGTCGTAGGTCATGGAGTCGGCGAGTTGCACCTGGGGCTCCAGCAATATCTGGGCCAAGGCGCCTGCCGGCTGGAATGCGCTCACCAGCAGGTCGTTTTCTTCCAACCTGAGATTGCCTTCGCCGCCTTTACTGTAGTCGTAACCTTTAAGCGTAGCTCCTTTGCCGGCTCTTCCGTAGCGAATGCCGTTGGCGTCGAGCAATTTGGTGAATGCCGCCAGCTTTCCGGCGGGGTTGGAAGCCTTGATGACGAAGGACTTATATGCGCCGGGCGGGTTGTTGCGGCTGCGGTCGTAAAAGGCCTGGAAGTTGCGCACCAAGTCGACGGCATTTTGCGAGGCGACCTCTACGGTAGAGAGGGCCGTGGTCTGGTGGTGAGCCACCCGGTCGGAAAGAGTGAGGGTGTCGCCGTTTTCGATAAGGATGGCGCGCCCTGCGCCGATACCGCCTTGCTCGTAGGTCATACCTATGCTGCCCATATAAGTGGGGTAGGTATCGCCGTAGCTGGGGTAGAGCAGGTCGAAGCGCTCCTTGGTGAAATAGAGCCAGCCCTCGCGGTCGAAGTAACGGGCGTGGTTTTGGCCGACTTTTACCTGGAACCGGCGCTGCCAATCTGTGATGAAGGCGTGATACGGCTCGGCGGCAGGGGCGAAGTAGTAAGGCTCGTTGTATCCCTGCTCGTGTATGTCGGCAAACACGTGGGGCAGCCATTGGTGGTAAAACCGGGCGCGGTGCTGCGACTCTGCCTGCGTTTGCCATGCCCAGTCGCGGTTGAGATCGAACAAATAGTGATTGGGCCGGCCCCCGGGCCAGGGTTCGCGGTGCTCGCGGGCCTCGCGGCGCGGGTCGGGTTTTAGGGGCGACACGTCGCGATACCAACTCGTGTAGCGCGAATACCCGTCGGGGTTGAGGGCCGGGTCGAGCAGCACCACTGTGTTTTTCAGCCAGGCTTGCGTGGCGGCGTTGCCGGGATCGGCCAAAGCGTAGACCACGCCCATGGAGCTTTCGGAGCCGGCAGCCTCGTTGCCGTGTACGCTGAAGCCCAATCCCACGATGGCGCGATCTAATGCGGCATCCGGGCGGCCTTCGGCCAAGCCGGCACGGCGCAGGTGGTTGAGGCGGATATCTTCTATGCGCGCCAGGTTCTCCGGCGAGGAGACGATGGCTACCATGAGCGGCCGGCCCTGGGTGGTGGTTCCGTAGTTGACCAACTGCACGTTGGGGCTATTGGCTGCAACATGCTCGAAGTAGCTCCGCAAGAGGTGATGCGGCGTAAATTGCTCGCCCAGCCGGTGCGGCAGGAAGGCGTCCGGGCTTTTCAATTGGGCCAGGGCCAAGCCCGGCAGGAGCAGCAGCAGGGCGGGGAGGAAGCGCTGAATCATTTGTTGCGATTTTGAAAAATGGAGCGCAATGTTACGAAAACTTTTCATCCCCAGACCTTGCAAGGTTTCCGAAACCTTGCAAGGTCTGGGGGTCAGGATTCCCGCTTGTGCATGCCGAACCAATGATACAGGTACAACTGCGTGCGCAGGTAGTTGGAAGGCTTGCTGCCCGTGCCGTGAAACTCCTCGTTGAAGCGGATCATCACAGTAGGCACTTTCAGCACTTTGAGGGCGGAGTAGTACTCCTCCGTTTGGGAGATGGGCGTCCTCAGGTCTTCGACGCCGCACATGAGCATAGTGGGCGTTTTCACGTTGCCCACGTACATGAGGGGTGAGCGGCGCAGGTGCTCGGAAGGGTCTTCCCAGGGATACTTTTCGAAATTGCGATACCAACTCACGCCATCGGTATTGCCTACAAAAGAAAGCCAGTTGATGACCGGGAAATTCACTGAAGCCGCAGCAAATCGATCGGTGTGCCCTACGATCCAGGAGGTGAGCACGCCGCCACCGCTGCCGCCATATACAAAGAGATTCTTATCATCAATGTAGCCGCGCTTGATCACCTCGTCCACGCCGTTCATCAGGTCGTCGTAATCTTTGTTTGGGTAGTCGTTTTTGATGGCGTTGCCGAAAGCGCTGCCGTAGCCCGATGAGCCGCGCGGATTGGTATAAAGAAACACGTACCCCTCGGCGGCATGGTGCTGCCAGGTAAAATTGAAGCCCACATTGTACATGGCGTGCGGGCCGCCGTGGATGGCCAGGATGAGCGGGTATTTTTTGGCGGGATCAAACTGCGGCGGCTTCACGATCCAGCCTTGGATATCAAAGTTGTCGGTAGACTTATACCATATCTCCTCCACCTCCCCCAGGGTGATGCCTTGCAGCACATCGGCATTCACCTGCGTAAGTTTTTTGACGGCGGGATTGCCCAGGCTGAACGCCACGACATCGGCGGGGTTGCGGAAGTCGCTGAGGACACCTACGGCCTGCCCGGCAGCGCTGATATCGGAAACGGAGAGCATGTGCGTGCCTTTGGTCACTTGCCGGTGGGCGCCGCGCAGCGCAGCGAAATAGAGATTGCGCGAGCCGCGGTCGTCGGCGCCGAAATAAACGCCGGAATTGTCTTTGGCCCATATCACATTTTGGGGTGTGCGATCGAGGCCGGCGGCCAGTTCGCGGGGGTTGGCGCCATCGAGGCCCATCACGTAGAGCTTGTTTTCGATGAAGGTGTCGTCGGTCCAGTCGTAGCCGGTATAGGCTACCCATTTGCCGTCGGGCGATACTACGGGGGCGTTGTCGGGGCCTTTGCGGTTGGTGAGTTGGCGCACCTGCCCGCTTTGCACGTTCACGGCGTATATCTCCGATTCGCGGTAGGCGTACTCGGCCTCCGGTATGCGCAGGCTGCTGAAGAGAATTTCGCTGCCGTCGGGCGTCCATGAGATGCCGTTGGGGCCGTGGTTCCAATCGCCGTTGGTGAGCTGGCGGGCTGTGCCGCCTTCGGCAGGTACTACGAAGATATGGGTGTAGCCCTCTTCGAGAAAGCCCACGCGGTCGCGTCGATATACGAGGCTATTAATGAAGCGGGGTTCTTCGGTCCATTTGGCGCCGGCGGGTTTGCCGGGCAGCTTCACGGGCCAGGGATTTTTTTGAGGCACGATCATGGTGAATGCAATGGACTTGCCATCGGGCGACCAGGCCATGTTGGAGGGCGTTTTTTCCAAACGGGTGATCTGGGTAGCGCCTTCCATGCCGAGGTACTTCACAAATATCTGGCTGCCGGTGGGTTCGCCCTTGGAAATGTAGGCGATGCGTTGCCCGTCGGGCGACCAGGCCGGGCTGCCGCCCCGGGTCAAAAAGCGGTTTTTGCCGCCGTCGGCGTCCATGATCCAGAGGTCGGTCACGCGGGTATCGTTCACCTTGTCCACCCACTGCCGGCCATAGACGATCTGCTTGCCGTCGGGGGAGATTTGAGGATTGGAGACGGTCTCCATATCCAAGGAGTATTCCAATTGCAGCGTTTTCACGCCCTGCGCGGAAAGAGATATGCTGCCGGCAATGAGGAGGCATACCAGCAAAGCGAAAAATCGGGTGGTAAACTTTTGCATGAGTGGTTTTGATTTGGTGATGAAAGATAGCGCTTGGCAATGTGGTTAAAGTCATGCAAAAATAACACGAAACCCCAGACCTTGCAAGGTTTTGAAAACCTTGCAAGGTCTGGGGTTATCACCTCATCAGCATCACCTCCCCCGAAAGCATCTCCTGCCTCCCCGTGAGCAAGTGCTCGAATTCCAATAAAACAATATAGCGCCCCGGGTTGGCGGGCTTGCCTTTTGCCGTACCGTCCCAGCCATCCTGGAGGGAAACGGCAGCCGTCGTTGTCGCGTATCACATCCACGCGGGCGCAGAGCATGGCGGGGAGGAAGCGCCGGATCATTTGTTGCGGCTTTGAAAAATGGAGCGCATTCTTACAAAAACTTTGAAGTTCCCCCCCAACTTACCGTATCTTTGCAGCGCCAAAATAAAACCAAATATGTTTTTTGAACTCACAGAAGAACACTTGGCCGTTCAGGCCGCAGCCCGCGATTTTACCCAGAATGTGCTCAAGCCGGGCGTCATAGAGCGCGACAGCAAAATGGAATACCCCTACGAGCAGGTGCGCCAGATGGCCGAACTCGGCTTTATGGGCATGATGGTCCCCCCCGAATACGGCGGCGGCGGCATGGATACGATCTCATACGTGCTCGCCATGGAGGAGATATCCAAAGTGGACAACTCCTGCTCCGTAATCATGTCCGTCAACAACTCCTTGGTGTGCTGGGGTATTGAGGCATATGGCACGGAGGAGCAAAAAAACCAATACCTGACCAAGCTCGCCACCGGGGAGTGGATCGGCGCTTTTTGCCTGAGCGAGCCCGAAGCCGGCAGCGACGCCACCAGCCAGCGCACTACGGCCGTGGATATGGGCGACTACTACCTGCTGAACGGCACCAAAAACTGGATCACCAACGGCGGCAGCTCCAAACTGCACATCGTCATTGCCCAGACCGACGTAGAAAAAGGCCACCGCGGTATCAATGCCCTTTTGGTGGAGACCGACTGGCCGGGCGTGGTCATCGGCGCCAAGGAAGACAAACTCGGCATTCGCTCCTCTGATACCCACTCCATCATGTACACCGATGTGAAAGTGCCCAAAAGCAACCGCATCGGCGCCGACGGCTTCGGATTCAAATTCGCCATGAAAACGCTCTCCGGCGGCCGCATCGGTATCGCCGCCCAGGCCTTGGGCATCGCCGGCGGCGCATTCGAGCTGGCTGCGGCATATTCCAAGGAACGCTCTGCCTTCGGCAAACCCATCAGCCAACACCAGGCCATCGCATTCAAACTGGCCGATATGGCCACCGAAATAGAAGCCGCCAAACTGATGGTGTATCGGGCCGCCTGGCTCAAAGACCAGGACATGGACTACAACGCCGCCAGCGCCATGGCCAAGCTTTACGCTTCCGAAGTGGCCATGCGCCATACGGTGGAAGCGGTGCAAATACACGGCGGATACGGCTTCGTAAAGGAATACCACGTAGAGCGCCTCATGCGCGATGCCAAGATCACCCAGATATACGAAGGCACCTCCGAGGTACAACGCATCGTCATTGCCCGCAATGTGCTCGACGGGAATCTGTACCTGCCGGTAATGGGCGCTATGGAGAATGCCGGGTAGCTTACCTCATTCAAGAATTTCCAAGGCTTTTTCCAATACGGCGTCCTCTATTGCCGCTCCATACTTTCCATCCCAATATCCCGGCAAGCGCCCCCGTGAGTGCCAATTGCCCCCACCATGCCGCCGCTCCTGCCTCCCAAGCAGGAAAAAGGGCAAGTAATGATTTCCACACATTTTGCAACCCCAGCAGGCATGTCACGCAGAATACCGACAAGAGCAACACGTTGGCCCAAAGGCCGTTGGTATATGCTGCCGGCAGCAATCGCCGGTCGTTCACGGCCAGCAGCAAAAAGCCGGTCACTAAAGGCAATAACACCCCATTGACCGCCTGCGCTAAAATGATGGCCGGAATGGGCCGCACATCGAGCAGCCCGAAGATCAACCCTATGCCCAGCACTACGGCCCAAACCAAGCGGAAATACCCCGGACGCCATTTCTGATTTCGTCCCAGCAGGCTTTGGGCCGTGATGGCCGCCGCCAATGGGGCCGTAATGGAGGAGGTAGCCCCCGCAGCAAAGAGCCCGATGCCGAACAAAAGGGGCCCCGCCGCGCCGAGTTGCCGCCCCAAGGCGGCCCCGACCGACTCGTAGCTGAAATCTCCTGTCACACCGGAACCGGCTACCAAAATAGCCATGGAAATAATTCCGCCGATGAGTATGGCCGGCGCCAGCCCCATGCGCATTTCCCGCACCGATTGGCCCTGACCTATGCCGGAGGCCAAAAACAAATTATAAGGCACGATGGTAGTGCCGATCAATCCCACTACCAGCAGCAACGACCCCGGCGGCATAGAGGGTATCAGCGCTCCGCGCAACACTTCCCCCGCAGGCGCCTTTCCGGCAAATGCAGTGTAGATAAATGCGAAGCCCATAAAGAAAACCACCGCTCCCATCGTCCGGGCAATGAGCGCATGGCGGCCATTCCACAACAACAGCGCCGCAGGTACGGCCACGCACAACGCGAGCAGGGGCGCCGGTGCAGAAGTGAGCAATTGCAAACCCGCCACAGCGCCCAGGATATTGCCGGCCTCATAAGCCGCGCATCCAAAAGCCACCGCAAGAAATAATGCCATGGCCAAGCTGCGCCCCCGCTCCGCATACCTCAGGGCGATGATCTCTCCCAGGTTTTTTCCGGATGCGATGGTGATGCGGGCCGCCGCCTCTTGCAAAATAATAGCTGCCGCCACGGAAAAACTGAGCGCCCACAACAATTCAAACCGGTACGCGGCGCCTGCTTTGGCAGCCGTAGTCACCGTGCCCGGCCCGATGAAAGCCGCTGAAATGATAGACCACAGCAATACGCTGCCAACTCCTTTGCGCAAATCGATCAGTTTGGCCATGTCTCTGTTGGATTAAGAAGCTTCATGCTTGCGGCTTGCAGCCGCATCGAATGAGCTATTTCATTCTTCCTTCATTTGATGAATGCGTCGCACCCTGTACGGCTTTTTCTGCTGCGACTCAAAGTAGGTGCGCATTTGTATTTCCACCACAATGCCGATGGTGACGAATTGTATGCCGCCGATCACTAGCATCAGGCCGAGGATCAGCAGGGGTTTGCCCCAGATGTCCTGGCCGAGTATCTTCAAAAAGACCAGGTAGAGATTGATCAGCACGCCTGCGGCAAACAGCAGTACGCCCGCATTGCCAAACAAGTGCATGGGCTTTTGCATATAGCGCTTGAAGAATACCATGAGCAGCAAGTCGCTTACCACTTTAAAGGTGCGGCCTAAGCCGTACTTGGAGCGGCCTGCCGTGCGCGGGTGGTGCTTCACGTCCACCTGGGTGATACGCGCGCCTTCGAGGCTGGCCAGCACGGGGATGAAGCGGTGCAGCTCGCCGTACAGGCCGAGTTCCTTGGCCAATTCTCCGCGGAATACTTTAAGCGCGCAGCCGTAGTCTTTGAGATGAACGCCGGAGAGATTGCGAATGAGGTAATTGGCAATGGCGCTGGGAATTTTGCGCAAGAGCACCTTGTCCTGCCGGTTGAGGCGGTTGCCGGCCACCATATCCCAGACGCCCGTTTGCGCTAAGCGGAGCATACCGGGTATATCTGAAGGATCGTTTTGCAGGTCGCCATCCATGGTAGCTATGTATTCGCCCTGCGCCGTATCTATGCCCGCCATGAGGGCAAGGCTCTGGCCGTAGTTTTTGCGCAACTCCACAACCCTGAGCCGGGGATGCGCCGCCGCTTTCAGCGCCGCGAGGGTGCCGTCGCGGGAGCCGTCGTCCACGTAGATGATCTCATAGGCAATGCCATCTAAAGCGGCGTGGAGTTGCTCCAGCAGAGGCCGGACGTTTTCCTCTTCGTTGTAAACGGTGACGACGACTGATAGCATCGGCTGCATTTATTCCTGATTTTCAGATGTGTTGGATAAAACTCCCAGGTGAAGTACGCCCATGCCGTGTCGATATTTGAACTCGCCGACTTTCCGGTAGGGCAATGCCGGGTACATGCCCGGGGCTATAATGTAAACGGCAGATGGATCGGGCGGCGTTGCGGCACGGGGCACGATCTGACCACGGGCATTGGTCAGGTAAAAGGCGTTGGTGTACTGTAGTTCCGTATCGCCATATATATACAAGGGGCGGTTGCGGAACTGCACGCCGGCTTCAATCGTGGACTGCCTGCACAGGTTGCCCCAGTCTTCGGCATTGCGATCGGGCAGTACGTACCAGTTGAAGCCCACGCGCATCAACAACAGGGCGACGATCATCACTAAGAGACGTTTGTCCCTTTGCCGGAGGTATAGCGCAAAAAGTACGGTGCTGCCGGAAAAAAGGAACGCCGTTTTGGCGAATAAAAACGGCACCTGCCGCGTGCGCTCCAAAAAGGCGGGCGCTATGCTGCCCACTACCATCACTGCGAGAAAGACCAAGAAAAACCCATCCACGACGCGAAATACCGCAGAACGCCGTGCCGCATGGTCTTCGTGCAAAAAGACAAAAGCGGAAAACAACAGCGGCGCCAGCATGAGCAGGTACCGCGGATACACCTCAGGCGAAGTCCAATATACAACGATATTGGCCAGAAAAGTAATGAGGTTGAACGTGATGAACTCATCCCGCAGGAGTTGCCGGTGAACGCCCCGCTTGAAAAAGTAAAGGATCATCAGCGACCAGGGCAGAAAGTGATACACCATCTCAAAAGGGAAGCTGAACAGATGCAGCGCCGTTTCCTTCAGTCCGAATCGCGCGCCCGTGCGCTTGTACGACTCGTCGAACAGCGTGGTAAACACGTTGCCCAGGTCATTGTACTGGTGATACACCAGGTAGTAGCCGCCCACGATGAGCGCCAGCAGTCCTATGCCGAGAAAATGCCCCGCCGAAAACAGGCGCCTGAATTCCCGTTTGTACACAAAATACACCAATAGCGTGAACGCCTGAAAAACCAGCGCCGGCAGCCCTTTCATCAGGAAACCCACGGCAGTGAGCAGGTAGCTGAGCAGGAACAGCCGCATGAAGTTGCCCCGGCGAAACTCGTGGTACACCACCATGAACAGGCCGAACATCACCCAGGAAAAGCATATGTCAATAAGCCCGAGTATGGAATCCCAAAACAGGATACGCCCGCAAGTGATCAGCGCAAATGCGTTGATAAACGCCACCCGCGCGCCGTACTTGGGCTTGAACACTAAAAACACCGTGGCCGCAAAACCGCATAAGCTCACAAGGGTGGGAATGCGGGCCGTAAACTCGTCGAATTTGCCCGCTATGCTGAAAAAGGCAAGTAGTATCCAGTTATAGAGCGGCGGTTTGTTGTAGTAATATTCGCCGTTGAGGGTGGGGGTGATGTAGTTACCCGAGAGTTTCATTTCCAACGCCACCAAGGAGCGGATGGCCTCATCATCGATGAAGGTCATCAGGCCCAGATTAATCAGCAACGCCGCCGGCAGCAGGACTAAAGCGGCGATGTAATATGGACGTTCGGATTGCTCGGATGCGGTCACGTGCGGTGCAATTGAAACGGCAAAGCTACGTAAGTGTGCGGTATGCAGTGTGCCGTATGCCGCACAGATGGCCATGCGGGCTGTTACCGGTAAGGGTACTGCCTACTTCCCGGCTGCGGCCGCCTTGATCTTTTCCTCCAAGTTGTACTCGTCGCCGGGCAGGTAGCCGGTGTGCTCGTAGATGACGTCGCCGTTGCGATCGAGCAGGAAAGTCTGCGGAATGCTCTGGAAGTTGAGCACGGTTTGTAATACCTGGTTGGCATCGGAGAGTATGATATATTCCCAGCCTTTGGACTCCACCATAGGGCCTACCTTAGCCAAGGCGCGCTGGGTATCGACGGTGACGGCCAGCATCTGCACATCGTATTTCTCGCGCCACTCGGGGTACAACTCCATCACGGCGTCCAACTCTTGGTGGCAAGGTTTGCACCAGGTAGCCCAGAAGCTGAGTATAGTGATCTTACCGCTTTGATGCGTGTATTTTTGAATATTGACGGTTTTGCCGTCCAGGGTTTTGATCTCTACGGAAGGAATGGCCTTTTGGCCCGAAAGTGCCGGAACGGCAGCGAAAAAGCACAATGCGAGAAAGGAAAGTTGAATTCTGGTCATGATTTGGCAAAATTTTGGACGTTACGCACCTATCTTTGCGTGCAATGGAACGCACAAAGGTAAATACTTCTGCGTTTGCCCGCGTCCTAAGATTCTGTTAAACACTACCTGGATGAAACGCCTTTGTCATCTCACGCTTATCTTCTCGCTGTCTTTTTCGGCAATTCTTCCCGTTTGCGCCCAGGAAGAAACCGGCGGCAGAATTGCAGGCAGCCTGCAACTCAACGCCAACTTTTTCATGCGCGATTCGCTCATCGGCGCAGCCAACACCCCGCAGTACGACCGGCAGCTTTTCGGCGGAGAAGCCTGGCTCAACCTGACTTACAGCAATTGGGGCTTCGACTTCGGCCTGCGCTTCGACATGTTCAACAATTCCAACCTCCTCAACCCCACCGGCTCTTACAGCGGCGAGGGCATCGGGCGGTGGTTCATTCAAAAGAAGATCAACAAATTAGGCATCTACGGGGGCTATATCTACGACCAGATCGGAAGCGGCATTATCTTCCGCGCTTTCGAGGAGCGCCCGCTGCTCATTGACAACGCCCTTTTCGGCCTCCGCCTCAGCTACGACCTGCACCCCAACTGGCAGGTCAAGGCATTTACCGGAAGGCAAAAACAACAGTTTGATACTTACAATGCCGTGATCCGCGGACTGAGCGTCGAGGGCTTTTTAGCCTCTAAAGATTCCACCTCCTCCTTTTCCCTTGCGCCCGGATTCGGCGCCGTTGGCCGCACGCTCGACGACGAATCCATGAATTCCTTGGTGGCGGCCCTCAACACGTACCCCAAAGAAGACGCATTCACGCCTAAATACAACGCTTTTGCTTTCTCGGCCTTCAATACCCTTACGGCAGGTCCGGTTTCCTGGTATGTGGAGGGCGCCTACAAAACGCCCGATGCCATGAACGATCCCTTCGGCGTCATCGTACGCGACGGGCAGCCCATCGTTGGCGACAAGTTTATCAAAAAGGCAGGCAGCGTTTTGTACACCAGTCTCAGCTATGCAGGCGGAGGATGGGGCATCACCCTCGAAGGCAAACGCACGGCAGACTTCAGTTTCCGAACCCGGCCGCAAGAGCAACTCAACCGGGGCCTCGTCAACTTCCTGCCCCCCATGGCGCGGGTGAATACCTACCGCCTCAACTCCCGCTACAATGCCGCCACCCAGGAACTCGGCGAACTGGCTTTCCAGGCCGACATCCGCTACAGCCCCAACCGGAAATTGGCCTTCAACTTCAACGCCTCCAATATCACCGACCTGAACGACGTGCTCTTATACAGGGAGTTTTATTTAGACGCCGTATTCAAAAAAGACCGCGTGTGGACGCTCACCGCAGGCATACAACACCAAAACTACAACCAGGAGCGCTACGAATTCAAACCCGGCGTCCCAAATGTCCAGACCATCACGCCTTTTGCAGAATTTTTGTATAAGTTCGACCGCAAAACATCTATCCGCGTAGAGACCCAATACATGCTCACTGGTATGGATGAATCTGCCGGGTTCAAGCAAGATTACGGCGACTGGCTCTTCGGCCTCGTAGAGTTCAACATTGCGCCGAACTGGAGCTTCACCGCCTCAGATATGTACAACACCGGCCCCGGCAAAAATTCGCCGGTGAATGATAATGGGGAGAAACTCAAGTTGCACTATCCCCGCTTCGACGTATTTTACACCCTGCGCTCCAACCGCCTCTCGCTCAGCTACATCAAACAGGTGGAAGGCGTGGTGTGCACGGGAGGAATTTGCCGCTTGGAACCGGCTTTCAGCGGCGTGCGATTTTCTGTCAGCTCAACTTTTTGACTATGCTACTGGCACAATTGCTTTACTACATCGGAGCCATCCTCAGCGTACCCTTGCTGCCGGTATTTTATTTCCAGGGCAAAAAGGCGCGCAAAAACATCCCGAGGCTACCGGAGGCAAGCCTGAATACGGAGGGCCGTGCAGGCGAAGGCGACGCTGTTCCCCTCCGGGTGCTGCTGCTCGGCGAATCAACCGTGGCCGGAGTGGGAGTAAACGATCATGCCGACGGCTTTGCGGGGCACTTCGCAGGGGCGCTGAGCGCACACACCGGCCGGCCGGTACAATGGCAGGTGGTGGCACGCAGCGGGTACGATGCCAAAGCAGCCCATCGAAAGCTGACGCCGCTCATCCCGGCGGAGGATTTTGACTTGGTCATAGTGGGCATGGGCGGCAACGACACTTTCTATCTCAATAGTCCCTTGGTATTCAGGAGAAACATGGCCTTTTTGATGCGCGGCATAAAAGAAAAGCTGCCCGGGACACCCATAGTCATCATGGCCTTGCCGCCGGTGGGCGCATTTCCGGCATTGCCGGGCTTGGTGCGGGCCGGGCTGGGCGTGCTGGTGCATCTGCATGGATTGGCCTTGCGCCCCATTCCCAAACGCATCGAGGGGGTATTTTTCCCCGGCAAACCGATACATGCATCCGAGTGGATGGGCGCGCAATATACGGGGGCGGATTTTTTCAGCGACGGCATTCATCCCTCATCCATAGCCTATCGGATGTGGGCCGGGGAGACACTGCGATTTGTGATAAAGAAGAAGCTGTTTTGAGTTTAATGTGTTGATGTGTTGATGTGCTGATGTGCTGATGTGCTGATACTTGACGCGGAAGTGATTTTTTTAATTTTGGCCAAATAAAAAATACCATGAAGACCTGGCTTTTTCCCTGCCTCTTTGCTCTTTTAATGACAGCTTGCGAAGAGATACCGCCTCTTGTCAGTCCTGTTATGGATCAGGGCGAGTGCGCCTCCGCGCCGGCCTCGGCTGTGGCTTCCCAACAGCGCAATGTGCTCATCGAGGAGTTTACGGGCGTGCGCTGCGTCAACTGCCCTGCCGGCGCCCAGGCCATAGAGGCACTGATCAATCAGCACGGGGAGCGCTTGGTGGCCGTATCCATCCATGCCGGGTTTTTCTCGCCTCCATACCCGGAGAGCCTGTACGATTTTCGCACTCCTGCCGGCACACAGATACTCAGCCTGCTCGGCGAACCGCTGGGTTATCCCACAGCAGTGGTCAACCGCCGCAAGTTCCCCGGCGAGTTCAGCATGCAACTCGGCCAGTCCAAATGGCCCGGCTATGTGCAGCAGGAATTGGCGCTGCCCGCCAAGGTCAAGCTGGCGCTCAACCGCAATTTCAACGCGCTTACCCGCGAACTCACAGTGGACGTCACGGTCTTCGTGGAACAAACCCTCACCGATCCGGATGTGCGCCTCAGCGTAGCGCTCACCGAAGACAACGTGACGGACTATCAACTCACCCCGGCAGGAAAAGAGGCCGACTACGTCCATAAGCACATTCTGCGCAGTATGCTCACCAACTTCGACGGAAACTTGCTGCAGGAAGACCTCGGCGCCGGCAGCCGCTTTTGCAAACGCTACGTCACTACCGTGCCCAACGAATGGAAAGCCGCCGATTGCAAGCTCGTGGCTTTTGTGAGCCTCGGCGGAACCAGCAAAGAGGTACTGCAGGTGGTGCAGGTGAAGATGGCGCCGTAGGGGATGGGAAATTTTGAGAAACCGATCAATTGCACATGAACGATTTATACGAAGACATTCAGCAGTCCATACGATTTATTCGCAGTCGCACATCGATGCAGCCGCGTTTCGGCATCATTCTCGGCACCGGTCTGGGAAATCTCACCGACGAGATCGACATTGAAACGGAGATACCTTATGCCGACATTCCGCACTTCCCGATCTCAACCGTGGAAAGCCATAAAGGCCGCTTGGTCTTCGGCGCACTCGGCGGCATACCGGTGGTGTGCATGGCCGGGCGCTTCCACTACTACGAAGGCTACACCATGCAGCAGATCACATTCCCTGTGCGGGTGATGAAGTTCCTCGGCATCGAGCGGTTGTTCATTTCCAATGCATCCGGCGGCCTCAACCCCAATTACCGCGCCGGCGACTTAGTCTTCATCCGCGACCACATCAACCTGCAAGCCGACAACCCGCTCAGGGGCTACAACGACGAGCGGCTTGGGCCCCGTTTTCCCGATATGTTGCGCGCCTACGACTGGCCGCTCAATGCCCGCGCCCTGGAGATCGCCCATGAGAACGACATCCGCGCGCACGAAGGCGTGTACTTGGCCCTTCAAGGCCCCAACCTGGAAACCCCGGCAGAATACATCTTCATGTACCGCATCGGCGCCGACGTGGTGGGCATGTCCACCGTGCCGGAAGTGATCGTGGCCAAACACATGAGCCTGCCGGTGTTCGTGGCTTCGGTGGTATCCAACCAGGGATACCCTCCTGAATCCATCCAGGAAACCACGGTTGAGGAGGTGATCGCCATGGTTTCGTCGGTGGAGCCGAAGTTGCGGCGCGTGGTGGTGGAACTGATCCGGGAGTTGGCGGGGGTGTGAGGGTGTCTTCAGCTTCTGATAAGGGTACGGCGTATGAAAAACGCGTCATAGAGTACACAACACGGAAACCATAGATTTCCCGGGCAATCCAGTCTCATCCCCCGCGAAATGTGCCCAAAACCACCCACATTTCGCAAGCAATCGCCTGATCACTCCCCCATCCAAACAGCCCGCTCCACCTCATGCCATTTGCCCCCCACCTGATACAGGAGCACCGCATCGGCGGGAATTGAATCCAGGTACAACCTGTAGAACCGGTCGCCGGGCTGAAAGCGGTACTCCGGCGTGGCGTACGCGCCGGCGCCGAGGCTGCCCCGCCACCACCAGTTGCCGTATTGGTTGAACTCCACCCGGATGACGCCGG